>NZ_SNXY01000010.1:2500-302500 GCF_004362745.1 Oharaeibacter diazotrophicus | reverse complement strand
TGTCGCGTCCGTCCAATGAGAGTGGCGGCAAGCTTCTGCCGCAACCGCGCCAGCGGGAAAGATCGGACGAATGCCCAAGGTCGGAATGGAACCGGTGCGCCGCAGGGCGCTGATCTCGGCCGCCATCGAGGCGATCCACGACCGTGGCATGGGCGACGTCACCATGAACGACATCGCCCGCCGCGCCGGGGTGTCGTCGGCGCTGGCGCACCACTACTTCGGCTCCAAGGACCACCTCCTGATCGCCACCATGCGCCACCTGCTCGAGGAGCTCGGCGCCGAGTTCCGCCGCCGCCTCGCCGACGCCGACGGGCCGTTCGGGCGGGTGATGGCGATCGTCGAGGGCAACTTCGCCTCCGAGCAGTTCCGCCCGCAGGTGATCTCGGCCTGGCTCGCCTTCTACATGCAGGCCCAGCACGACGCCGAGGCGGCGCGGCTGCTCAAGGTCTACCTGCGCCGCCTCGAATCCAATCTGGTGCACGCCCTTTCCGACCTGATGCCGGCGCCCGCCGCCCGCTCGGCCGCCCGCGGCGTCGCCGCCATGATCGACGGCCTCTGGCTGCGCGCCGCGCTGCCGGCGGTCGAACTCTCCGCCGACGAGGCCGTCGACCTCGTCCGCGCCTACGTCCGGAACCTGGTGGACCGCCATGCTCGAGGCTGACTACGTCGTCGTCGGATCCGGCTCCGCCGGCAGCGCCCTCGCCTACCGCCTGTCGGAGGACGGCCGTCATTCCGTGCTGGTGATCGAGTTCGGCGGCACCGACGCCGGGCCGCTGATCCAGATGCCGTCGGCGCTGTCCTACCCGATGAACATGAGCCTCTACGACTGGGGCTTCCGCGCCGAGGCCGAGCCCGCGCTCGGCGGCCGCGCGCTGGCGACGCCGCGCGGCAAGGTGATCGGCGGTTCCTCCTCGATCAACGGCATGGTCTACGTCCGCGGCCACGCCCGCGACTTCGACACCTGGGAGGAGATGGGCGCCCGCGGCTGGGCCTTCGCCGACGTGCTGCCCTATTTCCAGCGCCTCGAGAACGCCCACGGCGGCGAGCCCGGCTGGCGCGGCACCGCCGGCCCGCTCCACGTCACCCGCGGCACCCGCGCCAACCCGCTTTACGAGGCCTTCGTCGAGGCCGGCGTCGCCGCCGGCTTCGGCCGCACCGACGACTACAACGGCCATCGCCAGGAGGGCTTCGGCCCGATGGAGATGACCGTCTGGAAGGGGAAGCGCTGGTCGACCGCCAACGCCTACCTGAAGCCGGCGCTGAAGCGGCCGAACGTGACGCTGATGACCCGCACCCTCGCCCGCCGCGTGCTGTTCGAGGGCCGGCGCGCCGTCGGCGTCGAGATCGAGCGCGGCGGCCGGATCGAGGTCGTGCGCGCCCGCGCCGAGGTGATCCTGGCGGCCTCCTCGATCAACTCGCCGAAGCTGCTCCTGCTGTCCGGCATCGGCCCGGCCGCCGAACTGCAGGCGATGGGCATCCCCGTCGTCGCCGACCGTCCGGGCGTCGGCAAGAATCTGCAGGACCATCTCGAGGTCTACGTCCAGCAGGCCTCGAAGCTGCCGGTGACGCTCAACGGCAAGCTCGGCCTCTTCTCCAAGGGCATGATCGGCCTCGAGTGGCTGCTGACCGGCCGCGGCCTCGGCGCCACCAACCACTTCGAGGCCTGCGCCTTCGTGCGCTCGGCCGCCGGCGTCGACTATCCCGACATCCAGTTCCACTTCCTGCCGGCGGCGATCCGCTACGACGGCAAGGCCCCCGCCGACGGCCACGGCTTCCAGGTCCACGTCGGGCCGATGCGCTCGAAGTCGCGCGGGGCGGTGACGCTGACCGGTCACGACCCGCGCCTGCCGCCGCGGATCCGCTTCAACTACATGTCGACGCCGGAGGACTGGGCCGACTTCCGCACCGCCGTGCGCCTCGCCCGCGAGGTTTTCGCGCAGAAGCCGTTCGACCCCTACCGCGGCCGCGAGATCGCGCCGGGCGACAACGTGCGGAGCGACGCCGAGATCGACGCCTTCGTGCGCGACCACGTCGAGAGCGCCTACCATCCGTGCGGCACCTGCCGGATGGGCGCGGCCGACGACCGCGGCGCGGTGGTCGACCCGACCGCCAAGGTGATCGGCGTCGAGGGGCTCAGGGTCGCCGACAGCTCGATCTTCCCGCAGGTCACCAACGGCAACCTCAACGCGCCCTCGATCATGACCGGCGAGAAGGTCGCCGACCACGTGCTCGGCCGTCCGCCGCTGCCGCGCTCCAACGCCGAGCCGTGGATCCACCCGCACTGGGCGACGGCGCAGCGCTGATCAGATCCCGGCGATGCGCTCGGCGATCTCGAAGATTGCGTCCGAGACCAGATAGTCGAGCGCGACGAGGCCGGCCGCGAAGGCGACCGGCGCGCCGGTGGCGAGGCGGATCACCACGAACTCGTAGCGCAGCACCACGCCGAGCGCGAACAGGCCGCAGAGAAAGGCGGCGTCGCCCGAGATCAGGCCGAGGACGTACAAGAGGCTCGGCAGCGTTGCCGGCACCATGGCGATCAGGGTGGACCAGTTCAGCGCCACCACCAGCGGCACGTAGACCCGCGCGAAGCCGAGCGGGCGGGCGAGCAGCGCCAGCACCGCCGGATAGGCGGCCCAGGCGAGGATCTGCCCGAGGAAGCGCGACACCAGGAAGGCGCCGGCCGGGAAGGTCTCGGCGGTGTAGGCGCTGTGTTCGAGGATCGCCAGCCGCTCGGCCGCGATCACGACGCCGAGCGCCGGCAGGGTCAGCACGAAGACCGAGAACGACCGCCAGAAGCCGTCCACCGAGAGGTCGAGCCGGCGCAGCCCGGCGGGATCGCCGCGGAACAGCGCCCACGCCGCCCCCGCGGCGCGAGCGATCTCGTCGGGGCTCGGCATCGCGCTCAGACCGGGAAGTAGCGGTCGAGGAAGGTCCGGTAGATCCGCTTCAGCGTCAGGAGGTCGGCCACCGGGACCCGCTCGTCGACCTTGTGCATGGTGTCGCCGACGAGACCGAACTCCACGACCGGGCAGTAGTTCTTGACGAAGCGCGCGTCCGAGGTGCCGCCGCCGGTCGAGAGCTCCGGGCGGCGGCCGACCACGGCCTCGACGGCGTCGGCGACGCCCTCGACCAGGTCCGGCGCGGTGGTCAGGAAGCAGTCCGAGGCGGTGGTCTCGAAGGCGAGTTCGTAGTCGACCAGCGGGGCGCCGCTGCCGCGCAGCGCCTCGTCCTGGGCGGCGCGGGCGGTACGGTCGCGCAGCTCGGCCTTCAGGCTCTCGATCGTCCAGTGGTCGTTGAAGCGGACGTTGAAGGCGAGCCGCACCGCCGCCGGGATGACGTTGGTCGCGGGGTTGCCGGTGTCGACCGTGGTGACCTCGAGGTTCGACGGCTGGAAGTCGGGCGAGCCGCGGTCGAGCGGCGGCACGCAGAGCGCGGTCACGAAGGCCGGCAGCGCCCGGATCGGGTTGTCGGCGAGGTGCGGATAGGCGACGTGGCCCTGGACGCCGCGGATCACGATGGTGCCCGACAGCGAACCGCGGCGGCCGATCTTGATCGCCTCGCCGAGCACCGACGGGTTGGTCGGCTCGCCGACGACGCAGGCGGTGAGCTTCTCGCCGCGCGCCGCCGCCCATTCGAGCAGCTTGACCGTGCCGTTGACGCCCGGCCCCTCCTCGTCGCCGGTGATCAGGAAGGACAGCCGGCCGCCGAAGTCCGGCCCGCGCTCGGCAACGAAGTCGAGCGCGGCGGCGGCGAAGGCGGCGACGCCGCCCTTCATGTCGACCGCGCCGCGGCCGTAGAGCAGGCCGTCGACGATCGCGCCCTCGAAGGGGCCGTGGCTCCAGGCGGCGACGTCGCCGGGCGGCACCACGTCGGTGTGGCCGGCGAAGCAGAGGTGGCGCTCGCCGCCGCCGATCGCCGCGAACAGGTTCTCGACGTCGGGCGTGTCCGGTGCCGAGAACACCGGCCGGTCGACCGTGAATCCGGCGGGCTTCAGCAGCGCCTCCAGCGTCGTCAGCGCCCCGCCCTCGGCGGGCGTCACGGACGGGCAGGTCAGGAGGGCGCGGGCGATGGCGACGGGATCGGCGGTGCTCATGGCCGGATGTAACGGGCCGAATCGCCGGCGGTCAATCGCGGGCGGACACGGGTGGCGTGCCCCGGAGGGACCGTGTGCCGCCGCGTCCACGACGCGAAAAGGGCGCCGGTCCGGGGACCGACGCCCTTCTTCCGGCGCGGGGTGTGGGAATGGGGGGCACCGTGGCCCCGGCCGGGTCGCCGTCCGTGCGGTCGGGCACGGCGGGCGTTCGCTGCGGGGACCCGCGTCGCGGGTCCCCGGCTGGAGCCGATCAATTGTCGGCCGGGTCCCAGCCGCCGTTGCGGGCGGGCGCGGCCGGCGCGTGGGTCGTGATCACCGAGCCGGCCTGCGGCATCGGCACCTTGGTGAACTCGGCCTCGGCCGGGTCGTAGACGTCGACCGTCTGCGCGGCCGGGGCGGCGACGGTGACCGGCGCCGGGTTCGGGTTGACTTGGTCGGTGCGGAACTCGGCTTCCGCCGGGTCGTAGTAGGTGACCGAGGCGGCCGAGGCGGCGCCCACGGACAGCGCGAGGATCGCGAAGGAAGCGGCGGCGAGATACTTCATGATGGTCTCCCTGGTCTTCGAAGTGGCGGGGGTCGCGCCACCGTCCCGGCTCCGTCGACGCGCCGCCCGGACCAGCCTCGGCATCGCGTCGTTCCCGATGGCCTCAACCTGCACCCGTGCCGGCAGGAACGCACGTCACATCCCCGACACCATCGCGCGATCGCAGGATCACGAGTTCGTGCGCGCCCTTGTACGGGCGGTGTCCGCCAATATTTGATCCGCCCTCCGCGTCGAGGGCCCTTGGAGAGGTCAATTTTCTTCTTCGGTACCCTGAACGATACCGTGCGGATTCGACATCGTCGTTCAATGATCCGCCACGTGTATTTCCAGTATGATCGAGGATACCGCTCCACCGCCGATCAAATCTGCAGGCGGTGTAACGCCGACCGCCGTCGTCGCGGGTCCACGGTCCCGCCACGCGGTCGCCACGGTCGGGCCGTGACCGGGCCCCGAAAACGCGAGGACCCGGGGCGCCGCACGGCGCCCCGGGTCCTCGATCGCGTCCGGGCCGGAGGAGGTCCGGTCAGGCGGCGGCCTTGTCCGCGGCGGGCGGGGCGAAGCGGCCGTAGAAGGTCTCGCCCTTCTCGGCCATCTCGCGCAGCAGCGCCGGGGGGGCGAAGCGGGCGCCGTGGCGGGCGGCGAGGTCGTCGCAGAGCGCGACGAAGGCCGCCGCGCCCATGCCGTCGATCCAGGACAGCGTGCCGCCGGTGAAGGGCGCGAAGCCGAAGCCGAGGATCGAGCCGACGTCGGCCTCGCGGACGTCCGTCACCACGCCCTCCTCGACGCAGCGCGCCGCCTCGAGCGCCTGCACCGCGAGCAGGCGGTGCTTCAGTTCGGCGACGTCGAAGGCCTCGGCCGGCTTCGGCGCGCCGACGATCTCGGCGATGCCCTTCCAGAGCGTCTTCTTGGCGCCCTTCTCGGCGGGATAGTCGTAGAAGCCCTTGCCGTTCTTGCGGCCGAGCCGGCCGCGCTCGACCACCATGCCGTGGAGCAGCTTCTCCTGGCGCGGGTCGACGGCGGCGTCGCCGAGGTCCTTCTTGGCCGCCTGGAGGATCTTCCAGGCGAGGTCGACGGCGACCTCGTCGTTGAGCGACAGCGGCCCGACCGGCATGCCGGCCATCCGCGCGACGGTCTCGACCATCGCCGGCGGCACGCCCTCGGTCAAGAGCAGGTGCGCTTCCAGCATGTAGTTGGTGACGCAGCGGTTGGCGTAGAAGCCGCGGCTGTCGTTCACCACGATCGGGGTCTTCCGGATCGCCTTGACGAAGTCGAGCGCGAGGGCGACCGCGGCGTCGCCGGTGTTGCGGCCGCGGATCACCTCGACCAGCATCATCTTGTCGACCGGCGAGAAGAAATGGATGCCGACGAAGTCGGCCTCGGCGTGCCAGTTCGGCGCCAGCGAGGAGATCGGCAGCGTCGAGGTGTTGGAGGCGAACACCGCACCGGCCGGCAGCACGGCACGCGCCTTTGCCATCGCCGCCTCCTTGACCGCGCGGTCCTCGAACACCGCCTCGACGACGAGGTCGCAACCGGCGAGGGCCGCGTAGTCGTCGGTGGCGGTGATGCGGGCGAGCAGCGCCTCGCGGTCGGCCGGCTTGGCGCGGCCCTTCGCGACGCGGTCGGAGATCAGCTTGTCGGAATGGGCGCGGCCCTTCTCGGCGGCCTCGAGGCTCTGGTCGATCAGCACGACGTCGAGCCCGGCGGCGGCCGAGACGTAGGCGATGCCGGCGCCCATGAAGCCGGCGCCGATGACGCCGACCTTGCGCAGCTTCGTCGCCGGCGCGCCGGCCGGGCGGCGGGCGCCCTTGTTCAGCTCCTGCATCGAGACGAACAGCGAGCGGATCATCGCCGCCGCTTCCTTCGTCGTCAGCACGTGGGCGAAGTGGCGGGCTTCGACGCGCAGGGCGAGATCCATCGGCAGCTGCAGGCCGTCGTGGCAGACCTTCAGGATGGCGCGGGCGGCCGGGTAGTTGTCGAAGGTCTCGCGGCGATAGATCGCGTTGGCGGCCGGCCAGAACTGGAAGCCCTGGGGCGACTGGACCTTGCCGGCCGGCGCCTTGAAGCCGTCCTTGTCCCACGGCTTCTTCGGGTCGAGGCCGGCGCGGATCATGGCCTTGGCCGTCTCGACCAGTTCGGCGGCGGGCACCACCTTGTCGATCAGCTTCTGGGCGAGCGCCTTCTTCGGGCCGGGCGTCTGGCCCTGGAGGAGGAAGGTCAGGCCGCCTTGCGCGTCGGTCATCCGCATCACCCGCTGGGTGCCGCCGGCGCCGGGGAAGATGCCGACCTTGACCTCGGGCAGGCCCATCTTGACCCCTTCGTCGTCGACCGCGACGCGGGCGTGGCAGGCGAGCGCCAGCTCGAAGGCGCCGCCCATGCAGGTGCCGTTGATCGCCGCGACCCAGGGCTTGCCGGAGGTCTCGATCCGGCGGAACAGCGCGCCCATGGCCGAGACGTCGGCGAGCAGCGCCTTGGCGGCGCCCTCGGGATCGGCGCCCTTGCGGGCGTGGAAGGCCTTCAGCAGGCCCTCGAGCATCTTGAGGTCGGCGCCGCCGGAGAAGGAGCCCGGCTTGCCGGACGTGACCACCACGCCCTCGACCGCCGCGTCGGCGGTGACGGCCTCGACGATGGCGGCGAGTTCGCGCAGCACCGCCTCGGTGAAGACGTTCATCGAGCGGTCGGGCGAGTTCCAGGTCACGAGGGCGACGCCGTCGGCGTCGGTCTCGACGGTGAAGTGGGTGTAGGTCACGAGGCTTGCCTCCGAATGGGATGGGCGGGAGCCCGGGGGGCTCGACCGCGGATGTGTCGTCGCGGCACGCCCCCTTCCTTCGTCGGTTTGGTCCGCGGCGGCGGACCATCCACGAGGGGTCACGGGGCGGGCGGTCTTTCGTGGATGGTCCGCCTCCGCGGACCAGGCCCTTCGTGGAAAGCGCGGCGGCAGGCGCTTCGGCCCGCCGTCCGCTCGTCCCTCACACCCGTTCGATGATCGTCGCCGTGCCCATGCCCGCGCCGATGCAGAGCGTGACGAGGGCCGTGTTGAGGTCCCGCCGCTCGAGTTCGTCGAGCACGGTGCCGAGGATCATGGCGCCGGTGGCGCCGAGCGGGTGACCGAGGGCGATGGCGCCGCCGGCGACGTTGACCTTGTCGCCGTCGAGGCCGAAGGCCTGCTGGAAGCGCAGCACCACGGCGGCGAAAGCCTCGTTGACCTCGAAGAGGTCGATGTCGGCGATCGTCATGCCCGAGCGCTTCAGCACCTTCTCGGTGACGTCGACCGGGCCGGTCAGCATCAGCGCGGGGTCGGAGCCGATGTTGGCGAAGGCACGGATGCGGGCGCGCGGCTTCAGGCCGGCGGCCGCGCCGGCCTCTGCGTTGCCGATCAGGACAGCGCCCGCGCCGTCGACGATGCCGGAGGAGTTGCCGGCGTGGTGGACGTGCTCGACGCGCTCGACATCCGGGTGGGCCTGGACGGCGACGGCGTCGAAGCCGCCCATCTCGCCCATCATCACGAAGGACGGCTTGAGCGCGCCGAGCGACTGCATGTCGGTGCCCGGCCGCATGTGCTCGTCGCGGCCGAGGATGGTGATGCCGTTGACGTCGCGGACCGGCACGACCGAGCGGTCGAAGGCGCCGGCGGCCCAGCTGGCGGCGGCGCGGCGCTGGCTCTCGACGGCGTAGGCGTCGACGTCGTCGCGAGAGAAGCCGTATTTGGTGGCGATCAGGTCGGCCGAGACGCCCTGGGGCATGAACCAGGCGGGGATCGCCACGTCCGGATCCATCGGCCAGGCGCCGCCGGAGGCGCCGATGCCGACGCGCGACATCGATTCGACGCCGCCGGCGACGATCATGTCGTGCTGGCCGGCGAGGATCTGGGCCGAGCCGAAGTTGACCGCGTCGAGGCCGGAGGCGCAGAAGCGGTTGATCTGGATGCCCGGCACGTGGTCGCCGTAGCCGGCCGCGAACACCGCCGAGCGGGCGACGTCGCCGCCGGCCTCGCCGACCGGGTCGACGCAGCCGAGCACGACGTCGTCGACGAGGTGGGTGTCGAGCCCGTTGCGGTCGCGCAGGGCACGCAGGGCCGTCGCCGCCAGTTCGACGGTCGGCACCTCGTGCAGCGCGCCGTCCGACTTGCCGCGTCCGCGCGGCGTGCGGACGTGATCGTAGATGAAGGCCTCGGTCATCTCTCCTCCGTCGTCCCCTCCGGGACCGTTCTCTCGTATCCGCGCCGGCGCCGGGGGCCGGTCGCCGGCCGAGGCGTGCCGGGGTCGCCCCGACCTCAAACCTCCGTCCGTCTGCCCCCTCTCCCCGACCCTCCCCTCCAAGGGGGAGGGGGCTCGTGGAAGATGTGGGAGCCGGGCACCCACCACCGAACCGCCGCCTGCGAGTCATCACCCCGGTCCATCGGGCGGACCATCCCCACCGCGTCCCCTCCCCCTTGGAGGGGGAGGGACAGGGAGAGGGGGCCGACGCCGCGCCCTCGGACCTGCTCGGCCGACCCACGCGGGACGGCCGCAACTTGAAACCTCGGCCCGTCGGCCCCCTCTCCCCAACCCTCCCCCTCCAGGGGGGAGGGAGTTCGTCGAGGGTGGGATCGGCCGTGCGCCTGATCCCGAACCGCCGCATCGCGAACCGGCGAAGCCCGACTGCCGACTGCCGACTGCCGAAGCCCTACTGCCTACCAACCCCGCTCAGAACGCCTCCGCCGGCAGCGCCATGATCGCCTCGGACCCCGCGGAGATCCTGGCGAGGCAGGCGCCGGTCTCCGGCATCAGGCGCTCCATGAAGAAGCGGGCGGTGATCTTCTTGCGCTCGAGCATGTCCCGGCGCGGATCGCCGGCGGCGACGAGGCGCTCGGCGGTCTCGGCCATGCGGACCCACATCCAGCCGAGCACGACGTGGCCGACGAGGGCGAGGTAGTCGGTCGAGCCGGCGCCGGCGTTGTCGGGGTTCTTCAGGGCGTTGGCCATGAACCACATGGTCGCCTTCTGCAGGTCGCCGACGCCCTTCTCGAGCGACGCGACCAGGGGGCCGAGCACCGGGTCGGCCTTGCGTTCGGCGACGAAGCCGGCCATCTCGCGGAAGAAGGCCTGGATCGCGCGGCCGTTGTTGGCGGGCAGCTTGCGGCCGACGAGGTCGAGCCCCTGGATGCCGTTGGCGCCCTCGTAGATCATGGCGATGCGGGCGTCGCGGACGAACTGCTCCATGCCCCATTCGGCGACGTAGCCGTGGCCGCCGAACATCTGCTGGGCCTCGACGGCGCCCTGGAAGCCCTTGTCCGTGAGGAAGCCCTTGATGACCGGGGTCATCAGGCCGAGGAAGTCGTCGGCGGCCTGCCGGTCCTTGTCGTCGCCGGCGCGGTGGGCGACGTCGGACATCAGGGCGGTGTGCAGGATCAGCGCGCGGCCGGCCTCGTTGATCGCGCGGATCGCGAGCAGCGTGCGGCGGACGTCGGGGTGGACGATGATCGGGTCGGCGGCCTTGTCGGGCGCCTTCGGGCCGGTGAGCGCGCGGCCCTGGACGCGGTCCTTGGCGTAGGCGGCGGCGTTCTGGTAGGCGACCTCGCCCTGGGCGAGGCCCTGGACGCCGACGCCGAGGCGGGCCTCGTTCATCATCGTGAACATGGCCCTCAGGCCCTTGTGCGCCTCGCCGATCAGCCAGCCGGTGGCGCCGTCGTAGTTCATCACGCAGGTGGCGTTGCCGTGGATGCCCATCTTCTCCTCGAGGGCACCGCAGGAGACGGCGTTGCGCGCGCCGGGGGCGCCGGCCGCGTCGGGCAGGAACTTCGGCACCACGAACAGCGAGATGCCCTTGACGCCCTCGGGCGCGCCCTCGATGCGGGCGAGGACGAGGTGGACGATGTTCTCCGCCATGTCGTGCTCGCCGGCGGAGATGAAGATCTTGGTGCCGGTGATCCGGAAGGACCCGTCCTCGGCCGGCACGGCCTTGGTGCGCAACAGGCCGAGGTCGGTGCCGCAGTGCGGCTCGGTCAGGTTCATGGTGCCGGTCCAGGTGCCGGCGACCATCTTCGGCAGGTAGAGCGCCTTGAGGTCGTCGGATCCGTGGGCGGCGAGCGCGGCGATCGCGCCCTGCGTCAGGCCCGGGTACATGCCCCAGGCCATGTTGGCCGAGGAGACGAACTCGCTGACCGCGGCGGCGAGGGTGTAGGGCAGGCCCTGGCCGCCGAAGGCGGGATCGGCGGAGAGCCCGACCCAGCCGGCGGCGGCATAGGTCTCGTAGGCGTCGCGGAAACCGGGCGGCGTCGTCACCGTCCCGTCGGCGCCGCGCACGCAGCCGACCTTGTCGCCGACCCGGTTCAGCGGCTGCAGCACCTCCTCGGCGAAGCGGGCGGCCTCGCCGAGGATCGCTTCGACCATGTCCGGCGTCGCGTCGGCGAAGCCGGGCAGGTTGGTGTGGCGCTCGAGGCCGAGCACGTCGTTCAGGAGGAACAGGGTGTCCTCGACGGGGGCGCGGTAGATCGGCATCGACTTCCTCCGGCAGGGGCGGGCGAACCGCCCGGTGGTCGCCCTCCCGGCAACCACCTTCCGTTTGCGTAAACGTCACCTTCCGTATACGCGAGGTCGGGGCCGAGCGCAACAGGCGCGAGGGGCGCCGTCACTTCTGCCCGGCCGCCTCCTTCTCCTTCAGGAGACCGGCAACCACCGAGGTGGTGCGGCGCAGCTCGCCGAGGGCCTGTTCGATGTCCTTCTTCTGCTGCTCGAGCACGGCGATCTGCTCGTTGAAGCGCCCGAGCGCGACCTTGAGCTGGGTGACCTGCCCGTCGCGCAGGTCGTAGAGGTCGAGCATGTCCTTGATCTCGGTCAGCGAGAAGCCGACCCGCTTGCCCATCAGCACCAGCTTCAGCCGGGCGCGGTCGCGCCGGGAATAGAGCCGGTTCATGCCGTCGCGCTTCGGGTTGATCAGGCCCTTGTCCTCGTAGAAGCGCAGGGTGCGCAGCGTCACGTCGAACTCGCGCGCGAGGTCGCCGATGGTGAACATCGTGCCCTTGGCGATGTCGCCGTCGTCGCCGTCGAAGTCGTCGACCATGGCGCTGCGGGAGAAGTCGTGGGCTTCGGTGTCGGACTGGATCATCGCTCTGCCGTCGTTCGGGGGCGGGATGGGACGGAAATCGTCACCTTCCGTGTGCGTCAGGCCCGACCATGCCATGACGCTGACGTCACGGCAACCGTTCCGCCTTAACGGCCCTTCACGGACCTTAAGCAAGTCCGGCGATCGGGTTGCGGCGTTAACCCGTCGTTTACCCTGATTAAGGAAAGTTGCAGCCGTGGACATGGGTGGGGCGCGCTGCGCCGGTCCACGCGGTCGCCCGCGGCGGCCGCAGGAATTCGTGCGGGAGATGGAGCATGACGTCTCGTTCGTCCAGCCGCCAGGCGCGATTCGCCGGCGAAGGCCTGCGCGACGACCTCGGCGACGACCGGATCGGGCGGGAGCCCGACGCCGGCCCCGCGCGTGCCGAGCAGCCGGTCGACCGCATCCTGACCTCGCTCGACCGCCTCGGCGAGCGGATCCGGGCGCTGTCGAACGCCCGCGACGAGGCCGCCGCGCCGCCGGCCCCGACCCGTCGCGCCGCCCCGCCGCCGCCGGCCGATCCGGCGCCGCGCCGGGCCGCGACCCCGCGCGGCGTCGACCTGCAGCGTGCCATCGACGAGATCGCCCGCAAGCGCGACGCCCTGGAGCGCCGCCCCGACGAGCGCGTCCAGCCGTCCCGCGCGGCCGAGGAACCGACGCCGCCGCGCCGACCCGCCGAGCCGCGCAGCGCCGATCTCCGGGCCTCCGATCTCCGTGCCTCCGATCTCCGTTCGGCTCAGGCCCGCGCACCGGAGACCGCCGCCCGCGAGACCCGCTTCCCCGAATCCGAGCCGCGCGCCGCCATGCCGCGCGACCGCCGCGAGGCCGCCTTCGTCGACGACCTGCGCGGCGACCTCCGCGACCTCCGCCGCACCGTCGAGCGTCTCGACGTCGCCGGCCACGCCGAGGCGCTGCGCGACCTCGGCGGCCGCATCGACGACGTCGGTCGCACCGCCGCCGACCAGCGCAGCGTCGCGGGTCTGCGCGACGACGTCGCACGCCTGCGCGACGTCGTCCTGGAGGCGGCGGCGACCAATCCGGCCCGCGCCCTCGCCGGTGCCTATGACGAGATCGTCGGCCGGCTCGAGGAGATGCGCGGGGCGATCGACAACCCGCGCGCGCTCGCCGAGCTCGTCCAGCGCCTCGGCGAGGTCCGCCGCAACCTCGGCGGCCTCGCCAGCGACCAGCAGGCCGCCACGATCCTCGACCGCCTCGACGGCCTGTCGGACCGGCTCGACCGCGGCGTCGACCGCGACGCCGTCACCGCCCTCCATGCGCAGGTCGGCACGCTCGCCGCCGCGGTGAAGGGTCTCGACCACCGCGACGCCGTCCGGGCCGTCGAGATCGGCCTCGCCGACGTAGTCGAGCAGATGCTGGCGGTGGAACGCCGCCTCGGCCGGCTCGACAACGTCGAGCGCTGGCAGGAGAACGTCGAGCGCCAGAACGCGCTGCTCTCCCAGCTCGCCCAGCGCGCCGAGCAGCTGCCGCGCGTCGCCCACGAGATGGAGCGCCAGACCGCCTCCGTGGAGGGCATCGCCCGTACCACCGAGGCGATCCCGCGAATCGCGTCCGACGTCGAGGCGCTGCGCCGCTCGCTCGACCCGGGCGCCACCGCCCGCGGCCTCGAGCAGCTCGGCAGCCGGATCGACGGCCTCGCCGGCCGGGTCTCCGCGCTCGCCGTGCCGCCGGAGCCCGATGCCGACCTCGCCCGCCGCCTCGCCGAGATCTCCGACCGCCTCGCCGGCGTCGACGCCCGCGCCGGTGCGATTCCCGACGTCGCCGCCCTGGTCGAGCGCCACGGCCGCTCGCTCGACGAGGTCGCCCGCAGCGTCGGCGCGGTGCCGCGCATGGCCGCCGACCTCGACGGCCTGCGCCGCGCCGTCGAACGCAGCGATCCCGCCGCCGGCACCGCCGCGCTGCTCGAGCGCATCGACGACCTCGCCGCCCGCGTCGACCGCATGGGCTCGGCCCGCGAGGTGCTGGCCGACCCCGGCTTCGAGAGCCGCCTCGCCGAGATCGTGCAGCGGCTGGAGCGCATCGAAGTCTCCGCCGACCCGGCCGGCCTCGACGCGCTGGAACCGCGCTTCGACCGCCTCGCCCGCATCATCGAGGAAAAGCTGTCGGCCGCCGCGCCCGCGCCGATGGTCTCCGGCGTGCCCGACGGCCTGATCGAGGCGTTGGAGCGGATCGAGCACCATCTCGACGCCGACCGTTCGGAGACGCTGCTGGTCTCGCTCGAAGGCCGCATCCTCGACCTCGCCCGCTCGCTCGACGGCGTCGGCGGCCGCGGCGGACCAGATCTCGGCCGGATCGAGAGCACGCTGGTCGACCTGCGCGACGACGTCGGCCGCCTCGCACTGGCACCGGCCGGCCTCGACCGCGAGCTGCGCCAGCTCGCCGACCGCCTCGATCTCCTCGTCGCGGCGCCGCAGGCGGACCCGAACGCTCTCGCCCGCATCGAGGACCGGCTCGCCGACATCGCCGGCCGGCTCGACGCCCGCCCGACCGAGGCGGCCGAGATCGCCGACGCCCTCGCCCGTTTCGAGCAGGTGCTCGGCGAGGCGCTCGACCCGGTCCGCGTCGCCGCCGCCCCGCGCGACGACGACCGCGCGCTCGACGCCGGCATCGCGATCATCCAGCGCGACCTCGCCGCCCTGCAGGACGACCTGCGCGCCGGCGCCCGCCGCGACCGTGAGCTGCTGACCGCGATCGGCGAGGCCGTCGAGCGCCTCGCCACGCGCGATCTCGAGGCGTCGCGCCCGACGGCCGCCGCGGCCATGTCCGCGCCGCCGCCCGCCGCCGAACCGCGGCGCGAGCAGGCCCGTCCGGCGCCGTCCCAGGCTGCGCACACGGCTCCGGCTCCGGCGGCGTCCGCCCGTGCGCCCGAGCCGCCGCGTCCGGCCGCCCGCCGGATGGACGAGGACGATTCCGCCGCATGGCGCGAGATCGAGCGCACGTTGTCGGAGGGTCTCGGCGCCCGCCTGCGCGGTGGCGACGTGCCGGCCGCCACGGCCGCGCCGACGGCTCCCGCCGTCGATCTCGACGCCGACGAGGAGACCGACGAGGAGCTGCCGCGCATCTTCGGCCGCCGCGACGAGGCGCCGGTGGACCTCGACGCCGCGCCCGCCGTCGAAGTCGACGTCAACCGGCCGCTCGAACCCGGATCCGGCAAGCCGGCCCGTTCGGCGCGCACCGACGCCGCCGCGACGAACGCCGCCCCGGCCGGCCGCAAGGGCGAGGAGCGCCCGCGCGCCGAACTCTCCAAGGCCGACTTCATCGCCGCCGCCCGCCGTGCCGCCCAGGCCGCCGGTGCCGACCTGCCGGGCAACGGCCGCCGCGGCCAGTCGGCGCCGCCGGTCCAGGCGCCCGCCGCCGAGGCCCCGGCCGAGGAGGCCGCGCCCGCTCCGCGCCGCGGCCGCTTCGCGCTCCGCCTGCCCGAGGGCCTGCGCCTGCACCGGCGCAAGATCATGGTCGTGGTGCTGGTGCTGGCCGTCGCCGGCATCGGCGCCCGCGTCGCCACGACGACCTTCTTCCGCGGCTCGGCGCCGACGGTGACCGTCGACGCGACGCCGCCGGCCGTGCCGGCCCCGGCCGCGGAGACCGCCCGGGCGGAGACGCCGGCCGCCCCACCCGCCGCGACGCCCCCAACGGAAGAGGCGCCCGCCGCGGCCGCGACGCCGCCCGCCGACGGCCCGGCCGTCGCCGACGCCGCGCCCGCCCCCGACACCGCCGCGCCGGCGCCCGCCGCCCCGGCCGACGGCTCGGATCCCGGCGCGCTGGCGCAGCTGCCGCCCGGTCCGTCGACCAGCTTCGCGCCCGCCCCGGACGGCA
This sequence comes from Oharaeibacter diazotrophicus, assembly GCF_004362745.1. Lineage (NCBI taxonomy): Bacteria > Pseudomonadati > Pseudomonadota > Alphaproteobacteria > Hyphomicrobiales > Pleomorphomonadaceae > Oharaeibacter > Oharaeibacter diazotrophicus. The sequence continues at coordinate 286,952 of NZ_SNXY01000010.1, read as the reverse complement.
CCGTCGCCGGCGCGCCGGCGGCCGGCAAGCTCGTCCCGCCCGCCGGCGCCCTGCCGGCGCCGCCCGAGACGGTCGGTCCGCTGGCACTGCGTCAGGCGGCGCAGGCCGGCAATCCGGTGGCGCAGTTCGAGGTCGCGGCGCGGCTGACCGAGGGCCGCGGCGTCGCGCAGAACCTTCCCGAGGCGGTGCGCTGGTACGGCTACGCCGCCGAGGCCGGCCTCGCCCCGGCGCAGTACCGGCTCGGCAGCCTCTACGAGAAGGGCCAGGGCGTGCCGCGCGACACCAAGACCGCCGGCAGCTGGTACGCCAAGGCGGCGGACGTCGGCAACGCCAAGGCCATGCACAACCTCGCGGTGCTCTACGCCGAGGGCGGCCTCGGCCAGCCCGACTACGACACCGCCGCCGGCTGGTTCCAGAAGGCCGCCGACCTCGGCGTGCGCGACAGCCAGTACAATCTCGGCATCCTCTACGCCCGCGGGCTCGGCGTCCCGCGCGACCTGACGGCGTCCTACAAGTGGTTCGCGATCGCGGCGGCCGCCGGCGACGGCGACAGCGCCAAGAAGCGCGACGACGTCGCCCAGGTGCTCGACAAGGACGCGCTCGCCCGGGCCCGGCTCGCGGTCGAGAGCTGGAAGCCTCGGCAGCCGGACCCGGCCGCCAACGACGTCGCCACCGACGATCCCGCGTGGTCGGCGACGCCGGAGAGCGCGGCGGCGACCGTCGGCGGCGGCGACCTCGTCGTCCAGGCCCAGACGCTGCTCGCCCGCCAGGGCTACGACGTCGGTCCGGCCGACGGCAAGATGGGCCGCAAGACCCGCGACGCCATCGCCGCCTTCCGCAAGGCCAAGGGCCTGCCGGCGACCGGCGCCGTCGACGACGCCCTGATCCGGGCGCTCGCGGAACAGGCGATCTGACGGCGGGCGCGGCCTCGGGTCCGACCGCCGGTCGGGAGGGGATGGCGCCGACGGACACGGAATCGCTACGGTCCGGGTCCAGACTGGGTTCCGTCGCGGCCGCCCGCTCGCCCGAGCGCGGCGGTCGCGGTCGTCCCGCCGAACGCCCGCCCCCGACGCCCCGAACGCCGGACCCGCCGCCTTGGACCTCTATCTCCCGATCGCGGAACTGCCGATCAACGTCTTCGTCCTGCTCGGGATGGGCGCCGCGGTCGGCTTCCTGTCCGGCATGTTCGGGGTCGGCGGCGGCTTCCTGCTGACGCCGCTGCTGATCTTCTCCGGCATCTCGCCGGCGGTCGCCGTCGCCACGGTGTCGAGCCAGATCGTCGCCTCGTCGGCGTCGGGCACGCTCGCCTACGTCCGCAAGAAGGCCGTGGACGTCAAGCTCGGCGCCTATCTGATGGTGTCCGGCGTCACCGGCTCGGCGCTCGGCGTCATGGTCTACACCGCGCTCCGCCGGCAGGGGCAGCTCGATCTCGTCATCTCGCTCTGCTACGTTGGGTTCCTCGGCACCATCGGCGTGCTGATGCTGACCGAGGCGCTGCGTTCGATGGCGGCCCAGCGCGGCGGCCGGACGGTGCCGACCCGGCGGCCCGCCACCCGCGGTTTCGTCGCCAACCTGCCGCTCAAGGTGCGCTTCCACCGGTCACGGCTCTACATCTCGGTGTTCCCGGTGCTGGCGCTCGGGGTGGCGATCGGCTTCCTCGGCGCGCTGCTCGGCATCGGCGGCGGCTTCATCATGGTGCCGGCGCTGATCTACCTGCTGCGCGTGCCGACCACGATCGTGATCGGCACCACCTTGATGCAGACGCTCGGCTCGATGTCCTTCGCGACGGTGATGCAGGCCTCGACCAACCAGACCGTCGACGTCGTGCTCGGGCTCTGCCTGATGGTCGGCGGCGTGGTCGGGGCGCAGTTCGGCGCCCAGGTCGGCCAGCGCCTGCGCGGCGAGACGCTGCGCGCCCTGCTCGGCCTCCTGGTGCTCTCGGTCGGCCTGCGCTTCGCCGTCGACCTCGTGGCGACGCCGTCGGAGCTCTATTCGGTCAACCCAATCGTCGGAGGCGCCCGGTGACGCGCCTCCTCGCCGTCTTCCTCGCCCTCGCCGCTCCGCTCGCCCTCGCCGCGCCGGCGGCGGCCGAGCAGCTCGTCACCGCGCTCACCAACGAGACGGTGGCGATCACCTCGAACTTCACCGGCAGCAAGGTGGTGGTGTTCGGCACCATCGAGCGCGACGCCCAGACAGTGTCGCGCTCGGCGCGCTACGAGGTGGTGGTGGCGCTGTCCGGCCCGCCGACCAGCGTCGTCACCCGCCGCAAGGAACGCACCGCCGGCGTCTGGATCAACCGCGACAGCGAGCGGATGCGCGGCGTGCCCTCGTTCCACGCCGTGCTGTCGTCGGCGCCGCTGGCGGAGATCGCGCCGGACGCCACCCGTGCCAAGCTCGGCCTCGGCATCGACATGCTGCCGATCAACGCGCAGACCTCGGCCGAGCCGCCGCGCCGCACCGACTTCGACGAGGCCTTCCTGCGGCTGATGCAGTCGGGCCGGCTCTACCAGCAGCAGGAGAACGGCGTCGAGTTCCTCAGCGCCGCGCTGTTCCGCGCCCCGGTGGCGCTGCCGGCCAACGTGCCGGTCGGGCGCTACCTCGCCAGCGTCTACCTGTTCCGCGACGGCGCCCTGCTCGCCACCACTTCTGAGGAGCTGCTGATCGGCAAGGTCGGCTTCGAGCAGGTCATGACCGACTTCGCCCACCGCCACGGCCTCGTCTACGGCCTCGTCACGGTGGTGATCGCCTGCCTCACCGGCTGGCTCGCCGGGGTGATCTTCCGCCGGGATTGAGGGCGCGGGCGCCGAGCCGGCACCTGGACAGGCGCCGGGGCGCCCCCTAGAACCGCGGTCGGGATCCCGCCCGCCACGAAAGAAGGATCGGCCATGTCCGGCAGCACCGTCACCCGCATCCTCGGCGACACCCCCGGCCGCGTCCTGGTGCGGCTCGTCCTGATGTCCTTCGTGGTCGGCGTGATCATGGCGGCGCTCGGCATCGAGCCCTACGACATCGTCGCCAGCGTGCGCCGCTTCGTCGAGGGGATCTGGAACCTCGGCTTCGGCGCGATCGACCGCGCCTGGCGCTACTTCCTGCTCGGCGCCGTGGTGGTGGTGCCGCTCTACGTGCTGATCCGCCTCATGAAGGTCGGCGGCGGCCGCACCTGAAGCGGCTTCGGTCCGAGTTCGCAAGGTTCCGACCTCTGGTCGGAGCGTTGCGGACGAGGAGCGCCCGACCGGGCGCCCGCCGAATGGCCGAGACCTCGTAAAGTGCCGACGAGTCGGGACTTCACGAGAGAGGTTCAGTCGAACTCCGCCGCGGTGCGGTGCAGGATGGCGTGGCGGCGGGCGAGGCGGTCGACGTCGGCCTCGTAGCCGCCGCCGATGACGCCGACCAGCGGCAGGCCGCGCTCGCGCACCGCGCCGATCACCCGGCGGTCACGCTCGGCGAGGCCGGTGTCGGAGAGCGCGAGGCGGCCGAGCCGGTCGTCGGCGTGGGGATCGACGCCGGCGTTGTAGAACACGACGTCGGCGCGCGCCCGGTCGAGCACAGCCGGCACCAGCTCCGCCAGCATCGCCAGATAGTCGGCGTCGCCGACGGCGTCGGGCAGGCCGACGTCGACGCTCGAGGGCACCTTGCGGACCGGGTAGTTGCGTTCGGCGTGGACCGAGACGGTGAAGACGCGCTCGTCGCCGGCGAAGACGTCGGCGGTGCCGTCGCCCTGGTGGACGTCGAGGTCGATCACCGCCACGCGCCGGACGTCGTGGTCGGCGAGCAGCACCGCCGCCGCCACCGCGACGTCGTTGAGCACGCAGAAGCCGGCGCCGTGGGCGCGGCGGGCGTGGTGGCTGCCGCCGGCGGTGTTGAGCGCGAGGCCGTGCTCGAGCGCGAGCCGGGCCGCCAGCACCGTGCCGCCGGTGGCGGCGCGGGCGCGGGTGGTCACGGCCTCGGTCATCGGGAAGCCGATCTCGCGGGCGATCCGGTCTGGCACCGTCGCCGTCAGCACCTGGTCGACGTAGGCGCCGTCGTGGGCGAGCCGCAGCCAGCCGTCGGGGGCGAGCGCCGGCACGATGAAGCCGCCCGGCGCCACCAGCCCCTCCTCCGCCAGCACCTCGGCGAGGCGGCGGAACTTGCCCATCGGGAAGCGGTGCCCCTCCGGAATCTCGGCGTGATAGGCGGGGTGGTGCACGATCGGCGGCATGACCGGTTCCTCGCCGCTCCGCGGCATGGCGGCCTTTCCTACGCGTCCCCGCCCGGTCCGGATCGGCCGGCGCGCCCGGCCCGGATCGGTGCCCGCGTCGGCGGCGTCAGGCCGCCGAGACCCGCCACACCGCGTCGCCGACGTCGTCGGCGACCAGCAGCGCCCCGTCGGCGGTGAGCGCCACGCCGACCGGCCGGCCGTAGGCCTCGCGCTCGTCGGCCGACAGGAAGCCGTCGAGCAGAACGCGGATGTCGCCGGACGGCTTGCCGTTCTCGAACGGCACGAAGATGACGCGGTAGCCCGACAGCTTGCTGCGGTTCCACGAGCCGTGCTGGCCGACGATCATGCCGTCGGGCAGGCCCGGCAGCGTGCCGGCCGGGTGCCAGCAGAGGCCGAGCGAGGCAGTGTGGCCGCCGAGGGCGTAGTCCGGCCGGATCGCGCGGGCGACCAGCGCCGGGTCCTGCGGCACGCGCTCGTCGACGGTGCGGCCCCAGTAGCAGTAGGGCCAGCCGTAGAAGCCGCCGTCGACCACCGAGGTCAGGTAGTCCGGCGGCGTCTCGTCGCCGATGCCGTCGCGCTCGTTGACCACGGTCCACAGCGCGCCGGTGGTCGGCTCGAAGGCGAGGCCGACCGGGTTGCGCAGGCCGCCGGCGAAGATGCGGTTGCCGCCGGTGGCGAGGTCGACCTCGTAGACCGCGGCGCGGCCCTCCTCGACGGCCATGCCGCGCTCGGCGATGTTGGAGAGCGAGCCGACGCCGACGTAGAGCTTCGTCCCGTCCGGGCTGGCGATCACGCTGCGGGTCCAGTGGCCGCCCGGCTTGAAGGTCGCCATCGTCCGGCCGGGGCCGGTGACGCGCTTGTCGGCGCGCGAATAGGGGAAGGCGACGAGGGCGTCGGTGTTGCCGACGTAGAAGACGTCGCCGACGAGGGCCATGCCGAAGGGCTGGCGCAGCTTGTCGAGGAAGACGTCGCGGACCTCCGCCTTGCCGTCGCCGTCGCGGTCGACGAGGCGGGTGATCCGGTTCGGGCTCGGGCCGAGCGCGCGGACGCGGCGCAGCGTGCTCGCCATGGCGTAGTCGAACAGCGATTCGATCGCGATCGGCTCCATCAGCGCCTCGGCGACCAGCACCTCGCCGTCCGGCATCACCTGGAGCCAGCGCGGATGGGCGAGGTCCATGGCGAAGGCCTGCACCTTAAGCCCCGGCGCCGCGCGCGGCGTGCGGCCGTCCTTCCAGCCGGCGGCGATCGGCATCTTCAGCGTCGGCATCGCGCCCTGGGCGCGCGGTTCCGGGATGATCGGCGCGCCGCCGATCGCCGGCTTCTCGATCCGACCGCGGTGGCGGACCGCCGCCGCCGTCCCACCCACCAGCGCCACGAAACGTGCGAAAATGTCGATGAACGCCATGACCATACCTCCGTCCGGCGGGCACGCTACCCGACTTCGCGCGGGGTCGGAACAGCCTTTTCGCACCGCCGCACGGGCGCGCTCCGCGACGGCGACCGGACGGCCTTGAAGCGGCGCGCCGGCCCGTCTACCACTCGCCGATGACCAGCCATGCCCGCCCCGGCGACTTCCGCGTCGACAGCGCCACCGTCTTCCGCATCGCCGTCCCGATGACGCTCGCCTTCCTGTCGACGCCGCTGCTCGGCGCCGTCGACACCGGCGTGGTCGGCCAGCTCGGCGACGCCGCGCTGGTCGGCGGCATCGCCGTCGGCGCGCTGGTGTTCGACTTCCTGTTCTCCACCTTCAACTTCCTGCGGTCCGGCACCACCGGCCTGACCGCCCAGGCGCTCGGCGCCGGCGACGAGCGCGAGATGGCCGCCTCGCTCGCCCGGGCACTGGTGGTGGCGGCCGTGTCGGGCCTCGCCATGATCGCCCTCGCCGGGCCGATCCTCGCGGCCTCGCTCGCCTTCGTCGACCCGTCGGACGCGGTGGCGGCGGCGACGGCGACCTATTTCGGCATCCGCATCCTCTCCGCCCCCTTCGCCCTCGCCAACTACGCGGTGCTCGGCTGGGTGCTCGGGCTCGGACGGTCCGGGCTCGGCCTCGCGCTGCAGACCCTCCTCAACGGCGTCAACATCGCCGGCTCGATCGGCCTCGGCCTCGGCGCCGGCTGGGGCATCGCCGGCGTCGCCTGGGGCACGGTGATCGGCGAGGTGGTGACGGCCGTGGTCGGCCTCGTCGTCTGCGTCGGCATCGGCCGGCACGGCTTCCACCGGATCCGCGGCGCGGTGTTCGAGCGCGCCGCCTTCCTGCGCATGCTCGCGGTCAACCGCGACATCATGATCCGCTCCTTCGCGCTGCTGTTCGCCTTCGCCGCCTTCACCCGCGCCGGCGCCCGCTTCGGCGACACGGTGCTGGCGGCCAACGCGGTGCTGATGAACTTCTTCATGATCGGCGGCTACTTCCTTGACGGCCTCGCGAACGCCGCCGAGCAGCTCGCCGGCCGCGCCGTCGGCGCCCGCACCCGCGCTGCCTTCGACGCCGCGGTGCGCCTCACCGTCGCCTGGGGTTTCGCCTTCTCCGCCGTGGTGGCGGTGGTGCTGTTCGTCGCCGGCGGACCGGTGATCGACGTGATGACGACGTCGCCGGAGGTGCGCGCCGCCGCGGCCGCCTTCCTGCCGTGGGCGGCGCTGACGCCGCTCGCCGGCGTGCTCGCCTTCGAGATGGACGGGGTCTACATCGGGGCGACGTGGTCGCGCGAGATGCGCAACATGATGCTGGTGTCGCTCGCGATCTTCCTCGCCGTGCTGTGGGCGGCGACGCCCGTCCTCGGCAACCACGGCCTCTGGCTGGCGCTGCTGGTCTTCCTCGGCGCGCGCGGCCTCACCCTCGCCGCGCGCGTGCCCGCGCTCGCGACCCGGACCTTCGCGGAGGAGACGCGATGACCGCCTTCGAGCTCGACCCCCGGCTCGCCGCCGACACCCTGCCGCTGGGAGAGCTCGGCCTCTCCCGGCTGCTCCTGATGAACGACCGCACCTATCCCTGGCTGATCCTGGTGCCGCGCCGGGCCGGCCTCGCCGAGCTGATCGACCTTCCCGCCGCCGAGCGCCACCGGCTGATGGACGAGATCGCCCTCGTCTCGACCGCGCTCCGCGACCTCGCCCGTCCCGACAAGATCAACGTCGGCGCGCTCGGCAACATGGTGCGCCAGCTCCACGTCCACGTCATCGCCCGCTTCACGACCGATCCGGCCTGGGCCGGCCCGGTGTGGGGCAAGACCGCGGCGGTGCCCTATTCCGAGGCCGGTGCCCGCGACATGGCCGAGCGGCTCGCCGCCGTGCTCGGCGACGCGCTCCGGCCAATGTAACCCCTCCCTCCGGAGACGACCCCATGTCCGCCGACGCGCCGCTCGACCGTTCCCGCTTCAACGGCTTCTCGGTCAATCCGCTCGACCGCCGCTCGGAGAAGCGCGGCGACCCCGCGGTGCTCGCCGGCGCGCTCGCCGACGCCCGCGCGGCCGCCTTCTTGTTCGTCGGCGACCAGATCGTGCTCGACCCGACCACCGCGGGCCTCGCGCTGTTCGACCTTGCCCGCGCCCGCCGCCTCGGCGCCGACCTCGCCGAGGCGATCCTGCTCGGCTGGCTGCCCGACGGCGCCCCGCGCTTCGCGGCCGGCCTGCCCGCCGCACCGGCCGCCGAGGAGGGCCTCGTCGCCACCGACCTGCGCTCGCTCGCGCTCGAGGGTCGCATCGAGGACGACGGCTTCGGCCAGGTCGCCCAGGGCCGCTCGATGCTCGCCTGGCACGCCCGCCACGGCTTTTGCGCCAACTGCGGCAGTCGCACGGTGCCGGCGATCGGCGGCTACCGCCGCGACTGCCCGGCCTGCGAGGCGCAGCATTTCCCCAGGGTCGACCCGGTCTCGATCATGCTGATCTCGGACGGCGACCGCGCCCTGCTCGGCCGCCAGCCGCGCTTCAAAACCGGCAGCTATTCCTGCCTCGCCGGCTTCGTCGAACCGGGCGAGACCGTCGAGGACGCCGTGCGCCGCGAGACCTTCGAGGAGGCCGGCATCCGCGTCGGCCGCGTCCGCTACCACTCCAGCCAGCCCTGGCCGTTCCCCTCGTCCCTGATGCTCGGCTGCCTCGGCGAGGCGGTGAGCACCGAGATCACCATCGACCACGCCGAACTCGAGGACTGCCGCTGGTTCCCGCGCGCCGAAGTCCGCGCCATGCTCGCCGGCACGCATCCGGACGGCCTCTACTGCCCGCCGAAGCTCGCGATCGCCAGGATGCTGGTCGAGGCGTGGGTGGTGGCGGGTTGAGTCCCTCTCAGTCCGGAATACCTGCCGGGCGGACCGCGAGCCAGGGCGTGCGCGCCTCGTAGGCGGCGGCGATCCGCAGCACCGTCCCGTCGGCGCGGGGCCGGCCGACGATCTGGATCCCGGCCGGCAGACCGGCGCGGCCGAAGCCGGCCGGCATGGCGGCGACCGGCAGGCCGGCGAGGCTCGGGCCGATCACCACCTCCATCCAGCGGTGGTAAGTGTCCATGGCGACGCCGTCGATCGCCGCGGGAAAGTGGAGGTCGGCGTCGAAGGGAAACACCTGCGCCGACGGCAGCACGAGCACGTCGACGTCGTCGTAGAGGGCGAGCAGCGCCCGGTACCAGTCGCTGCGCGCCACCGAGGCGGCGTGGACGTCGAGGGCCGAGAAGCGCGCCCCGCGCTCGACCTCCCACAGCAGTTCCGGCTTCATCAGCGCCCGGCGGGCCGGATCGGCGGCCGTGGCGGCATGTCCGCCGGCGACGGCGGCGCTGCGCAGCGTCGTCCAGCAGTCCCACAGGCGCTCGCGCGGGAAGTTCGACCGGACGTCCCGGACGACGGCGCCGGCGCGGGTGAACACGTCGAGGGCGTCGCGGCAAAGCGCGAGGATCCCGTCCTCGAAGGGCAGGTCGGCGGCGACGTCGGCGAGCCAGCCGACCCGGACGCCGGCGAGATCGGCCGGCGGCGCGGCGTCGAGGTCGGACGCCTCGTAGGAGAACGGCGCCAGCCGATCGCGGCCGGCCTGGACGCGGAGCAGCGCTGCGACGTCGGCGACCGAGCGGCCCATCGGCCCGACGGTCGCCAGCGTGTCGAGGAAGACGTCGCCGGCGGTGCCGCCGGACGGGACCAAGCCGAAGCTCGGGCGGAAGCCGACGACGTTGCAGAAGGCGCCGGGGTTGCGCAGCGAGCCCATCATGTCGCTGCCGTCGGCGACCGGCAGCAGCCGGGCGGCGAGCGCGGCCGCCGCGCCGCCGCTCGACCCGCCGGCGCTGCGCGAGAGATCGTGCGGGTTGCGCGTGACGCCGTATACGGGATTGAACGTGTGCGAGCCGAGGCCGAATTCCGGCGTGTTGGTCTTGCCGATCACGATCGCGCCGGCGGCGCGGATCCGCGCCACCTCGGGATCGTCCACGGCCGCGACGTCGCCGGCGTGGAGGGGCGAGCCGCAGGTGAAAGGCAGGCCGGCCGCGGCGGAGAGGTCCTTGATCGCGATCGGCACGCCGTGAAGCGCGCCGCGGGCACGGCCGGCCCGTCGCTCGGCGTCGGCGCGGTCGGCGGCGGCGCGGCAGAGGTCCGGATCGGCGCGGCCGACGATGGCATTGACGTGGCCGTCGACGCGCTCGATCCGGTCGAGCACCGCTTCCATCGCCTCGCGGCAGCTCAGCTGCCCCGCGTCGAAGGCGGTGGCCAGCGCCACCAGTCCGAGATCGGTCGCGTCGCCGGCCACGGCCCTGCCCTCCCCTTGGTGCCCGTCCGTTACGGTCGTGCCGCGGGTTCCCCCGTCACTCCCCCGGGCGCAGCCCCCTCTCGGCCTCGGGCTCGCGGATGGTCTCGCGGAACGGGCTCGCGGGGTAGGCGCCGAGGATGCGGACCTCGTGGCTGAAGAAGGCGAGTTCCTCGAGGGCGAAGCGCAGGGCGGTCTCGTCGGGGTGGCCCTCGACGTCGGCGTAGAACTGCGAGGCGAAGAACTGGCCGGCGAGCTGGTAGCTCTCCAGCTTGGTCATGTTGACTCCGTTGGTGGCGAAGCCGCCGAGCGCCTTGTAGAGCGCGGCCGGCATGTTGCGGACGCGGAACAGGAAGGTGGTGATGGTCGGCGTGCCGAGCGCCGGCGCCGGCGCCGGCTCGGGCGACAGGATGATGAAGCGCGTGGTGTTGTGCGCCTCGTCCTCGACGTCGTTCTTCAGGATGTCGAGGCCGTAGATCTCGGCGGCGAGGCGGGAGGCGAGCGCGCCGCGGGCGCGGTCGCCGCGCTCGGCGATCTCGCGGGCCGAACCGGCTGTGTCGGCGCCGATCACGGCGGTGAGGCCGAGGCCGCGCAGCGTCTTCCGACACTGGCCGAGCGCCTGGACGTGGCTCTGCACGACGCGGAGGTCCGACAGCGCGGCGCCCTTCAGGCCCATCAGTTGGTGGTGGATCGGCAGAAAGTGCTCGCCGACGATGTGGAGGTCGGCGCCGGGCAGCAGCGTGTGGATGTCGGCGACGCGGCCGGCGACCGAATTCTCGATCGGGATCATGCCGAGGTCGGCGGTGCCGGCGGCCAGCGCCGCGAAGCAGTCCTCGAAGGTCGGGCAGGGCACCGGCTCGCAGTCGGGGTAGACCTCGAGGGCGGCGAGATGGGAGTTGGCTCCCGGCTCGCCCTGGAACACGACCTTCTTCTTCATGACCGATCCGCGCGACGCCGCTGCTGGGGAAGAGACGGCGCCTCTCTAGCAGGCGCCGCCGCCGCCGTCACTTGCGCGCGCCGAGAATCTCGCGGGCGCGTTCGAGGTCGTGGGCGGTGTCGACGCCGAGCGGCACGTCGTCGACCAGCGCGACGTCGATCCTGAGGCCGGCCTCGAGCAGGCGCAGTTGCTCGAGCTTCTCGCGCAGCTCGAGGGTCGAGGGCGGCAGCGTCACGAAGCGCTCCAGCACCGGCCGGCGGTAGGCGTAGAGGCCGATGTGGTGGAAGAGCGGCCCGGGGCCGTGCGGGGCGGTGGCGCGCGTGAAGTAGAGCGCGCGCAGGCGCCCGTCCGCTGTGGGCGAGCCGACCACCTTGACCACGTTGGGATCGGTCTTCTCGGCCTCGACCGCGATCTCCACCGCCAGCGTCGCGACGTCGACCGCCGGGTCGGCGAGCGGGGCGAAGCAGGCGCGGATCGCCGCCGGCGCGATCGTCGGCAGGTCGCCCTGGACGTTGACGATCACGCCGTGGCGGCCGTCTGGGTCGACGGCGCGGACCGCCTCCATGACGCGGTCGGACCCGCTCGGGTGGTCGGGCCGGGTCAGCACGGCGCGGCCGCCGGCGGCGTGGACGGCGTCGGCGATCGCGGGCACGTCGCAGGCGACCACGACGTCGCCGATCGCGGCCTCGACGGCGCGGCGCCAGACGTGGACGATCATCGGCTCGCCGGCGATGTCGGCCAGCGGCTTGTCCGGCAGCCGGGTCGAGCCCATCCGGGCCGGAATCACCACGAGGGCGGCGCCCTTTCCTTCGTTCATCGTCTCGTTCCAACGGCCCGGTTGCCGGCGCTGCCGGCGTGATGCAGAAACCGGTGCGACGCACCGGCCACGTCCATGGCGACGACGCCGGAGGCACCCCCCGCGGGGCGGCTCCGGCGCGGCGCGAAACGGCCTTACCCGAGACCGTTCGCAACCGCATCATACGTATGGACACGTCGGGCGGAAAGTTTGTAGGGTCCGGCGGAATTTTCGGGGTCGTGCACGCCCGCTCGGGCGCGTCCGGCCTTTCCGTCGGAGCCGCCACCTCGTCCGGTGCCCGCCTCCCGCGCCGGTGTCGTCTGGAGCCGTGAATGTCCCTTGAACTGAACAAGATCGCGGGCGCCCTTCTGGGAACGCTGACCTTCGCCTTCGGCGTCGGGTTCATCTCCGAACTGATCTTCGAGCAGGAATCGCCGGAGAAGCCGGGCTTCGAGGTCGCGGTCGCCGAGGGCGGCGCGGCCGAGGGCGCCGGTGCCGCCGCGCCGGCCGAAGCGGTCGAGTCGATCGCGGTCCGCCTCGCCAAGGCCGACCCGGCCAAGGGCGAGACCGTCGCCAAGGCCTGCGCCGGCTGCCATTCCTTCGACAACTCGGGCGCCAACAAGGTCGGCCCGGGCCTGTGGAACGTGGTCAACCGCGTGCCGGGCAGCCACGAAGGCTTCCAGTACTCGCCGGCCATGGTCGAGTTCGGCAAGGCCAACGTCTGGGACTACGACCACCTCGACCACTTCCTGGCGCAGCCGAAGGCGCTGGTGGCGGGTACGAAGATGGGCTTCGCCGGCATCAAGAAGCCGGACGACCGCGCCGCGGTGATCGCCTACCTGCGCTCGCTGTCCGATTCGCCGGCCGCGCTGCCGGCGCCGTGACGACCGGCCGGGGCAGGCCCCGGCCGTCTCCGCGCACGAACCCGCTCGCGAGGGCGCCGCATCCGGCCGGATGCGGCGCCCTCGCCGTTTCGGGGATCGGCGGTCACGCCGGAATCGGACGGTCGGCCCAGCGGTCGAGGTCGAGGTCGCGCAGCGCCGCCGGCGACGGCAGGCCGTCGCGGTCGAGCGCGGCGGAGAGGCCGGCGAGCACGTCGGCCGCGTAGGCCGGCCCGGCATAGATGAAGCCGGTGTAGCCCTGGACGAGGTCGGCGCCGGCACGGATCTTCGCCACCGCGTCCGCGCCGTCGGCGATCCCGCCGACGCCGACGATCGGCAGCGCCCGGCCGACGCGCCGGCGCATCTTGGCGAGCACCACGGTCGAGCGCTCGAACAGCGGCCGGCCCGAGAGGCCGCCGGCCTCGCCCGCGACCGGGCCGGAAACCCCGACCCGCGACAGCGTGGTGTTGGAGACGATCAGCCCGTCGACGCCGCGCGCGAGCGACACGTCGGCGACGTCGTCGAGGCCGGCCTCGGTCAGGTCGGGAGCGATCTTGAGCAGCACCGGCACCCGGCGTCCCACCGCCGCGACCATGTCGTCGCGGGCGGCGAGCGCGCGGGCGAGCAGTTCGTCGAGGGCGTCGCGGGCCTGCAGGTCGCGCAGACCCGGCGTGTTCGGCGACGACACGTTGACGGTGAAATAGGAGGCCACCGCGGCGAAGGCGCGGATGCCGGCGACGTAGTCGGCCGGGCGGTCCGTGCTGTCCTTGTTGGCGCCGACGTTGACGCCGACGACGCCGCCGCGGCCGCGACGGGCCTCGAGGCGGGCGAGCGCGGCGGCGTGGCCGTCGTTGTTGAAGCCGAGCCGGTTGATCACGGCGCCGGCCTCCGGCAGCCGGAAGATGCGCGGGCGCGGGTTGCCCGGCTGCGGGCGCGGCGTCAGCGTGCCGACCTCGACGAAGCCGAAGCCGAGGGCGAGCAACCCGTCGGGCGCCACCGCGTTCTTGTCGAAGCCGGCGGCCATGCCGAGCGGGTTCGGCAGCACGAGGTCGCCGAGGCGGGCGGCGAGCCGCGGGTCCGGCGGCAGGCGGCGGGCGCGGACGAGGCCGGCGGAGAGGCCGCGGATGGCGAGGCCGTGGGCGGTCTCCGGGTCGAGCCGGCGCAGGAGCGCGGCGCCGATGGCGTCGAGGCTCACGCCGGATCCTCCAGCGGCGGGAAGGCGTGGCGGCCGTCGGCGCCGAGCGGCAGCGGGCGCACCGAGAGCACGGCGTCGAGCGGCAGGTCGCCGTAGAGATGGGGGAACAGCGCGCCGCCGCGCGAGGGCTCCCAGCGCAGGCCGTCGCCGAGCCGGGCGGTGTCGACCGCGACCAGCAGCAGGTCGTCGAGCCCGGCGTAGTGTCGGTTTGCGGTCTCGACGACTTGGGTAGTAGAAGAGAAGTGGATGAAGCCGTCGGCGTGGTCGACGGGCGATCCGCGGAAGATCCCGGTGTGCTCGGCCTCCGCCCACAGGGCGCGGGGGGCGATCTTGTAGACGACGCGGTCCTGCATGGAGCCGTTGCTTCCCGTTCGGTCGGCCGGACGGCCGGGCCCTCGGGAAAACGAGTAATCGCCGTCTCCACCGGAGACAAGTTCCAACGTCCGCACGGGGCGGACGACGATCGACGGGACGCGGGGACGATGCTGTCGCACAGCGGGATCTGGGACGTGATCGACCGCCTGGCCGAGCGCCACGGCCTGACCGCCTCGGGACTGGCGCGGCGGGCCGGGCTCGACGCCACCGCCTTCAACCCCTCGAAGCGCATCGGCGGCGACGGCCGGCCGCGCTGGCCCTCGACCGAATCGCTCGCCAAGGTGATGGAGGCGACCGGCACCAGCGTCGCCGACCTCGCCCGCCTCGTCGCCGACGAGCCGCTCGGCGCGCTCGAGGTCAAGGGCGCCGCCCCCGCCGGATTCGCCCCGGCCGGCTTCGCGGAGGACGGCGTGCAGCCGCCGCTCGCCGACGTCGCCGACGCCCACGTGGTCACCGTCGCCGGGCCGCCGCTCGCCCCGCTCTACCGGCCGGGCGACCGGCTGGTGGTGTCGGCCTCGGCGCCGATCGGGCGCGGCAACCGCGTGCTCTACACCGACGAGACCGGCGCCACCGCCGTCGCCGAGGTCGAGGCCTGGGGCGACACCGTGGCGCTGCGCGGCCCCGACGGGGCGACGCGCCGGCTGCCGCGGTCGGCGGTCGTGTTCGCCGCGCGCATCCTCTGGGTCAGTCAATGAGGCGGGGCCGGCGCAAGCTGTCCTTCGCGGCGCGTTGGGCGATGCCGCTGCTGGTCGGTCCCGCGATCGTCGGCGGGGCGATGGCGTGGATGTACGCCGCCGCGCCGCCACCGGGGTCGGGCAACTGGGCCGCCGACGCCGCACTGCGGCTGCCGAAGGGCGCCGCGACGGCCCCGGCCGCCGCGCCCGGCGCCCCCGGCCGCGTCGTCGACCTCGGCAACGTGCCGCCGCCGGGCGAGCGACCGGCCGCCGAACCCTCCGGGATGGACGGCCCGCTGCGGCCGAGCGCCGACGAGGGCGTCCGGCCGGAAAAGCCCGAGACGGTGTTCGCCCGCGTCATCGTCGTCGACGGCGGCAGCTTCCGCGCCGTCCGCGACAAGAAGCCCCTGGTCGTGCGCGTCGCCGGCGTCGCGCCGGTGCCGTTCACGCAGACCTGCACCGGCACCGACGGCCAGCTGTGGAAATGCGGCGCCAAGGCCCGCGCCGAACTGGCGCGGCTGATCGGCGGCCGCTCGGTCGCCTGCGTCGACGTCGTCGAACTCGAGCCGGACCGGGTGATCGCGACCTGCCGGGTCGGCACCCGGGATATCGCCGGCTGGCTGGTCGAGCAGGGCTGGGCCGATCCGTCCGATCCCGCCGATCCGGTGCTCGGCCCCGCCGCCGAGCGCGCCCGCGCGGCCGGCAAGGGCCGCTACGGCTCCGCGCCGGTCGGGGTGATCGCGGGCTGAAGCCGCCTCCCGCTTGCCCTTCCGCGCGGCGCCCCCTACATCGGGCGCGACGCTCCCCGGGGGAATTCCACGCCATGGCCGACAGTCTTTCCGTCCACGAAGCCCTGATCTGGGTGATGGTCACCACCTCGGCCTCCGACCACGCCATGTCGGCGCGCGAACTCGACCTGATCGGCGGCATCGTCGCCGGCCTGCCGGCCTTCGAGGGCTTTTCCGGTCCGGTCGGTCCGATCGCCGACGCCTGCGTCGCCCACCTCGCCGACACCGACGGGCTCGACGCCATCCTCGACCGCGTCGCCGCGGCGCTGACGCCGGCGCTGCGCGAGACCGCCTACGCCCTCGCCGTCGAGGTCGCGGCGATCGACGGCATGGCGCGGCAGAACGAACTCGCCTTCCTCGAGATGATCGCCGACCGCTTCGACCTTCAGAAGCTCACCGTCGGCGCCATCGAGTTCTCCGCCCGCGTGCGCTACCGCCGCGCGTCGTGACCGCGCGCTCGTCCGGCGACCTCGTCGCCGACCGCCGCTACGAATGGGCGCGCGGCTACGCCGCCGCGGGCGACCACGCCGCCGCCGCCGACCTCTACGCCCAGGCGCTCGAGGCGGCCCCGGACTGGCTGCCCGCCCTGGTCGGCCTCGGCGAGGCCCGCGCCGCCGCCGGCGAGGCGGATGCCGCCGCGGCGGCGTTTCGGCGCGCGCTCGCGCTCGACCCCGCCGACGTCCACGGCGCCGGCCTGAAGCTCGCCGCCCTCGGCGCCGCCGCCGCGCCCGCCGCCCCGCCCGCGGCCTACGTCCGCGGCCTGTTCGACGGCTACGCCGACCGCTTCGACCGCGCCCTCGTCGAGGACCTCGGCTACCGCACGCCATGGCGGCTCGGCGCCCTCCTCGCCGCCGTCCGGCCGGACGCGCGGTTCGCGCGCGTGCTCGACCTCGGCTGCGGCACCGGCCTGACGGGCGCCGTGCTGCGGCCGGCCGCCGACCGGCTCGAGGGCGTCGACCTCTCGCCGGCCATGGTCGCCAAGGCGCGCGACAAGGGCGACTACGACGCCCTCGCGGTCGGCGACGTCGTCGACCATCTCGCCGCCGCGGAGCGGAGCTTCGACCTCGTCGTCGCCGCGGACGTCTTCGTCTACCTCGGCGCGCTCGATCCGGTATTCGCGGCGGTGGCCGCGCGCACCCTGCCCGGTGCCCTGTTCGCCTTCTCGGTCGAGGCGGCGGAGGACCCGGACACCGCCTTCCTGCTGCGCGATTCGCTGCGCTACGCCCACGGCGGCCGCGCCGTCGCGGCCGGTCTCGCCGCCGCGGGGTTCCGCGTCGCAGCCGCCGAGGACGGTCCCCTCCGGCTCGACCGCGGCGTCCCGGTCGAGGGGCGGATCGTCGTCGCCGAACGGGTCTGATCCGCGGGCGGCCGCCTCCCCCGTTGCCGATACCGGGAAATTCGGCTCGACTGCCGCCATGGCCTTCAAGCTCCGCCAGTTGCAGTATTTCATCGCCGTCGCCGACACCGGCTCGATCTCCGGGGCGGCGCAGCTGCTGTCGATCTCGCAGTCGACCGTGACCGAATCGGTCAAGGAGCTCGAGGCCGACCTCGGCTTCGAGCTGGTCGAGCGTCACGGCCGCGGCGTCAGCCTGACCCACAAGGGCCAGATGTTCCTGCGCCACGCCCACCGTATCCTGGAGACGGTGGCCGACGCCCGCCGCTCGCTGGCCGAGGACGGCGGGCCGTCCGCCGCCGGCGAGCTCCACGTAGGCGTGACCTCGCTGGTGGCCGGCTACGTCTTCTCCGACCTCCTCGCCCGCTACCGTCGCGCCAACCCGGGCGTCACCGTCTCGGCGGTAGAGGACAACCGCGACTATCTCCAGCACCTGCTCATCAACGGTGAACTCGACGTCGCCGTGATGGTGGTGCCCGACCGCGCCGCCGACGCCGCGCTGCAGATCGAGCTGCTCGGCGAGGAGCCTTACCAGGTCTGGCTGCCGCTCGGCCATCCGCTCGCCCGACAGGCCGAGGTGACGCTGGCCGAGGCGGCGCGCGAGGCGCACATCGTGCTGACCGTCGACGAGATCGAGGAGACCACCCGCGCCTTCTGGACCGAGCACGGCTTCCGCCCGCGCACCGCCTTCCGCACCCGCTCGGTCGAGGCGGTGCGCAGCCTCGTCGCCACCGGGGCCGGCATCACCATCCTGCCGGCGCTGGTCTACCGGCCGTGGTCGCTGGAAGGCGACCGCATCGAGGCGCGGCCCGCCTCCGAGCCGCTGCCGACGGTCAAGGTCGGGATCGCCTGGCGCAAGGGGGCGCGGCTGGCGCGGATCGCCCAGGATTTCGTCGACATCGGCCGCTCGCGCCGCCTGGAGCGGATCCGGCCCGACCTATCGGGAAAACCGAAAGGTTCATTCTGATTTATGTTATGGCGAACGCTCCACGCGTTTGGAATCCTCGCCTCACCGGCAGCGCGGCCGTCGCCAGAACGAAGATCCGAGGGGATCGGCCGCCGCGCGCGCCCTCCGCCGTGCCGTCGGCGCGGCGACTTGCCAAGGGAGACATCGATGCGGAGCTTCAAGCGTCTTGCCGCCGGAACCGCCACCCTGTCGCTCGTGATCGGCCAGGCCGCCACGCTGGCGCAGGCGACCGAGCTGCCGACCGCGGTCGGCCCCGGCGAGGGCGAGGTCGCCATCGTCACGTGGGCCGGCTACATCGAGCGCGGTGAGAGCGACAAGGCCTACGACTGGGTCACCGACTTCGAGAAGGAGACCGGCTGCAAGGTCACCGTGAAGACCGCCGGCACCTCCGACGAGATGGTGTCGCTGATGAACCAGGGCGGCTTCGACCTCGTCACCGCCTCCGGCGACGCCTCGCTGCGCCTGATCGCCGGCAAGACGGTGCAGCCGGTCAACGTCGACCTGATCCCGTCGTGGTCGAAGGTCGACGACCGCCTGAAGGACGCGCCCTGGCACACGGTGGACGGCGTCCACTACGGCACGCCCTACCAGTGGGGTCCGAACGTGCTGATGTACAACACCGACGTCTTCAAGGAGGCGCCGAAGAGCTGGAGCGTGGTGTTCGAGGAGCAGACGCTGCCGGACGGCAAGTCCAACAAGGGCCGCGTCCAGGCCTACGACGGCCCGATCTACGTGGCCGACGCCGCGCTCTACCTCAAGACCCACAAGCCCGAACTCGGCATCCAGGACCCCTACGAGCTCAACGCCGACCAGTACGCCGCCGTGCTCGATCTGCTGCGGTCGCAGAACAAGATCATCCACCGCTACTGGCACGACGCCTACGTCCAGATCGACGACTTCACCAACGAGGGCGTGGTCGCCTCCTCGTCCTGGCCGTTCCAGGTCAACAGCCTGAAGGCGTCGTCGAAGCCGATCGCCTCGGTGGTGCCCGAGGAGGGCGCGACCGGCTGGGCCGACACCACCATGATGCACGTCTCCGCGCCGCATCCGAACTGCGCCTACAAGTGGATGGAGCACTCGCTGTCGGCCAAGGTCCAGGGCGACGTCTCCGCGTGGTTCGGCTCGGTGCCGGCGGTGCCGGAAGCGTGCAAGGGCAACGCGCTCCTGGGCGACGAGGGCTGCAAGATCAACGGCTTCGAGAACTTCGAGAAGATCGCGTTCTGGAAGACGCCGGTGAAGGCCTGCAAGAGCCAGCCGTCGGGCTGCGTGCCCTACTCCAAGTGGGTCAGCGACTACATCGCGGTGATCGGCGGCCGCTGAGGCCGGATCGGGCGTCGGCGCGAGGCCGTCCGGCGGCGGAGCGCGGGGCTCCCCCCTCTCCCTGTCCCTCCTCCTCCAGGGGGGAGGGGACGCAGGTGGATCGGGGGAGCCTGGATCGTTCGGCGGCGGCGCGGCGGAAAGGTCGCCACCCCTCTGCCCGTCCCTCCCCCACAAGGGCGAGGGGACGCAGGTGGGGAGGGTGAGGCCGGGTGATCCGGTCGTGATGCGGTGGATGCCGCGCGCCCCCTCTCCCTGTCCCTCCCCCTCCAGGGGGGGAGGGGACGATGATGTCGACGTCTCGCGAAACTTCGACGGTCGCAGGTCAGCGCGATAGAGCGTCCCGGCGCCACCGCCGGATCCGGACCTGCCGTACTGCTCCACCGCGTCCCCTCCCCCCTTGAGGGGGAGGGACAGGGAGAGGGGGCCGCCGCCGCGACGCTCACCATCGAAGCCCGACAGCCGACGCCCTACTGCCCACTGCCTACTGCCTCCCTCCCCCCTCCCCCCACGGACCCCCACATGACCTCCGCCGTCCGATTCCGCAGCGTCTCCAGGCATTTCGGCGCCGTGCGCGCCGTCGACGCCGTCGATCTCGAGATCGCGCCCGGGGAGTTCTTCGCCATGCTCGGCCCGTCCGGGTCCGGCAAGACCACCTGCCTGCGCCTGATCGCCGGCTTCGAGCAGCCGACGTCGGGGGCGATCGAGATCTTCGGCGAGCACGTCGAGGGCGTGCCGCCCTATCGACGCGCGGTCAACACGGTGTTCCAGGACTACGCGCTGTTCCCGCACATGTCGGTGGTCGACAACGTCGCCTACGGCCCGATGATCCGCGGCGTCGACCGCCGGACGCGGCGGGCGCGGGCCGAGGAGATGCTTGCGCTGGTCAAGCTCGCGGGCTTCGGCGAGCGTAAGCCGGCGCAGCTCTCGGGCGGCCAGCGCCAACGCGTCGCGCTCGCCCGCGCGCTCGTCAACGAGCCGAAGGTGCTGCTGCTCGACGAGCCGCTCGGCGCGCTCGACCTCAAGCTGCGCGGCGAGATGCAGGGCGAACTCAAGGCGCTGCAGCACCGGCTCGGCATCACCTTCGTCTTCGTCACCCACGACCAGACCGAGGCGCTCGCCATGGCCGACCGGGTCGCGGTGTTCGCCGACGGCCGGATCGTCCAGGTCGGCCCACCCGAGGAGATCTACGAGCGGCCGCGCACGCGCTTCGTCGCCGACTTCGTCGGCGGCGCGAACGTGCTGGAGGCGCCGTTCGCGGCGGCGCTCGGCCTGCCGGCGGCGCCGCACGCGCTGCGCGGCGAGAAGATCCGCCTCGCGGCCCACGCGATCGGCGCGCGGGACGGCGTCGCCGCCACCGTGCTCGACGCCGAGTACCACGGCGCGGCGCGGCGCTACGACGTCATGGTCGCCGGCGGCGGCCGGCTGGTCGTGTCCGTCCCGGCGGCCGAAACCGCCTTCGCGCCCGGCGACGCCGTCCGCGTCGTCGTGCCGGCCGGCGCCGCGACGCCGCTGGAGGGTTGAGGCCGATGTCCGCCCTCCCCGCCCCCGCCGCGCCGACTTCGCTGCGCGGCCGGCTGTCGGACCTCGTCGTCCGCCGGCCGCGCCTGCTCGCCGGCCTGCTGCTCGCCCCGCCGCTGATCTGGCTCGGCCTCGTCTACGTCGGCTCGCTGGTGGCGCTCCTGGTGCAGTCGTTCTGGACGCTCGACGACTTCACCGGCGCCGTGGTGCCGGACTTCTCGTTCGCGGCCTACGCCGAACTGCTGCAGCCGGCCAACCGCGACATCGTCCTGCGCACGGTGGCGATGGCGGCGGCGGTGACGCTCGCCTGCGGTGCGATCGCCTTCCCGATCGCCTACTACGCCGCCCGCCACGCCCGCGGCCGCACCAAGGCGGCGTTCTACCTGCTGGTGATGCTGCCGCTGTGGTCGAGCTATCTCGTGCGCGTCTACGCCTGGAAGCTGATCCTCGCCAAGGAGGGCGTCGTCACCTGGTTCGCCGAGCGCACCGGCACCACCGCCCTGATCGACGGTCTCCTGGCGATCCCCGGCATCGGCGGCCCGTCGCTGTCGGTCAGCTACGTCGGCACCTTCCTGGTCTTCGTCTATCTCTGGCTGCCCTACATGATCCTGCCGCTGCAGGCGTCGCTGGAGCGGGTGCCGAAGTCCTTCGTCGAGGCGTCCGGCGACCTCGGCGCCCGGCCCGGCCAGACCTTCCGGCACGTGATCCTGCCGCTCGCCCTGCCCGGCGTCGCCGCCGGCTCGATCTTCACCTTCTCGCTGACGCTCGGCGACTACATCGCGCCGCAGATCGTCGGCCCGTCCGCCTATTTCCTCGGTCAGGTCGTCTACGTCCAGCAGGGCACCGCCGGCAACATCCCGCTCGC
Source organism: Oharaeibacter diazotrophicus (assembly GCF_004362745.1). NCBI lineage: Bacteria > Pseudomonadati > Pseudomonadota > Alphaproteobacteria > Hyphomicrobiales > Pleomorphomonadaceae > Oharaeibacter > Oharaeibacter diazotrophicus. The sequence goes on along the minus strand of NZ_SNXY01000010.1, from coordinate 265,340 downwards.
CGCCGCCTTCTCGGTGGTCCCGATCGTCATCATGGGCGTCTACCTCACGGTCGCCCGGCGGATGGGGGCCTTCGATGCGCTGTGACCGCTCCGAGCGAGGCGCGTGCGCCGTCCCGCCCCTCCCCCGCGCCCGAGGAGGCCGGCCATGACCGAACGCGCTCCGCTCGCCCTCCGGCTCGCCGCCGGCGCCGGGCTCGCCTTCCTGCACCTGCCGCTCGCCTTCATCGTGCTCTACGCCTTCTCCTCGGAGGAGAAGAGCTACCAGTTCCCGCCACCGTCCTACACGACGCGCTGGTTCGAGGTGGTGTGGCAGCGCCAGGACATCTGGGACGCCATCGCGCTGTCGGTCCGGGTCGGGCTGATCGCGACGGCGCTGGCGCTGGTGCTCGGCACGCTCGCCGCCGGCGCGCTCGCCCGCACGCGCTTTTTCGGCCGCGAGGCGGTGTCGCTGCTGATCGTGCTGCCGATCGCGCTGCCGGGCATCGTCACCGGCATCGCGCTGCGCGCCGCCTTCGGCGTCGCCGAGATCCCGTTCAGCTTCTGGACCATCGTGCTCGGCCACGCCACCTTCTGCATCGTGGTGGTGCACAACAACGCCGTGGCGCGGCTCCGGCGCACCTCGCCGTCGCTGATCGAGGCCTCGATGGACCTCGGCGCCGACGCCTTCCAGACCTTCCGCCACGTGGTGCTGCCGAATCTCGCCACCGCCCTGCTCGCCGGCGGCATGCTCGCCTTCGCGCTGTCCTTCGACGAGGTGATCGTCACCACCTTCACCGCGGGCCAGCAGACCACGCTGCCGATCTGGATGCTGACCGAACTGATCCGGCCGCGGCAGCGGCCGGTCACCAACGTGGTCGCCATCTTCGTGATGGCGGTCACCTTCCTGCCGATCCTGGCCGCCTACTGGCTCACCCGCGACACCGCCGACGTCGCCGGCGCCGGCAAGTAGCCCCGAAGCCCTTGGAAGAAGACCCGGGAGGTTCCCCCATGACCACCATCGCCGACACGAAGATGCTGATCGGTGGCGACTTCGTCGCCGGCAGCGAGGACGCCGAGACGGTGCTGGCGCCGAAGACCGGCGCCGTCGTCCTCGACCTGCCCGAGGCCTCGACCGCCCACGTCGACGCCGCCGTCGCCGCCGCCGAGAAGGCCTTCGCGACGTGGTCGCGGACGACGCCGGGCGAGCGCTCCGGCTACCTGCTGCGCCTCGCCCAGGCGATCGAGGACGACGCCGAGAGCTTCGCCGCGATCGAGAGCCTCAACTGCGGCAAGCCCTATCCGGCCGTGCTGCGCGACGAGATCCCCGGCGTCGTCGACGTGCTGCGCTTCTTCGCCGGCGCCTGCCGCACCCTGCACGCCTCGGCCGCGGGCGAATACCTCGCCGGCCACACCTCGATGATCCGGCGCGACCCGATCGGCGTCGTCGCCTCGATCGCGCCGTGGAACTACCCGCTGATGATGGCGGCGTGGAAGATCGGCCCGGCGCTCGCCGGCGGCAACACGGTGGTGCTGAAGCCGTCCGAGCAGACCCCGCTGTCGACGCTGAAGCTCGCCCGCGTCGCAGCCGACATCCTGCCCGAGGGCGTGCTCAACGTGGTGGTCGGGCGCGGCGGCAGCGTCGGCAACGCGCTGATCAACCATCCCAAGGTCGCGATGGTCTCGCTCACCGGCGACGTCGCCACCGGCAAGAAGGTGCTCGCCGCCGCCGCCGGCACGGTCAAGCGCACCCATCTCGAACTCGGCGGCAAGGCGCCGGTGATCGTGCTCGACGACGCCGACATCGACGCCGTCGTCGAGGGCGTCAGGACCTTCGGCTACTATAACGCCGGGCAGGACTGCACCGCCGCCTGCCGCGTCTACGCCGGCGACAAGGTCTACGACCGGCTGGTCGCGGACCTCACCTCCGCGGTCTCGACGATCGCCTTCGGCAACGCCGACGACGCCGACAACGAGATCGGGCCGCTGATCTCCAAGCGCCAGCGCGACCGCGTCGCCAGCTTCGTCGAGCGCGCCGGCGAGCAGGACCACATCGAGATCACCACCGGCGGCCGGCCCGGCGAGGGCGGCGGTTTCTTCTACCAGCCGACCGTGGTCGCCGGCGCGCTGCAGAGCGACGAGATCGTCCGCCGCGAGGTGTTCGGCCCGGTGGTGTCGGTGACGCGCTTCTCCGACGTCGACGAGGCGGTCGGCTGGGCCAACGACAGCGACTACGGCCTCGCCTCCTCGGTGTGGACGCGCGACGTCGGCAAGGCGATGAACATCGCCTCGCGGCTGCAATACGGCTGCACCTGGATCAACACCCACTTCATGCTGGTCAGCGAGATGCCGCACGGCGGCCTGAAGGCGTCCGGCTACGGCAAGGACATGAGCCAGTACGCGCTCGAGGACTACACCGTGGTGCGCCACGTCATGGTGAAGTTCGCCTGATCCGGAACCGGCGCCGCGGCGCCGGTGTTGCCATCCCGGGCGGGGGCGTCGGCCGCGAGGTCGGCGCCCCCGCCGCGTTTTCCGGGGGCGGCGCGCCGGCCGCGCGGCGAAGTGCTTGCCCCGTCTCGCGAATGGCGTAGGCTCCGGAAAAAACCAACTGTCCCGGGAGGAACCCCATGGCGAAGTTCGACGCGCGCGCCGGTCTCGATTCCGGTGCGATCCGCGCCATCGCCGACGGCCGTCACGGCGATCCCTTCGCCGTGCTCGGGCCGCATCCGGGCCCGGGCGGGGCCAGCGTGGTCCGCGCCTTCCTGCCGGGCGCCCTGACGGCGACGGTGGTCGGACCCGACGGCGCGGTGCTCGCCGCCATGGTCCCCGTCGAGGACGGCCTGTTCGCCGCCGCCCTGCCCGGCCCGGCGCCGTGGCCCTATCGGCTGCGCGTCGAATGGCCCGGCGGCGTCCACGAGGCCGAGGACCCCTACCAGTTCCAGGCCCTGCTCGGCGAGGTGGACGTCCACCTGATCGCCGAGGGCCGGCATCTCCAGCTCGCCGACGCGCTCGGGGCGCAGGCGACGACGATCGGCGGCGTTTCCGGCGTGCGCTTCGCGGTATGGGCGCCGAACGCGCGGCGGGTCTCGGTGGTCGGCGGCTTCAACGGCTGGGACGGCCGGCGCCATCCGATGCGCCTGCGCAAGGAAGCCGGCCTCTGGGAGATCTTCGTGCCCGGCCTCGGGCCCGGCGAGCCCTACAAGTTCGAGCTGATCGGCGCCAACGGCGCGCTGCTGCCGCAGAAGGCCGACCCGGTCGGCCGCGCCTTCGAGGCGCCGCCGCGCACCGCCGCGCTGGTCGCCGATCCCGTGCCCTTCGCCTGGAGCGACGACGACTGGATGGCGAGCCGGGCGGCGCGCCAGAGCCCGACCGCGCCCCTGACGATCTACGAGCTCCACCCCGGCTCCTGGCGCCGGCCGGACGGCGGCGAGGTCTCCTGGGCCTTCCTCGCCGACGAGCTGGTGCCATATCTGACGCACATGGGCTTCACCCACGTCGAGCTGCTGCCGGTGATGGAGCACCCGTTCGGCGGCTCGTGGGGCTACCAGCCGCTCGGCCTGTTCGCCCCGACCGCGCGCTACGGCACGCCGGCCGACTTCGCCGCCTTCGTCGACCGCTGCCACCGCGCGGGAATCGGTGTGCTGCTCGACTGGGTGCCGGCGCATTTCCCGACCGACGCCCACGGCCTCGCCCGCTTCGACGGCACCGCGCTCTACGAGCACGAGGACCCGCGCGAGGGCTTCCACCAGGACTGGAACACGCTGATCTACAACTTCGGCCGCAACGAGGTGATCGGCTTCCTGGTCGCCTCGGCGCTGGAGTGGATCCGGCGCTTCCACATCGACGGCCTCCGGGTCGACGCCGTCGCCTCGATGCTCTACCGCGACTACAGCCGCAAGGACGGCGAGTGGATCCCGAACCGCTACGGCGGCCGCGAGAATCTGGAAGCGGTCGCCTTCCTGAAGCACCTCAACGGCATCGTCCGCCACGAGGCGCCGGGCGCGCTGATGATCGCCGAGGAATCCACCGCCTGGCCCGGCGTCACCGCGGCGCTGCCGGACGGCGGCCTCGGCTTCCATTTCAAGTGGAACATGGGCTGGATGCACGACACGCTCGACTACGTCTCACGCGATCCGGTCCACCGCACCCACCATCACGACGAGATGACCTTCGGCCTCGTCTACGCCTTCTCCGAGAAATTCGTGCTGCCGCTGAGCCACGACGAGGTGGTGCACGGCAAGCGCTCGCTGATCGGGCGGATGCCGGGCGACGAGTGGCAGCGCTTCGCCAACCTGCGCGCCTATTTCGCCTTCATGTGGACCCACCCCGGCAAGAAGCTCCTGTTCATGGGCGGCGAGATCGCCCAGGAGCGCGAGTGGAACCACGACGGCGCGCTCGACTTCCACCTGACCGATCGCCCGCTCCACGCCGGCGTCCAGCGCCTCGTGCGCGACCTCAACACGCTCTACCGCGCCGAACCGGCGCTGCACGCCCGCGACTGCGACGGCGAGGGCTTCCGCTGGATCGTCGGCGACGACCGCCGCAACGCGGTGTTCGCCTATCTCCGGATCGGCTACGCCGCCGACCCGACCTGCCTCGTCGTCTGCAACTTCACGCCGGTGCCGCGTACGGGCTACCGGATCGGCGTGCCGGCGGGCGGCGTCTGGGAAGAGGTGCTGAACAGCGACGCCGGCCTCTACGGCGGCGGCAACGTCGGCAACCAGGGCCGGATCGAGGCCGAGGACGTCCCGAGCCACGGCGAGGCGGGGTCGATCGTGGTGACGCTGCCGCCGCTCGCCGTCGTGGTGTTCCGCCACGCCGCCCCGCCGCCGGCGGCGTCGGCCGAGGCGCCCATCGGGGCTGTTGCGAAGGCGGCGAAGCCGAAACGGAAGGCCGCCCCGAAGGCGTGACGCCCGCGGAGCGGCCGGGCCGGCGCCGTCAGTTCGCCATCGGCGTGATCTCGTGGCGGGTGATCAGCCAGGTGCCGCCGTTGTCGGCGAACTCCATGGCGAAGGTGGCGCGGATCTCCTCGCCGCCGACCGCGATGGTCTTGACGCCGGACTTGACGACCTTGCCGCAGTCGGCGGTGACGGTGGTCTCGCCGAGGGTCACGCGCGGGGTGCCGTCGACGAAGTCGGTCCAGTAGTCGCGGATCGCGGTGCGCTCGGTCAGCGCCGCGTCGCGGTCGTGCGGCTTGAAGCTGTGGCCGTCGGCGTAGAAGGCGAGCACGAGGTCGGCGTTGTGGCCCGGCAGCGCCGCGGCCCACTTGTCGAACAGGCCCTTGGCCGCGGCCTGGTCGAGCTTGACGCAGCCGGTGTCGGCGAGCGCCGGCGTCGCGGCGAGGGCGAGCAGGGACGCAAGGGCGAGGGCGGTCTTCGTCTTCGCGATCATCGATTCCTCCGCTGGTCCGACCGGCGATCCTCCATCGCCGGCGAGACCTGGAGGTAAGTAGTCTCCCGTAGCCGCCGAAGAGCATCGCAACGTTAAATTTTCGTCAGGAACGCGGGTCGGGGCTCGGCGCTTGGGCGCACCCCGCCATGCCACGGGGCGATCGCGCGAAACCGCCATTCATCCCTCCCCTCCAGGGGAGGGTCCGAGCGAAGCGAGGGGGAGGGGTCGCCCTTTTTCCGTTCCAAGAACCCGTTTTGGCTGGGAACGAAGCTCCCTCGACCCGGACACGCGCCAGCCTACCGAAAAAGGGCGACCCCTTCCGGCCCTCCGGGCCACCTTCCCCTGAGGAGAAGGATGAATGCCGGGATCGAGCGGTTGCTCTGCGCCATTTCCCGCGGCGGGCCAAGTCTCCGAGAACGCCCTCACCCGTCCGCGTAGTCCACCCGCATCAGGCAGAGGCCGGTCGGCGGGGCGACGGGGCCGCAGGCGGCGCGGTCGCGGGCCTCGAGGGCGCGGCGGATGTCCTCCGGCTCCCAACTGCCGTCGCCGACCTTCTTCAGGCTGCCGACCATGGAGCGGACCTGGTTGTGCAGGAAGGAGCGGGCGGTGACGTCGCACCAGATCTCGCCGCCGACGCGCTCGATCGCGAAGCCGTCCAGGGTCTTCGACGGGCTCTTGGACTGGCAGTCGGTGGAGCGGAAGGTGGTGAAGTCGTGCTTGCCGAGGAGGAAGGCGGCGCCCTCCCGCATCCGCTCGACATCGAGTTGGCGCGGCACGTGCCAGACCTGGGTGCGCTCGATCGCCGGCGGCGCCCGCCGCGTGAAGATGCGGTAGCGGTAGGCGCGGCGGATCGCCGAGAAGCGCGCGTCGAAGTCCTCGCCGACCCGCCACGCCTCGACGATCGTCACCGCGTGCGGGCGCAGGTGGACGTTGCCGGCGTCGCGGATGGTGTCCGGCCGGATCTCGCGCGTCGTGTCGAAATGGGCGACCTGACCGAGCGCGTGCACGCCGGCGTCGGTGCGCCCGGCGCCGCGGATCGAGACCTTCTCGCCGACGAAGGCCTGCAGCGCATGCTCGAGCAGGTCCTGCACTGAACCACCGCCGGCTTGACTCTGCCAGCCGACGAGGCCGGTGCCGTCGTACTCGATCAGGAGCTTGTAGCGGGGCATGGCGCTCAGCCGAACAGCGCGCCGGCGGCGAGCCGCGCGCCGCGGGCGAAGTCGGCGAAGGCGAGCGGCTTGCCGCCGGCGCGCTGCAGCGTGACCAGCCGGACCGCGCCGGTGCCGCAGGCGACCGTGCCGGCCGCGTCGAGCACTGTTCCCGGCGCCGCCCCGGCCGCGTCGGCGCCGTCGGCGCGGGCGCTGCGGACGAGGCGGATGCGCTCGGGTCCCTTGCCGAGGTCGGCCTCGAACCACGCGCCCGGCGCCGGCGAGAGCCCGCGGACGTGGTCGTGCACCGCCGCGGCCGGGAGCGACCAGTCGACCCGCGTCTCGTCGTTGCGCAGCTTGCGGGCGTAGAGCGCACCCTCCTCCGGCTGCGGCCGGAAGGTCAGGCCGCCGCGCTCCAGCGCGCCGAGGGCGCGGATGATCAGGTCGGCGCCGAGCGGGGCGAGGCGGTCGTGCAGTTCGCCGGCGGTGGTGTCCGGGCCGATGGCGACGCGCTCGGCCATGGCGACCGGGCCGGTGTCGAGCCCCTCGTCCATGCGCATCACCATGACGCCGGTCTCGGCGTCGCCGGCCATGATCGCCCGGTTGATCGGCGCGGCGCCGCGCCAGCGCGGCAGCAGCGAGGCGTGGAGGTTGAGGCAGCCCTCGGCGGGGGCGTCGAGGATCGGCTTCGGCAGCAGGAGGCCGTAGGCGACGACCACCGCCACGTCGGCGTCCAGCGCCGCGAAGGCGTCCTGCTCGGCGGGATCGCGCAGGCTCTTCGGGGTGCGCACGGAAAGGCCGAAGCGGTCGGCGGCCTCGTGCACCGGCGAGCGCCGCTCCGCCATGCCGCGCCCCGCCGGCCGCGGCGGCTGGGCGTAGACCGCCGCGACCTCGTGGCCGTGGCCGACGATCTCGGAGAGGACGGGCACCGAGAAGTCCGGCGTGCCCATGAAGACGACCCTGAGCGACATCGGCGCCTCGCGACGGGGGTGGGATCGAGCGTGGCCGCCGTTTCAGCCGAAGGGATCGACGAGGTCAATGCCGAGCAGCGCGAAATCGCGCGTGTTGCGCGTCGCGAGCCGCAGACGACGGCGCAGGGCGATCGCGGCGATCATCGCGTCCGTCGCGCCGATCGGCTGCCCCGCCCGCTCGCGCAGCGCGCGGATCTCGCCGTAGACCGACGCGTCCGCGGCCTCGAAGGCGAGAATGCGCCCCGCGCACACCACGGTCTCCACCGCATCGACGGCCGCGAGCAGCGCGCTCCGCCGGCGCCCGGCGTCGAGGCGCAGGGCGCCGTGGCGAAGTTCGGCGAGGCTGATCGCCGTGGTGTGGAGCCCGGTGGGATCGAGCCCGTCGAGCCAGGCGATCACGCGCCGGTCGGGAGCGGGCCGCATCGGCTCGGACAGCACGTTGGTGTCGAGCAGGATCACCGCTCGTCGCCGAATGGCGGCGGCCGGTCGTCGGCGGCACCACGCTCAGTGGCCCAGGCCGTCTCGACCGCAGCGAAGTCCAAGGCAGTCAGGTCCGCCGCGGCGGCCAGCCCGGCGAGCCATGTCCCGACGCCCGTCGAGGACACCGGCTGCGCCGGCAGGACGGCATCGGCCAGGATCGCGTTGATCTCGGCGGACAGGCTGGTCCCGCGCTCGGCCGCACGACTCTTCAGGCGCGCCCGCACGTTCGGATCGACGTTGCGAATGAGAATGTCGGTCATGCCCGAACTCCTGATGATATCACCGATATCGCAGATGGAGTCGATCGACAACCCACCCCTCCCTCAAGCCCGCGTCTTCTCCCGCGCCAGCTTGGTGAACTTGCGCACCACGCGGTCGCGCTTGAGCTTGGAGATGTGGTCGATGAAGAGCACGCCGTCGAGGTGGTCGATCTCGTGCTGGAGGCAGGTGGCGAGCAGGCCGTCGGCGTCGACCTCGGCGGCCTCGCCGGCGAGCGTGGTGTAGCGCACCTTGACCTTGGCCGGCCGCTCGACCTCCTCGTAATAGTCGGGGATCGACAGGCAACCCTCCTCGTAGGTCGAGGTCTCCTCGGACGACCACAGCACCTCCGGGTTCACGAACACCTGCGGCTGCTTCTCCTCGCCCTCGCGGGAGAGGTCGATCGTCACCAGCCGGACCGGCTCGCCGATCTGGATCGCCGCGAGGCCGATGCCCGGCGCCTCGTACATCGTCGCCAGCATGTCGTCGGCGAGGCGGCGCACGCCGTCGTCGACCGTGACGAGCGGGGCGGAGACGAGGCGCAGCTGGGCGTCGGGCAGGATGACGAGCGGTCGGATGGCCATGGCGGTCCGTCGAGGCGAGGGTGATTTTCCCGTTCCTAACCCGCTTCGCCGCGGCTGTCACGATATCGTTCGCCAGCGCGGAAAACCGGGCTTCCTCGCATATGTTCGCTCTTTGTTTTTTCGACAAGGGGAATCAGCTAGTCTCCCGCCATGATCGACCGCTGGCTCGAAGACCTCCGCCGCCTCGTCGCGGCCGCCGACCCGCTCGCCCTCCTCGCCGGCGCGCTGCTTCTGGTCGCCCTGGCGTGGTGGGCGGCGCGCCGTCGCCCCGCCGCCGGCGCCGCGGTGTCGGCCCGGGTCGACGAACTGCTGCGCCTCAACGCCGAGACGACCGCGCGCCTCCAGACCATGGCGGAGATCCTCGGCGGCCGGCAGGCCGAGCTCGCCCGCAGCCTCGGCGAGCGCATCGACGGCCTCGGCCAGCGCGTCGGCGCCAACCTTGCGGCGGCGCAGCAGTCGTCCGGCGAGCAGCTCGAACGGCTCGCCGAGCGGCTGGCGGTGATCGACCGGGCCCAGAAGTCGCTCGGCGACCTCGCCGGCGAGGTGGTGTCGCTGCGCCGCATCCTCGGCGACAAGCAGCGCCGCGGCGCCTTCGGCCAGGGCCGGATGGAGGCGATCGTCGAGGACGGGCTGCCGGCCGGCGCCTTCACCTTCCAGGCGACGCTGTCGAACGGCAACCGGCCGGACTGCGTCGTCCACATGCCCGGCGAGGCGCCGCTGCTCGTCATCGACGCCAAGTTCCCGCTGGAGAGCTTCGAGCGGCTGCGCGCCGCCGACGGCACCGAGGCGCGCGAGGCGGCCGCCGGCCTCGCCCGTCGCGACCTCCTCCGCCACGTCGTCGACGTCCGCCAGCGCTATTTCGTGCCCGGCGAGACCCAGGACACCGCCCTGATCTTCGTGCCGTCGGAGTCCCTGTTCGCCGACATCCACGAGCATTTCGGCGACGTGGTCGAGCGGGCGGGCCGGGCGCGGGTGCTGTTCGTGTCGCCGTCGCTGCTGATGCTGTCGGTGCAGCTGACGCGCGCGGTGCTGCGCGACGCGCGGATGCGCGAGCAGGCGGCACTGATCCAGGCCGAGGTGCGCCACCTCGTCGACGACGTCGACCGGCTGCGCGAGCGCACGCTCAACCTCCAGAAGCACTTCGGGCAGGCGAGCCGCGACGTCGAGCAGATCCTGGTCTCCACCGACAAGATCGTCCGCCGCGGCGGCCGGATCGACGACGTCGCCTTCGACGAGGCCGGCGCGGGCGCGGCCGAGGACGGCGCCGCGCCGGCGACGGTCCGGGCCGCGGCCCGGTCTTGAGCCGGCGGCGGCGCCGTCGCATGGTGCCGGCCGGCTCGGACGGCAGAGGCATGCGACGATGACGGTTCTGGTGGCGGTGAAGGGCTGGGATCCCGGGCACTGGGTCGACGCGCTGCGCGCCCGCGCGCCCGGCCGCGACGTCGTGGTGGCGCCGGACGTGCCGGATCCCGCCGCGGTGCGCTACGCGCTGGTCTGGAAGCCCGAACCGGGCCGGCTCGCCGGCTATCCCAACCTCGAGGTGATCTTCTCGCTCGGCGCCGGCGTCGACCATCTCACCAGCGACCCGGCCCTGCCGGCGCTGCCGATCGTCCGCATCGTCGATCCCGACCTCACCATGCGGATGACCGAGTGGGTGGTCCTGCAGGTGCTGCTGCACCACCGCAAGCAGCGCCTCTACGACCGTCTCCAGGCCGAGCGGCGCTGGGCGCCGCAGGATCAGGTCTCGGCGCGCGGCCTGCGGGTCGGAATCATGGGGCTCGGCGTGCTCGGGCTCGACGCGGCGCGCGCACTCGCCGGGCTCGGCTTCCCGGTCGCCGGCTGGAGCCGGACGCCGAGGACGGTGCCGGGCCTCGAGACCTTCCACGGGCGGGACGGCCTGCCGGCCTTCCTCGCCCGTACAGACCTGCTGGTGGTGCTGCTGCCGCTGACCGCCGACACCCGCGGCCTGATCGACGCCGCACTGATCGACGGCCTCGCCAAGGACGGCCCGCTCGGCGGACCGGTGCTGGTCAACGCCGGCCGCGGCGGCCTGCAGGACGAGGCGGCGATCGACGCGGCGCTGCGCGACGGCCGGCTCGCCGCCGCGAGCCTCGACGTCTTCGCCGTCGAGCCGCTGCCGGAGGCGAGCCCGCTGTGGGGCGCGCCCAACCTCACCATCACCCCCCACGTCGCCGCCGAGAGCGACCCGGTGGCGCTGTCGGCCTACGTGATGGGGCAGATCGAGGCCTACGAACGCGGCGAGGGCCTCGCCAATCTCGTCGATCCCGGCCTCGGATACTGATCCGAGGCGAGGCCGGAACGAAGAAGCCCCCGCCCGGCGGTCCGGACGGGGGCTCGATGCGTGGTCCCGCTGAGCGCGATCAGCCGAACAGCTTGGCGGCGATGCCGGCGACGTGGGCGCCCTGGAACTTGGCACCCTCGAGCTCGACCTCGCTCGGCTGGCGCGAACCGTCGCCGTCCGAAATGGTCGAGGCGCCGTAGGGCGAGCCGCCCTTGACCTCGCCGACGCCCATCTGGCCGGCGAAGGCGTAGGGCAGGCCGACGATCACCATGCCGTGGTGCAGGAGCACCGTGTGGGTGGAGAGGATGGTCGACTCCTGGCCGCCGTGCTGGGTGGCGGTGGAGGTGAACACCGAGCCGACCTTGCCGACCAGGGCGCCCTTGGCCCAGAGGCCGCCGGTCTGGTCGAGGAAGTTCTTCATCTGGGAGGCCATGTTGCCGTAGCGCGTCGGCGTGCCGATCACGATGGCGTCGTAGTCGGCGAGCTCTTCCGGCTTGGCGACCGGCGCCGCCTGATCGAGCTTGTACCACGCCGCCTTGGCGACCTCGTCCGGAACCAGCTCCGGCACGCGCTTCACCGTGACCTCGGCGCCGGCGCCGCGGGCGCCCTCGGCGACGGCCTCGGCCATCTTCTCGACGTGACCCCAGCTCGAATAGTAGAGCACCAGTACCTTGGCCATCGCAGATCTCCTCGCGAGAATGGTGGCGGCCGGTCGACCCGGCGTCGCGCCGGCCGGCCGCCGTCGCCCCTCACATAGTCCCCTTCGCGCGCTCGCGCAGGGGCGTGAACAGGTCGTTCACCGATCCGGCGACAGTCCGGCGCCACCGATCACCGCCACACGACACGTTTCCCGCGCCCGACGGCCACGGCGACGCTTGTCTCCGGCGCCGGATTCTGCGACGTTCCTCTCAACAGGATCGGAATTGATGATGTGATCGCATCATCCAGCCGTCTCCGCCCCGCGGTGGGCGGTCGAAACGACGAGCGGCCCGGCAAGAGGCCGCGTCTCGGGAGGAGATCCAGACCGATGAGGACCATCAAGGGACCGGCCGTCTTCCTCGCCCAGTTCGCGGGCGACACGGCTCCGTTCGATTCGCTCGATTCCATCTGCGCCTGGGCGGCCTCGCTCGGCTTCGTCGGCGTCCAGGTCCCGACCTGGGACGGCCGGCTGTTCGACCTCGTACGCGCCTCCGAATCCAAGGACTATTGCGACGAGATCAAGGGCATCGCCACCCGTCACGGCGTCGCGATCACCGAACTCTCCACCCATCTTCAGGGCCAGCTCGTCGCCGTCCATCCCGCCTACGACGAGGCCTTCGACGGCTTCGCGGCACCGGCCGTGCGCGGCGATCCGAAGGCGCGCACCGCCTGGGCGATCGATCAGGTGAAACGGGCGGCGCAAGCCTCGCGCAACCTCGGCCTTTCCGCCTCGGTCAGCTTCTCCGGCGCGCTGGCGTGGCCCTTCGTCTATCCGTGGCCGCAGCGGCCGGCCGGTCTGGTCGAGACCGCCTTCGACGAGTTGGCGAAGCGCTGGCGGCCGATCCTCGACGTCTACGAGGAGAACGGCGTCGACCTCTGCTACGAGATCCACCCGGGCGAGGACCTCCACGACGGCGTCACCTTCGAGATGTTCCTGGAGCGCGTCGGCAACCACGCGCGCTGCAACATGCTCTACGATCCCAGCCACTACGTTCTGCAGGCGCTAGACTATCTCGACAACATCGACATCTACCACGAGCGCATCAAGATGTTCCACGTCAAGGACGCGGAACTGAACCCGACCGGGCGCCAGGGCGTCTACGGCGGCTACCAGTCGTGGGTGAACCGGGCCGGCCGGTTCCGCTCGCTCGGCGACGGGCAGGTGGACTTCGCCGCCGTGTTCTCCAAGTTGACCCAGTACGACTTCTCCGGCTGGGCCGTGCTCGAGTGGGAATGTGCGCTGAAGCATCCGGAGGACGGCGCGGCCGAGGGCGCGGCCTTCATCAAGGACCACATCATCCGCGTCACGGAGAAGGCCTTCGACGACTTCGCCGGGGCGGGGACCGACGAGGCGGCGAACCGCCGGATGCTGGGGATCTGAGAGGGCGCCGCCTCCTACCCTCCCCTCGTGGTGGTGAGGCGCAGCCGAACGCCGATGAGGCAGGCGACTCCGAGGCAGGTAAGTCAGCGGCCGAAGGCCGACGGGGTGGGGCGGCGCCGAAGTTGTGCGGCGTCGCGTTCCACGCCCGGCGACCCTCCCCGGCGCTGACGCGCCGACCCTCCCACGAGGGGAGGGTCAGTGGAGCGATGGCATCGGCGCCACGGCAAATTCCGAACCGCGTTTCTTCCGAGGACCCACGTCATGACCATCGAAGCCAGTCCCTCCGCCTCCTCCGCCGGTCCCGTCCGCCTCGGCATGGTCGGCGGCGGCCAGGGTGCCTTCATCGGCGCCGTGCACCGGATCGCCGCCCGCCTCGACGGCGAGTTCCAGTTGGTCGCCGGCGCGCTGTCGTCCGATCCGGAGCGGGCGCGGCTGTCGGCGCTCGAACTCGGCATCGCGCCCGAGCGCGCCTACACCTCCTACGAGGGCATGGCGCGGGCCGAATCGACCCGGCGCGACGGCATCGAGGCCGTGGCGATCGTCACGCCGAACCACGTGCACTTCCCCGTCGCCAAGGCGTTCCTGGAGTGCGGCGTCCACGTGATCTGCGACAAGCCGCTGACCTCGACGCTGGAGGACGCCTACGCGCTGGCGGATCTGGCGAAATCCTCCGGCCGGCTGTTCGTGCTGACGCACAACTACACCGGCTATCCGATGATCCGGCAGGCCCGCGAGATGATCGCGGCCGGCGCGATCGGCACCATCCGCGTCGTCCAGGCCGAATACGCCCAGGCGTGGCTGACCACCAAGGTCGAGGACACCGGCTCCAAGCAGGCGGGCTGGCGCACCGATCCGGCGAAGTCGGGCGCGGGCGGCGCGATCGGCGACATCGGCACCCACGCCTTCAACCTCGCCAGCTTCGTCACCGGGCTCGACCTCGATCAGGTCGCGGCCGACCTCACCGCCTTCGTGCCCGGGCGCCGGCTCGACGACAACGTCCACGTCCTGATGCGCTTCGCCGGCGGGGCGAAGGGCATGCTGTGGGCGAGCCAGGTGGCGCCGGGCAACGAGAACGGCCTGCGCCTGCGCGTCTACGGCGACCGCGGCGGCCTCGAATGGGCGCAGGAGGACCCGAACTACCTCTGGTTCACCCCGCACGGCGAGCCGAAGCGCCTGATCACCCGCGGCGGCGACGGCGCCGGCGCGGCGGCGAACCGGGTGACCCGCGTGCCCTTCGGCCATCCCGAGGGCTATCTCGAGGGCTTCGCCACCATCTACGCCGAGGCGGCGCGGGCGATCCGCGCCGCCCGCACCGGCGCCCCGGTCGACCCGGCGGTGGTCTACCCGACCGTCGAGGACGGCGTGAAGGGCATGGAGTTCATCGACGCCGCCGTGCGCTCCTCGGCCGCCGACGGCGCCTGGACCAAGGTCGGGCGCTGACACCGGGCCCGCGACGTCCCGGCCTCGGGATTCGCGGGATCGGATCGCCCCTCGCGCCGCCCGCACGCGGACGGCGCCACGGCGGGGACCTCCGGCGCCGTGGGTGCCGGGGCCGACGCGCGTCGCTAAACATGCCACGGCGATTTTTCCTGCCGCACCGCAGCGACGATTGCGTCTTGTTGAGTGAGAGCAACCGTGGTTCACTAAACTAAACCGGTTGAATTCAGCGACCGGCGGCGAGCACCGGACCAACCGGGCCGCCTCGAGGGGAAACGACGACCATCTCGTGCCGGGGCCGCGCCCCGGACCGCGGAGCACCGCCGGCGACGTCCGTGCGGGGCCCGAACGGACGGCGTTTGCCGCCCGTCCAGAACCCATGGGAGGAGTGGATGAAGGCATCGATGTTGGCAGTCGCGGCGTTGGCGGGTGGCCTTGCGGCCTTCGCGCACGTCGGCGAGGCGAAGGCGGCCGGCGAGCTGACGCTCTGCTGGGCGGCCTGGGACCCGGCGAACGCCCTGGTCGAGCTCTCGAAGGACTTCGAGAAGCAGACCGGCACCACCATGAAGTTCGAGTTCGTGCCCTGGCCGAACTTCGCCGACCGCATGCTCAACGAGCTGAACTCGGGCGGCAAGCTGTGCGATCTCCTGATCGGCGACAGCCAGTGGCTCGGCGGCTCGGCGGAGAACGGCTACTACGTCAAGCTGAACGAGTTCTTCGACAAGGAAGGCATCAAGATGTCGGACTTCGCTCCGGCGACGGTCTATGCCTATTCCACCTGGCCGAAGGGCACCGAGAACTACTGGGCGCTGCCGGCGATGGGCGACGCCAATGCCTGGGTCTACCGCAAGGACTGGTTCGCCCGACCCGAGATCCAGGCCGAGTTCAAGGCCAAGACCGGCCGCGACCTCGCCCCGCCGAAGACCTGGGACGAACTCAAGGAGGTCGCCGAGTTCTTCCAGGGCCGCGAGATCGACGGCAAGAAGGTCTATGGTGCGGCGATCTTCACCGAGCGCGCCTCCGAGGGCATCACCATGGGCGCGACCTCGGCGCTCTATTCCTATGGCTTCAAATACGAGAACACCCCCGGCAAGTACGACATGCAGGGCGCCGTGAACTCGCCGGACGCCGTCAAGGGCCTCGAGATGTACAAGGCCCTCTACAAGTGCTGCACGCCGCCGGGCTACACCGACAGCTACATGGGCGAGGGTCTCGACGCCTTCAAGTCGGGCCAGGTCGCCATGATGATGAACTGGTTCGCCTTCTGGCCGGGCATGTACAAGGACGAGAACGTCGGCGGCGAACACATCGGCTTCTTCGTCAACCCGTCCGAGAAGGTCGCGGCCTCGACGCTCGGCGGCCAGGGCATCTCGGTGGTCGCCAACACCGACAACATGGACGGCGCGCTCGCCTACATCAAATGGTTCGCGCAGCCGGACGTGCAGAAGAAGTGGTGGCAGCTCGGCGGCTATTCCTGCCACCTCGCCGTGCTCAACGACCCCTCCTTCAAGGACAGTCAGCCCTTCGCGGCCGACTTCCTGACCGCGATGGGCCAGGTCCAGGACTTCTGGCAGGAGCCGTCCTACGCCTCGCTGCTGCAGGCGATGCAGAAGCGCATGCACGACTACGTCGTCGCCGACCAGGGCACCGCCCAGGAGGCGCTCGACAAGCTGATCGACGACTGGACCGAGGTGTTCCAGGACGACGGCAAGCTGTGACGCCGAGGGGAGAGGGGCGCCGGGCGTCGTGCCGGTTGCCCCCTCTCCCTGCCCCTCCCCCTCCAGGGGGGGGGAACGCAGGCTGCGCCGGGCGGCAAGGAACCCCGTCTCCCGACGTCCGGCAGGCCTCCCGCAGGCTCCGGTCGCAACGCGGTCGTCTCGAACGGACGGGCCACACCGCGCCAACCGGCGCACGGAACATGCAGCGCCACCGGCCGGGGCAGCACGATCCCCGATCACCGTGCGCCCCGCGCGGGGACGATGCAGTCCGCCCCACCCCGCGTCCCCTCCCCCGTGGAGGGGGAGGGACAGGGAGAGGGGGGAGCCACGCGCCCCACCCTCCCCGCACCGACAACGCCAGCACCGCCCTCACCCGCACCGGATCCCCCGATGTCCGACACCCCCGTCTCCCGCCTCGCGACCCGCGCCGCCGCCGCGACGCCGCAGCCGATCGCGCGGAAGGTCCGCGGGCTGTCCGACCGGGCGATCGCGTGGCTGTTCATCGCGCCGACGATCGTGCTGCTGCTCGCGATCAACATCTTCCCGCTGATCTGGACGATCCGGCTGTCCTTCACGAACTACCGCGCCAACCGCCCCAACGCGGCGGTCGAGAATGTCGGCATCGAGAACTACGCCCGCATCCTCGGCGACGAGGACGTCTGGATCGCCATGCAGGCGACGGCGCAGTTCGTGTTCTGGACGATCCTGCTGCAGACCGTGATCGGTTTCGCGCTGGCCTGGCTGGTCGACCGCAAGTTCCGCGGCCACGCCTTCTGGACGACCATCATTCTGATCCCGATGATGCTGTCGCCGGCGGTGGTCGGAAACTTCTGGCGCTTCCTCTATCAGCCGCAGATAGGCCTGTTCAACTACATCGTCTCCTTCTTCACCGGTGCCGACCCGTCGTCCTTCGAGATGCTCGGCTCGGTCGAGCTCGCGCCCTGGGCGATCGTGATCGTCGACACCTGGATGTGGGCGCCCTACGTGATGCTGATCTGCCTCGCCGGGCTGCGCTCGATCCCCGACTACATCTACGAGGCGGCCGAGGTCGACCGCGCCTCGCCCTGGCGGCAGTTCTGGACCATCACCGTGCCGATGGCCGCGCCCTTCATCATGCTGGCGGTGCTGTTCCGCGGCATCGAGAACTTCAAGATGTTCGACATGGTGAACCTTTTGACCGGCGGCGGTCCGGGGTCCACCACCGAGGTCGCCTCGATCACGCTGAAGCGCGAGGCGTTCGAGAAGTGGCGCACCGGCTTCTCCTCGGCCTTCGCCATCATCCTGTTCGTCGCGGTGTTCGGCCTCGCCAACATCTACGTCAAGGCTCTCAACCGGGTGAAATCGCGATGAGCGGCAACACGTCGGCCCATTCGGTGGTCGAGCCCGGCCGGGCGGTGAAGTGGATCGCGGGGATCGCGGTGGTCGGCTACGCGCTGGTCTCGATGATCCCGCTGTTCTGGATCTTCGTCACCGGCCTCAAGACCCCGCCGGACTCGATCTCCTATCCGCCGAAGATCGTGTTCCAGCCCTCGCTCGAGGGCTACTGCAACCTCTTCACCACCCGGACGCGGCAGACGCCCGAGTACATCGCCTCGCTGCCGCCGGCGACCGAGGTCTGCGACGAGATCACCCGCGGCCGCAACATGGTGATCGCCGGGCCGTCCAACTACGTGCCGCGCTTCGTCAATTCCGTCGTTGTCGCCTTCGGCTCGACCTTCCTGGCGGTGGCGCTCGGCACCCTGTCGGCCTACGGCTTCTCGCGCTTCAAGGTGCCGCTCGCCGACGACCTCTTGTTCTTCATCCTGTCGACCCGGATGATGCCGCCGATCGCGGTCGCGATCCCGATCTACCTGATGTACCGCGAGCTCGGCCTGTCCGACACCGCGGTCGGGATGATCCTGCTCTACACCGCGGTCAACGTCTCGCTGGCGGTGTGGCTCCTCAAGGGCTTCATCGACGAGATCCCGCGCGAGTACGAGGAGGCCGCCATGATCGACGGCTACACCCGGCTGCAGGCGTTCTGGAAGGTGGTGTTGCCGCAGGCGGCGACCGGCATCGCGGCGACGGCGATCTTCTGCCTGATCTTCGCCTGGAACGAATACGCCTTCGCGGTGCTGCTGACCTCCGGCTCGGCGCAGACCGCCCCGCCCTTCATCCCGACCATCATCGGCGAGGGCGGCATGGACTGGCCCGCGGTCGGGGCCGGCACCACCATCTTCCTGGTGCCGATCCTGGTGTTCACCATCCTCCTGCGGAAGCACCTCCTCCGCGGCATCACCTTCGGAGCCGTGCGCAAATGACCGGACCGCTGCCGACCGACGACCGCGCCCCGGCCCCGCCGCCGGCGCGGCGGACCAGCCCGAGGCAGATCGCCGAGGGCCTCGCCACCTTCCTGATCGCCGCCGGCTTCCTGATGCTGTTCCAGCCCTTCTCGCTGACGCTCTACGGCTGGTCCTTCGTCACCATGCTGGCGGGCACGGCGCTGTTCGTCGTCGGCTCCAAGTTCCCCGGGTGAGGCGATGGCCGAGATCCGTGTCGAGAAGCTCCACAAGGCGTTCGGCGCCTTCACCGCGGTGAAGGAGTCGAGCTTCACCGTCGCCGACGGCGAGTTCTTCGTCATGCTCGGGCCGTCCGGCTGCGGCAAGACGACGACGCTGCGCATGATCGCCGGCCTCGAACTGCCGACGTCGGGCACCATCACGCTCGGCGGCGAGGACGTCACCTTCGCCCGCGCCTCGCGGCGCGACATCGCCTTCGTGTTCCAGCTGTTCGCGCTCTACCCGCACATGAACGTGCGCGCCAACATCTCCTATCCCCTGCGCAACCAGGGGGTCGCCAAGGCGGAGATCGCCGCGCGCGTCGAGGAAACCGCGCGCATCCTCCGCATCTCCCACCTCCTCGACCGCTCGGTCTCGGGCCTCTCCTCCGGCGACCGCCAGCGCGTCGCCCTCGGCCGGGCGATCGTCCGCAAGCCCCTCGCCTTCATGATGGACGAGCCGCTCGGCGCGCTCGACACCGAGATGCGCGAGGTGATGATCGGTGAACTGCGCGCCCTCCACGACCGGCTCGGCGCCACCACCATCTACGTCACCCACGACCAGCACGAGGCGATGGCTATGGCCGACAAGATCGCGGTGATGAACCGCGGCGCGATCGAGCAGTTCGCCACCCCGCAGGAGATCTACGACCGGCCGGCCAGCCTGTTCGTCGCCGACTTCATCGGCCAGCCGTCGATGAACCTGATCCGCTTCCACGGCGCCGCCCGGCGCGGCGACACCGCGGTCGCGATCGGCGAGCACCCGGTCGGCGTCGGCCGGATCGGTGCCGACCTCACCGAGCGGGCGCTGGTGCTCGGCGTCCGGCCCGAGCACATCCGCCTCGTCGACGGCGGGGTGATGCCGGGGCGCGCGCTCGGGGCGGAATATCTCGGCACCCAGCAGATCGTCACGCTGGAGACGCCCTACGGCGCGGTCCGCGCCCGGGTGCCGGCCGACCGCCGCGTCGACCGCGGCGAACTCGTCGGCCTCGACTTCCTGCCCGAGAGGGTGTCCCTGTTCGACGGCGCCAGCGGCGCCGCGATCCCGACCGGAGGCGCGTGATGGCCGAAGTGGCGCTCCACGGCGTGACCCGCGCCTTCGGCGACACCGTCGCCGTCGACGACCTCTCGCTCACCGTCGGCGACGGCGAGTTCGTCGTCCTGCTCGGCCCGACCGGCGCAGGCAAGACCACGACGCTGCGCTGCGTCGCCGGCATCGAACCGCTCGACCGCGGGTCCGTCTCGATCGGCGGGCGCGACGTGACGAAGGCGAGCCCGGCCGAGCGCGACGTCACCTTCGTGTTCCAGCAGTATTCGCTCTATCCCCACCTCACCGTCTACGACAACCTCGCCTTCCCGCTGCGCTCGCCGGCGCGGCGGCGGCCCGAGGCCGAGATCGCCGAGCGGGTCAGGGCGGTGGCGACGATGCTCCGGATCGACGCCAAGCTCGGCAACAAGGCGACGCGGCTCTCCGGCGGCGAGATGCAGCGCGTGGCGATCGGCCGGGCGCTGGTGCGCACGCCGTCGGTCTACCTGATGGACGAACCGCTGTCCTCGCTCGACGCCAAGCTGCGCGCCGACCTCCGGCTCGAACTGAAGCGGATCCAGCAGGATCTCGGGGCGACGCTGATCTACGTCACCCACGACCAGATCGAGGCGATGACCATGGCGACGCGGATCGGCGTGATGGACCGCGGCCGTCTCGTCCAGTTCGGCACCCCGCGCGAGATCTACGAGGACCCCGCCGACGTCTACGTCGCGACGCGGCTCGGCACCCCGCGCATCAACCTCCTGCCGATGGGCGCGCTGCCCGTCGGCGGCGCGCCGGCGGCCGCCGCCTGGATGGGGCTGCGCACCGAGCACGTCGAGATCCGCCCGGCCGGTGCCGCCGCCGCGGCCGGCGCCGACGCCACCGTCGAGCGCGTCGAAAGGCTCGGGGATCAGACCCATCTCCATCTTGCGCTCGGGGCGGAGAAGATGGTCACCCTCACCGACGCGCACGCGCCGCTCGCCCGCGGCGACCGCGTCACCGTCGCGGCGCGCGCGCCGCTGTTCTTCGATCGCGACGGCCGCCGCATCGGCGCCGTCCGGGGAGCCCGTGCATGACCGCGGACCTGCGCACCCTCGTCGACACCGTGGCGCGCCGCGTCGTCGACCACGCCGACGAGCTGACCCGGCTCGATCAGGCGATCGGCGACGGCGACCACGGCGTCAACATGCGCCGCGGCCTCGAGGCCGTGCTCGCCGACCTCGACGCCATCGCCGCCAAGCCGGCGGGCGACGCCCTGAAGCAGGTCGGCACCACGCTGGTGATGAAGGTCGGCGGCGCGTCGGGGCCGCTCTACGGCACGCTGTTCTCCGAGTTCGGCAAGACGCTCGGGCCCGAGATCGACGCGACCACCGTCGCGGCCGCCCTCGCCGCGGCGATCGAGAAGGTCAAGGCGCGCGGCAAGTCCGAGACCGGGCAGAAGACCATGCTCGACGTGCTGGTGCCGGTGCAGGCCGTCGTCGCCGCCGGCGACCTCGCCCGCATCCGTGCCGTCGCCGCCGAGAGCGCCGCGGCCACGGTGCCGATGAAGGCGATCCGCGGCCGGGCCTCGTTCCTCGGCGAGCGCTCGATCGGCCATATGGACCCGGGCGCGCGCTCGAGCCAGTTGATCGTCGAGGCGGTCTGCGACGTGTTGGAGGGACGGGCATGACGGACTGCGTCGGGATCGTGATCGTGTCCCATTCGCCGCTGGTGGCCGAGGGCGCCGCCGACATGGTGCGGCAGATGGTCGGCGACGAGGTCCGCCTCGCCTGGTGCGGCGGCGACCCGGACGGCGGCCTCGGCACCAGCGTCGGCGCCATCCTGGAGGCGATCGATCGGGCCTGGACCGAGAAGGGCGTCGCCATCCTGGTCGACCTCGGCGGCGCCGAGACCAATTCCGAGATGGCGATCGAGATGCTGCCCGAGGACCGCCAGGGCCGCGTCGTCGTCTGCAACGCCCCGATCGTCGAGGGCGCCGTGATGGCGGCCACCGAGGCCTCCGGCGGCGCCACGCTCGACCAGGTCCGCCGCACCGCCGAAGAGCTGTCGCCGCATTGACCGCCCCGCCCGTTCCCGCCGGAGAGACCGCCATGTCCGAGGCATCCGAGACCGTCACGGCCGCCGTCACCATGACCCACGCCGTCGGCCTGCACGCCCGCCCGTCGGTCAAGCTCACCAAGCTCGCCAAGACCTTCGCCGCCCGGATCGAGCTCTCGACCGGCGCCGAGGCCCCTTGGATCGACGCCAAGAGCATCGTCAAGGTAATGGCCGCCAAGGCGCCGAAGGACACCGTGCTGACTTTCCGCGCCGCCGGCCCCGACGCCGACGCCGCCGTCGCCGCCCTGGTCGCCCTGGTCGAGCGCGACTTCGACGAGCACGAGGGCTGACCCGATGACCGCCGCGCCCGCCCGCTCCGTCCACCGCGGCCGCCCGGCCTCCCCGGGCCTCGCCCGCGGGCCGGTGGTCGCGCTCGCCGAGCGGACGGCGACGGCGCGCGCGCTCGGCACGCCGGCGGAGGAACGCGGGCGGCTCGCCGACGCCGTCGCCGCCGCCGGCGCCGAGATCGCCGGCCTTTCGGCGGCGCAGGACGATCCGGAGGCCGCCGCGATCCTCGAGTTCCAGGCCGCCCTCGCCGCCGACGACGCCCTGGTCGAGGGCGCCTTCGCCGCCATCGAGGGCGGCGCTTCCGCCGAGGAGGCCTGGGGCGACGCCATGGCCGACATGGCCGGCGACTACCGCGGCGCCGACGACGAGTATTTCCGCGCCCGCGCCGCCGACGTCGAGGACCTCGCCGCCCGCGTCGCCGACCGGCTCGCCGGCCGCGACACCGGACCGGTCGCCCTGCCGCCCGGCGGCATCCTGGTGGCGCGCGACCTGACGCCCTCGCTGTTCCTCGCCTCCGACTGGTCGGCGGGCCGCGCCGTCGCGCTGACCGAGGGCAGCCCGACCGCCCACGTCGCCATCCTCGCCCGCGCCCGCGGCGTGCCGATGGCGGTCGGCTTCGGCGCCGTCGATGCCACCGGCCACGGCGAGGCGATCCTCGACGCCCACACCGGCCGCCTCGTGCTGTCGCCGGACGCCGACGACCTCTCCCGCTTCGCCTTCGCCGCCGAGGCCGACGCCGCCGAGCGCGCCGTCGAGGCCGAACTCGCCGGCCGGCCGGCCGCCACCGCCGACGGCGTCGCCGTCAAGGTCATGGTCAACGCCGGCGATCCCGCCGAGCTCGACGCGGTCGACCCGGCCGCGTGCGACGGCATCGGCCTCGTGCGCAGCGAGTTCCTGTTCCACGGCCGCCGCGGCCTGCCCGGCGAGGACGAGCAGTTCGCAGCCTACCGGCGTCTGCTCGCCTGGGCGGCCGGCCGGCCGGTCGTCGTACGCACGCTCGACGCCGGCGGCGACAAGCCGGTCGAGGGCCTGACGCGCGACGAGGCCAACCCCTTCCTCGGCCTGCGCGGCGTCCGGCTGTCGCTGGCCCGGCCCGAGGTGTTCCGCGTCCAGGTCCGCGCGCTGCTGCGCGCCGCCGTCCACGGCGACCTCCTGGTGATGGCGCCGATGGTGGCGCTGCCGGCCGAGATGGCGGCGGTGCGCCGGATCTTCGACGAAGAGGCCGCCGCCCTCGCCGCCGCCGGCACCGCCCACCGGACGCCCCCGCTCGGCATGATGGTCGAGGTGCCGGCCGCGGCACTGACGCTCGACCTCTTCGAGGTCGACTTCGTCTCGATCGGCTCCAACGACCTCGTGCAATACGTCATGGCCGCCGCCCGCGACGCTTCCGGCCTCGACGGCCTCGACGACGCCGGCGCGCCGGCGGTGCAGCGGCTGATCCGGACCGTCGTCGAGACGGCGGCGGCGCGCGGGGTGCCGGTGTCGCTGTGCGGCGACGCCGGCGCCGACGCCGCGGTGCTGCCGAAGTTGGTCGCCGCGGGCCTGCGCTCGGTGTCGGTGGCGCCGGCCGCGCTCGGCCGTGTCAAGCGCACGCTGGCGCGGACCCGCTCCGACGGGGTGCCGGCGTCATGAGCCTCTCGGGCGAGGGCGACGATCCGGTCGCCGCCTACAAGCGGGTGCTGCGCGAGGTGCTGGAGCGCCGCCCGTCGGGCATGCGCCAGCGCCTCGCCGAGGCGCTCGGCACCACCCGCAGCTTCGTCAGCCAGATCACCAATCCGAGCTACGCCACGCCGATCCCGGCGCCGACGCTCGCCACCATCTTCGACGTCTGCCACTTCTCCGAGGGCGAGCGCAGCCGCTTCCTCGCCGCCTATCGCCGCGCCCACCCGCGCAAGGGCGGACTCGACGATCCGGCCCCGCCGACGCGCAGCCGCACGCTGGTGCTGCCCGACCTCGGCTCGGAGGCGCTCAACGCCGAGTTCGACGGCCTCGTCGACGATCTGGTGCAGCGGATGACGCGGCTGATGGCGTCGAGGGACGGATGAGGACCGCGGCCTTGGACGCCGCAATCCCGGGAGGACACCACCCATGAAGAAACTGATCAACGCGCCGGAGACCGTGCTCGCCGAGAGCCTGTCGGGCTTCGCCGCCGCCCACGCCGACCTCGTCGTGCTCGGCGAGGAGAACAAGTTCGTGCGCCGGCTGAACCCGACGCCCGGCAAGGTCGCGCTGATCTCCGGCGGCGGCTCCGGCCACGAGCCGCTGCACGCCGGCTTCGTCGGCCTCGGCATGCTCGACGCCGCCTGCCCCGGCCAGGTCTTCACCTCGCCGACGCCGGACCAGATGCTCGCCGCCGCCGCGGCGGTCGACCAGGGCGCCGGCACGCTCTACATCGTCAAGAACTACGAAGGCGACGTGATGAACTTCGAGATGGCGGCGGAGATGGCCGAGGGCGCCGTCGCCACCGTCGTCACCGACGACGACGTCGCCGTGGAGACCTCGACGTGGTCGACCGGGCGGCGCGGCGTCGCCGGCACGCTGGTGGTCGAGAAGGTGGTCGGCGCCGCCGCCGAGACCGGCGCGGACCTCGCGGCGCTGCAGGCGCTCGGGCGCGAGGTCAACGCGCGCACCCGCTCGATGGGCGTGGCGCTCACCTCCTGCACCGTGCCGGCGGCGGGCTCGCCGACGTTCCAACTCGGCGACGACGAGATGGAGATGGGCGTCGGCATCCACGGCGAGCCCGGCCGGCGGCGCGTGAAGCTGATGGCGGCCGACGCCATCGCCGACGAGATGGTGTCGGCGATCACGGCCGATTTCGGCGCCGACGCGGGCGGGCCGGCGCTGCTCCTCGTCAACGGCTTCGGCGGCACGCCGGCGATGGAACTCTACCTGATGTACCACGCCGCCCGCGCCCGGCTCGAGAAGGCCGGCTTCCGGATCGAGCGCTCGCTGGTCGGCAACTACGTGACGTCGCTCGAGATGGCCGGCTGCTCGCTGACGGTGACGCGCCTCACCGACGACATCGCCCGCGGCTGGGACGCGCCGGTGCACACCGCGGCGCTGCGCTGGGGGGTCTGACGCCGCCCGGCGACACGCCGGACGCGACGTCGGCGCGGTAGGAATCCGACATCGCGCCGGCACCCTGCTCGCAACGGCGGCGGACGCGCAAAAGACGACGACGGACGAAACTCCGGCGAAACCCTTACGTCGCGCGGCGGTGGGCGGACCGCCGCCCGAACCGCCGGCGCGGCGGCCGTCCCGGCCGCCGAGCGGCTGCACACCGCGGCATCGCGGGCTGCCGCAAAACTTTGCCGTCGTCGGATTGCGCTTCGTTTTCTGCGCCGTCATAGTTCCCGGGACCGGAGCTCCAAGCACCGGCCGGGGACGAGGGAGGAGGCGGTCGCGGGACCGCCGTCGTCCACGGGCGGTCGGGGCGCCGTTCCGATGGATCGGACGATCTGTAACGAACTGTCATGATTTCGGGATAACGGGAATATCCGAACCGGGTGTGGCGGTGGTGCGGCGGGGGCGCGAGGTGCGTTCCGATCGCACCGTCGTGCGGGCTCGGCCCGGCGAGCGGTGGCTACCGCGAGCCGACAGGACGGCTCCGCGAACCCGAACGGGCCAGGAACAGGGGGAATCCCATGCTGAAGAAGAGCCTCATGCTTTCGACCGCCGCCGCCGTGGCGTCGATGTCGCTGTCGACCGCCGCCTTCGCGCAGTCGGCCGAGCTGATCGCCGCCGCCAAGGCCGAGGGCGAGCTGACCACGATCGCCCTCCCGCACGACTGGTGCGGTTACGGCGCGCTGATCGAGGGCTTCAAGTCCAAGTACGGCCTGAAGGTCAACGAGCTGAACCCCGACGCCGGCTCGGGCGACGAGATCGAGGCCATCAAGGCCAACAAGGACAACAAGGGCCCGCAGGCTCCGGACGTGATCGACGTCGGCCTGTCCTTCGGCCCGTCGGCCAAGGCCGACGGCCTGATCCAGCCCTACAAGGTCGCGACCTGGGACTCGATCCCGGACAGCGCCAAGGACGCCGACGGCTACTGGTACGGCGACTACTACGGCGTGCTGGCCTTCGAGGTGAACGCCGACATCGTCAAGGACGCCCCGAAGGACTGGGCCGACCTGCTGAAGCCGGAGTTCGCCAACGCGGTCGCCCTCGCCGGTGACCCGCGCGCCTCCAACCAGGCCATCCAGGCGGTCTACGCCGCCGGCCTCGAGGGTGCCGCCGACGCCAAGGCCGCCGCCGAGGCGGGCCTGAAGTTCTTCGCCGAACTCAACAAGGCCGGCAACTTCGTGCCGGTGATCGGCAAGGCCGCCTCGCTCGCCCAGGGCGCCACCCCGGTCATCATCCGCTGGGACTACAACGCCCTCGCCGATCGCGACACCCTCGCCGGCAACCCGAACGTCGAGGTCGTCGTGCCGAAGACCGGCGTCGTCGCCGGCGTCTACGTCCAGGCGATCAGCGCCTACGCCCCGCATCCGAACGCCGCCAAGCTGTGGATGGAATACCTCTACTCGGACGAGGGTCAGCTCGGCTGGCTGAAGGGCTACTGCCACCCGATCCGCTTCAACGACCTCGCCAAGAACGGCAAGATCCCGCAGGAGCTGCTCGACAAGCTGCCGCCGGCCGAGGCCTACGCCAACGCCAAGTTCCCGACCCTCGAGGAGCAGGGCATCCTCAAGGAGACCATCACCAAGGGCTGGGACGCGGCCGTCGGCGCCGACGTCAAGTGACGCGCGGATCCTGATCCGCATCCACCGCCGCGGGCCCCACCGGCCCGCGGCGTCTCGTTCCGGCGCCGGGCGGTCCGGCGTCGGAATCATGGCCGCCGAGGGGGGACGACCGTGACGACCACCGCCGCCGCCGCAGCCCGCCGCAAGACGGCGGGTGCCATGATCGGCGTGACGCCGTTCTTCCTGTTCGCGATCCTGTTCCTCTTGCTGCCGACCGGCATCCTGATCGTCGGCGCCTTCCAGGATTCGCAGACCGGTGCGTTCACGCTCGCCAATTTCGGCGATCTCCTGCAGCCGTCGATCCTGTCGGCCTTCCGCATCTCGATCTACGTCAGCGCGACCTCGGCGCTCGGCGGCGCCCTGCTCGGCTTCGCGCTCGCCTATGCCGCCGTGCTCGGCAAGCTGCCCGGCTGGATCCGCCCGACGCTGACGACCTTCTCGGGCGTCGCCTCGCAGTTCGCCGGCGTACCGCTCGCCTTCGCCTTCATCTCGACGCTCGGCCGGCTCGGCCTCGTCACGCTGCTGCTGCGCGACCTGCTCGGCTTCAACCTCTACGCCACCGGCTTCAACCTCCTCACCTTCTGGGGGCTGACGCTGACCTATCTCTACTTCCAGATCCCGCTGATGGTGCTGGTGGTGACGCCCGCCCTCGACGGCCTCCGGAAGGAGTGGCGCGAGGCGGCCCAGATCCTCGGCGCCAGTCCGCTGCAATACTGGCGCTGGGTCGCCGGGCCGATCCTGTGGCCGAGCGTGATGGGCGCGACGCTGCTCCTGTTCGCCAACGCCTTCGGCGCGATCGCGACCGCCTACGCCCTCACCGGCTCCTCGCTCAACATCATCACGATCCTGCTCTACGCCCAGATCCGCGGCGACGTGCTGCACAACGCCAACCTCGGCTTCGCGATCGCCGTCGGCATGATCGCGATCACGGCGGCGTCGAACCTCCTCTACATCTGGCTCAGGGCGCGCAGCGAAAGGTGGCTGAAATGAAGGAGAGCCGCTTCGGTTCCTGGCTCGCCATCGTCCTCGGCGCGAGCTACTTCCTGATCCCGCTGATCGGCACCTTCGAGTTCTCGCTGCGCATGAAGCGCGGGGAGTACTCCTTCGAGGCCTATCGGGTCGTGTT
Source organism: Oharaeibacter diazotrophicus (assembly GCF_004362745.1). Classification (NCBI taxonomy): domain Bacteria; kingdom Pseudomonadati; phylum Pseudomonadota; class Alphaproteobacteria; order Hyphomicrobiales; family Pleomorphomonadaceae; genus Oharaeibacter; species Oharaeibacter diazotrophicus. Next base: position 237,176 of record NZ_SNXY01000010.1, on the reverse strand, counting down.
CTCCGACCCGAACTTCCAGGCGTCCTTCCTGTTCTCGACCGTGATGGCCGTCGTCACGGTGGTGCTCGGCATCCTGCTCGTCGTGCCGACCGCCTACTGGGTGCAGCTGCGCCTGCCGAAGCTCCGGCCGCTGGTGGAGTTCGTCACGCTCTTGCCGCTGGTGATCCCGGCGATCGTGATCGTGTTCGGCTACCTCCGGCTCTACAATTCCTCGTCCTTCCTGCCGCTCACAAACTCGAGCTTCGGCACCAACGTGCTGCTCGCCTGCGGCTACGCCACGCTGGCGCTGCCCTACATGTACCGCTCGGTCGAGAGCGGCATGCGCTCGATCGACGTGCGCACGCTGACCGAGGCGGCCGAGAGCCTCGGGGCGGGCTGGCCGACCATCCTGTTCCGCATCATCCTGCCGAACATCCGCTCGGCTCTGCTGTCGGGCGCCTTCCTGACCTTCGCGATCGTCATCGGCGAGTTCACCTTCGCCAGCCTGCTGAATCGTCCGGCCTTCGGTCCCTATCTGCAGCTGGTCGGCGCCAACCGGGCCTACGAGCCGGCGGCGCTCGCGATCATCGCCTTCTTCGTCACCTGGGCCTGCATGGGCCTGATCCAGATCGTCGGCCGCGCCCGCGGCGACAGCGCGCGGCGCTGACGCGGGACGGGGACCGGAAAACCGAGGCGCCGATGAGCTTCATCGACATCCGCAATCTCAAGAAGTCGTTCGGACCGACGACCGTGGTGCACGACTTCTCGATGGCGATCGAGAAGGGGGAGTTCATCTCCTTCCTCGGCCCGTCGGGCTGCGGCAAGACCACGATCCTCAGGATGATCGCCGGTTTCGAGACGGCGTCGGGCGGCGAGATCCGCCTCGCCGGGGCCGACGTCACCCACCTGCCGCCGGCCAGGCGCAACGTCGGCATGGTGTTCCAGGCCTACGCGCTCTTCCCCAACATGACCGTGGCGGAGAACATCGCCTTCGGTCTCAAGGTGGCGCAGAAGCCGCAGGCCGAGATCAAGGCGCGGGTGGAGGAGATGCTGGCGCTGATCAAGCTGCCGCAGCTCGCCGACCGCTACCCCTACCAGATGTCCGGCGGCCAGCAGCAGCGCGTCGCGCTCGCCCGCGCGCTGGCGGTGCGCCCGCAGGTGCTGCTCCTCGACGAGCCCCTGTCCGCGCTCGACGCCAAGATCCGCGTCAGCCTGCGCGAGGACATCCGCAACCTCCAGCGCGAGCTCGGCATCACCACCGTCTTCGTCACCCACGACCAGGAGGAGGCGCTGTCGATCTCCGACCGCATCGTGGTGATGAACGAGGGCCGGGCCGACCAGATGGGCCGGCCGTTCGAGATCTACAATTATCCGCAGACCCGCTTCGTGGCGTCCTTCGTCGGCACGCTGAACCTCCTGAAGGCCACCGTCGTCGATCCGTCCGCCGGGCGGCTCGAGATCGAGGGCCAGGGCGTCATCGCCGAGCACGGCGCCGAGGCCCATGCCCGCGGCGCCACCTGCACCGTAGCGCTCCGCCCGGAGGCGGTGACGATCGGCGAGCCGGGCCCGGGCCGCAACGCCCTCTCCGGCCTCATCGAGGAGGTCGCGTTCCTCGGCGCCATCGTTCGCGTCCGCGTCCGGGTCGGCACGGCGGCGATCTCGCTCGACCTCTTCAACGACCCGACCTCGCCGCCGCCCGAACGCGGCACCGCCGTCACGATCGCCTTCGACCGCGACGACCTCCTGGTCCTCAAGGACTGATACCCCGGGGCGCGGAGCGCCCCGGGTTCTCTTCGGCGTATCGTTCGGACCGTCACTGCGCCGGCGGCGGAACCGGGACCTCGTCGCCGTCCGGGCCGTCGACGTCCGGACCGGCGCCCTGGGGCGCGTTCGGGCCGGGGCCGTTCGGGCCGTGCGGGCCGGGACCGTTCCAGTCGCCGTGCCGGCCGTGCCGACCCGGGCCGCGCTCCGGGCGGTCCTCCTTCGACAGCGCGCCGTCGCCGTTGCGATCCATCCGTTCGAACACGCCGTCGGTGACGGCCTGCAGTTCTGCCGACGTCACCTTGCCGTCGCCGTCGCGGTCGAGGAACTGGAAGGCGCGCACCATGCGCTCGTGGTGCAGCTTCCAGTACAGCGGCTCGAACTGCTGGATGGTCAGGCCGGCGTCGACGCCGGGGAAGCGCTGGGCGAGCCCGGCCTCGATCTCGGCCTTGGTCAGCTTGCCGTCCTTGTCGGTGTCGAGCGCCTTCAGCCCCTCGGGACCGCCGATCAGGCCGAGGGCCGGGCCGCCCATCGGGCCACCCATCGGGCCGGGGCCGCCCTCGCCGAACATCGCGTGCCGGCCGTGACCGTGGCGCCAGCCCCAGCCGTCGGCGGCGTAGGCGCCGACCGCGGCGAGCGAGCCGGTGGCGACGATGGCGGCGCCGACGATGGCGAGCGTGGTCTTCCTCATGGTGTCTCTCTCCTAGGGATGTCTCTGCGGCTCCCGCGAGCGTCGGACGCGGCGCGGTCACCGGGCGGCGGTCGGGGGGATCCGCCGCGGACGCACCCAACATGGGGGGTGGTTGTCGCAGGACTATCTCCGCCGGAGGGCCGATTTGTAGCCGCTGGCCGCGGATCGGCGGGCCGGTTACATCTCGATACCAAGTCGGCCGCCGTGCGCCGCGGCGGCGTCTATGCTGGGTTCCCCGAGGACACGATCTCACCCGTCATGACCGAACCCGCCCCCCACATCCTCGTCGTCGACGACCACCGCGACATCCGCGACCTGATCGGCCGCTACCTCGTCAAGAACGGCCTGCGCGTCACCCCGGCCGAGAGCGCGGCCGCCGCGCGCAAGGCGCTGAAGGCCGCCGCGATCGACCTCGTGGTGCTCGACGTCATGATGCCCGGCGAGGACGGCCTGTCCTTCTGCCGACACCTGCGCGAATCCTCCGAGATCCCGGTGATCCTCCTGACCGCCATGGCCGAGGACACCGACCGCATCGTCGGCCTCGAGGTCGGCGCGGACGACTACGTCACCAAGCCGTTCAACCCGCGCGAACTGCTGGCGCGCATCCGCGCCGTGCTCCGCCGCACCCAGGCCGTGCCGAAGCAGCGCGATCCGATCGAGGCGCGCCGGCTCGTCTTCGACCGCTTCGCGCTCGACGTCGGCCGCCGCGAACTCACCGGCGAGGACGGCGTCTCGATCCCGCTGTCGACGGCCGAGTACCAGTTGCTCCAGGCCTTCCTGAAGCGGCCGCACCTCGTGCTGACCCGCGACCAGCTGATGGACCTCACCTCCGGCCGCAGTCCGCAGGTGTTCGACCGCTCGATCGACAACCAGGTGAGCCGTCTGCGCAAGAAAATCGAGGCCGATCCGAAGAACCCGACCCTGATCAAGACCGTCTGGGGCGGCGGCTACGTCTTCACCGCCGACGTCGTCGAGGACGCCCCGTGAGCCTCCTCGCTCGCCTGAGGCCGCGCAGCCTCGCCGCCCAGCTGACGCTGCTGCTGCTCGCCGCCCTCGTCGGGGCGCAGGCGGTGTCGACGGTGGTGTTCCTGCAGAACCGGCGCTCGGCGATCGAGGTCGCCGTGCGCGAGCAGATCCTCGGCCGCACCGCCGCGCTGGTGCGTCTGCTCGAGGACACCCCGCCCTCCCTGCACGAGCGCATCCTCGAGACCGCCGGCTCGCCGCGGCTCGCCTACGCCATCGCCGCCGCGCCGGCGGTGACGACCTCCGCGCCGCCCGAGGACGAGCCCGAACTCGCCGCCCTGCTCGCCGACGCCTTCGGCGGCCGCGAGGTCCGCGTCGCCGTCGGCGAGCGCGACTGGCGCCCGCGCCGCTTCCGCGACCACGATCGCGCCGGCGAGCACGCCGGCGACCACGCCGGCGAGCACGCCGGGGCCCGCACCGGCGCGGACGGCGACGACCGGCCGGCCCCTCCGCCGCCCCCGCCGCTCCGGGTCGCCACCGCCTCGCTGTCGGTCGCGCTCGGGCCGGCGCGCTGGCTGAACGTCGAGGGCCAGCTGCCGAGCCCGATCTTCTGGGCGTGGCCGTCGACGGTCTCGACCGCCATCACCGCCGTCGCCGTGCTGATCGCCGCCGGCTTCGCGGTGCGCCGGATCACCCGGCCGCTGCGCCGGCTCGCCGACGCCGCCGACCGGCTCGGCCGCGGCGAGGACGTGCCGCCGCTGCCCGAGGAGGGGCCGGAGGAGGCGCGCCGCACCACCCACGCCTTCAACGCCATGCAGGCGCGGGTCCGCCGCTTCGTCGCCGACCGCACCCGGATGATCGCGGCGATGAGCCACGACCTGCGCACGCCGCTGACGTCGCTGCGCCTGCGCGCCGAGTTCGTCGACGACGACGAGACGCGCGAGAAGATGATCGCCACCATCGACGAGATGAGCCGGATGACCGAGGCGACCCTCGCCTTCGCCCGCGACGACGCCAAGGACGAGGCCGCCCGCCGCACCGACGTCGCCGCCCTCGTGCGCGCCATCGTCGACGACTTCGCCGACATGGGCGCCGACGTGGTCGCCGAAGGCCCGGACCGGCTCGACATGACCGTGCGGCCGTCGGCGCTGCGCCGGGCGCTGCGCAACCTCGTCGAGAACGCGCTGCGCTACGGCGTCCGCGCCCGGGTGACGCTGGCGCGCGAGACCCGCGAGACCGTGATCACCGTCGACGACGACGGCCCCGGCATCGCCGCCGACCGCATCGACGAGGTGTTCGAACCCTTCACCCGCCTCGAGACCTCCCGCAACGCCGAAACCGGCGGCGTCGGCCTCGGCCTCTCCACCGCCCGCTCCATCGTCCGCGCCCACGGCGGCGAGATCACGCTGACCAACCGCGAGGGGGGCGGGCTGACGGCGACGGTGCGGTTGCCGGTGTGAGATGGGGGCAGTAGGGCTTCGGCAGTCGGCAGTCGGCAGTCGGCAGTCGGCAGTCGGCAGTCGGCAGTCGGCAGTCGGCAGTGAAGGCATCCCCCGGAGCGCACCACCCTTTCCACCCCCGCCACATGTCCCCTCCCCCCTTGAGGGGGAGGGTTAGGGAGAGGGGTTCGCGCGGCTTCCGACGCCGCGCCGCCGGACGCGTCGCCCCCCTCTCTCCAACTCTCACCCACGAGGGGGGGAGAGGGCACGTCGGGCTTCCGTGCGAAAAGCCAGGCCAGGGGGCGGCTCGGCTCGGGGTACGGACGCACCATCGCTGCGCACCAATCTTTCCACCCCCGCCACATGTCCCCTCCCCCCTTGTGGGGGAGGGTTAGGGAGAGGGGTTCGCGCGGCTTCCGACGCCGCGCCGCCGGACGCGTCGCCCCCCTCTCTCCAACTCTCCCCCTCAAAGGGGGAGAGGGCACGGCGGGCTTCCGTGCGAAGAGCCGAGCCCAGGAGCGGCTCGGCTCGGGGTACGGACGCACCATCGCTGCGCACCACCCTCCCCCTCGACGAACGCCTTCCGCCATAGGGCAAGGTGGCCGGGGGCCGGACGAGCCTCATCGCGCCCCCCCTTCCCCCACCCCTCCCCCCGCGCTATCCCTCCTCCCGCCTAGCCCCCGGAGGAGACACGCATGTCGGGCATTCCCACTTTCGCCGTTCCGCCGACCTTCCTCGGCGTGACGAACACGTCCCGTGACGCCGACTACGTCGTCGCCGGCATTCCGCTCGACGTCGGCGTCACCAACCGGACCGGGGCGCGGTCGGGGCCGGCGGCGGTGCGGGCGGCGAGCCGGATGCTGACCGACGGGGCGCATCCGCATTTCTGGGTCGAGCCGGCGGCGATGCCGGTGGCCGACGTCGGCGACTTCGCGATCGCCCTCGGCGACATCGCGAAGAGCCTCGCCCTGATCGAGGCGCAGGCGGAGGGGCTGAAGCACCTGCTCGCCATCGGCGGCGAGCACGGCGTGTCGCTGGCGCTGCTCCGGGCGCTTCGCAAGCGGGTCGGCGCGCCGCTCGCCATGGTCCATTTCGACGCCCACGTCGACACCTGGCCCGACAACTTCGGGCAGGTCTACGGCCACGGTTCGCCGTTCTTCCACGCCATCGAGGAGGGCCTGATCGACCCGGCCCGCACCATCCAGATCGGCATCCGCTCGCCGGTGCAGCGCGAGGTGTGGGACTGGACGGTCGGCAAGGGCGTCACCATCCTCTCCGCCCAGGACGTCCACGAGATCGGCCCGGCCGCGGTGGCCGAGCGCGTCCGCGCCGTGGTCGGCACCGCGCCGGCCTATTTCACCTACGACGTCGACTGTCTCGATCCCGCCTTCGCGCCGGGCACCGGCACGCCGGAATTCGCCGGCCTGCTGCCCTGGCAGGTCCAGGCGATCATCCGCCGCCTCGGCGGCCTCGACTTCGTCGGCATGGACGTGGTCGAGGTGGCGCCGGCCTACGACGTCGCCGAGATCACCGCGCTGTCGGCCGCCACCGTGGTCTGGGAGTACCTCGCCCTGCTCGGCAGCCGCTGACGTCGCAAAAGAAAAGGGCCCGGATCGCTCCGGGCCCTCGTGTCCGATCCCTTGCGGGGTCGTGGATCAGAACTTGTAGCCGAGGCCGAAGCGGACGAGGCTGCCGTCGAGGTCGGCCTTCGCGGACTGACCGTTGACGTGGTAGGTCTCTTCCGAGGTGTCGACGTAGAGATACTCGGCGCGGGCCGTGATGTTCTGCGTCAGGGCCGCCTCGATACCGGCACCGGCCGTCCAGCCGACGTGCAGGTTGTCGTCGCTGCCGCCGTTGAACTTCGCCTCGCCGGCGCCGTAGGCGAGACCCGCCGTGCCGTAGACGAGGAAGCTGTCGAAGGCGTAGCCGACGCGGCCGCGGGCGGTGCCGTAGTAGAGCGTGCTGGTCTTCACGCCGGTGCCGTTGACGTTGAAGCTCTCGCTCGGGCCGAGCTGGGCGTCGATCTCGGCGCCGACCACCACGTTCGGGGCGACGGTGTAGTTGTAGCCGGCGTAGAGGCCGCCGGTGAAGCCGCTGGCGTCCTTGGAGGACTTGCCGCCGGCGGTGCGCACGTCGTACTCGCCCCAGCCGTAGCCGACGTTGGCGCCGACGTAGGCGCCGGTCCAGTCGAAGGCGGTCGCGACCGGCTCGGCTTCGGCGACCGGCGCGGCGGGGATCGGCTCGTTGAGGTCGGCGGCGTAGGCCGGAGCGGCGAGGGCGAGGGTGGATCCGGCCAGGAGGGCGGCGATCACACGGGTCATTCTAGTACTCCATTCTACCACTCCCGCCAGGGCCTCGGCCGAGGCGGGACGATTCCGGACCAGGCGGCTCGGTCCAGGGAGGAGACCGTCGCCGTGTGGATGAGCGGAAGTTGGGATCCGAATGTGGCCTCCCCTTCGCGACACCATGGCTCAAATGCGGCACGGAACCGAAAGTTCCGAGGGTTGCAAAACTGCCACATGGGGCTGCATCGACTTGAACGAAGCCGGCAAGATTCAAGTAACCATGACGAAATCGATCGGAACTTTTAACGCTCCGTCAACGTTGACGCTCCCTTGCTTCACGCCCGCGCGAACGATGCTCACGGACGCGTGAACGGCGGCTCTGCGTCATGCGAAACCGGGGGCGCGAGCGCCCCCGGTTCCCACGTCGTCGCGATCTGCGAGGCCGCCGTCAGCCCGGCAGCAGCACGCCGTCGACCACGTGGATCACGCCGTTGGACTGCCGGACGTCGGCGATCGTGACCTTGGCGACGTCGCCCTTGGCGTCGGTGACGTCGATGGTGCCGTCGCCGCGGGTCAGGGTGAGTTCGGCGCCTTCGACGGTCTTCAGCATCGCCTTGCCGCCGCCGGCCTCGATCTTGGCCATCAGGTCGGCGGCGGTGTAGGCGCCGGGCACGACGTGGTAGGTCAGCACCTTGGTCAGCGCCGCCTTGTTCTCGGGCTTCAGGAGGCCGTCGACGGTGCCGGCCGGCAGCGCGGCGAAGGCCTCGTTCACCGGCGCGAACACCGTGAACGGGCCGGCGCCGGACAGCGTGTCGACCAGACCGGCCGCCTTCACGGCCGCGACCAGCGTGGTGTGGTCCTTCGAGTTCACCGCGTTCTCGACGATGGTCTTGTCCGGATACATCGGCGCACCGCCCACGGTCACCGTGCCCGTCGCGAGGGCCGGCAGCGTCGTCGTGGCGCCGATCGAGGCGAGCGCGATGAAGACGGCGGCGGAAACACTGCGGAACGAGGTCATGTCCACTCTCCAGTTGACGTCGGCACCCTGTGCCGAGCGGGGATCGACGGACCGGAAGCCTGTCGTGCTGCTTCCGATGCTCCCCGATACGTCGCCGGACGCCCGGCCGGTTTGCCGGAAAGCGATCGCGGACCGGTCACTTTGAATTCACCGCCGGCGCCGAAACCCGCCACCCGCGGCGGACGTAGATCGGCCCCCGCCCCGTTCCCGCGCGCACCGTCCCCGCGGCGCTGAACCGGAGCGGGGCCTGCGGCGTAGGAGGATCGGATGTCGGCGCTGCCGCCGACCACGGGAGATCCCGCCATGTACGTTCACGAGAGAGGCGTCGCCGTCGTCACGGGCGCAGCGCGGCGGATCGGCCGGGCGATCGCGCTCGACCTCGCTGCCCACGGCCACGCCGTGGCGGTGCACTGCAACGCCTCGCGCGAGGAGGCCGAGGAGGTGGCCGAGGAGATCCGCCACGGCCAGGGCCGGGCGATGGTGGTCACGGCCGATCTCGCCGATCCCGCCGCGGTGGCGCGGGTGATGGCCGAGGTCGAGGCCGGCCTCGGCGTGCCGACCGTGCTTGTCAACAACGCCTCGCTGTTCGAGCGCGACGAGGTGCTGACCCTCGACCCCGATCTCTACGCCCGCCACATGGCGGTCAACCTGACCGCGCCGGTGTTCCTCGCCCGCGACCTCGCACGCCGCCTGCCGGCCGACCGCGAGGGCTTGGTGATCAACATGATCGACCAGCGGGTCTGGCGGCTGACGCCGATGTTCTTCTCCTACACGCTGGCGAAGTCGGCGCTATGGACGGCCACGCAGACGCTCGCCCAGGGGCTCGCGCCGAAGGTGCGCGTCGCCGGCATCGGTCCGGGGCCGACCCTCGCCAACACCCGCCAGAGCCCGGCCGACTTCCGCCGCCAGACCGAGGCGGTGCCGCTGCGCCGCGGGCCCGGCCTCGCCGAGGTCACCGCCGCGATCCGCTTCGTGCTGGAGACGCCGAGCTTCACCGGCCAGATGCTCGCCCTCGACGGCGGCCAGCACCTCGCCTGGGAGACCCCCGACGTGGTCGGCGTCGGGGAGTGACACCGAGCGCGCAAAGTTCCGACCCGTGGTCGGAGCGTTGCGCGCGAGAAGCGCCCGACGGGGCGCCGGCCGAATGGCCGAAACCTCGCGAAGTCCCGACTCGTCGGGACTTCGCGAAGGAGGGAAGATCCCCTCCCCGGCGCGCGCCCGCGAGCGCGACGCCGGGACCGGGCAGGGATCAGGCGACCTTGCGGTCGATCTCGGCGATCTTGGACTGGATCTCGCCGGTGATCGCCTGGATCGAGCGCGAGACGTCGCCGGTCTGACGGGCGACCTCGGTGGTGCGATGGGCGATCTCGCGGGTGGCGGCGTCCTGGGTGGCGACGGCGCGGGCGATCTCGGCGGCGATGTCCTGGGCGCGCCGCGTCACGCCGGTGATGCTGCCGATCGCTTCGGCCGCCTTGGTCGCCTCCGCCTCGACGTTCTGGATCTGGGTGGCGATCTCCTTGGTGGCCCGGCTCGACTGGGTCGCCAGCATCTTGACCTCGTTGGCGACCACGGCGAATCCCTTGCCGAGTTCGCCGGCCCGGGCCGCCTCGATGGTGGCGTTGAGGGCGAGCAGGTTGGTCTGCTGGGCGATGCTGTCGATCAGCTGCAGCACCTCGCTGATCCGGCCGACCGCGCCGACCAGCGACTGCACGATGTCGGCGGTCACCGTCGCCTGCTCGGAGGCCGAGGCCGAGGCCGCCGCCGAATTGTTGACCCGGTCGGAGATCTCGTTGATCGAGGCGGCGAGCCGCTCGGTACTGTCGGCGATGGCGCGCACGCCGGCCGCCGCGTCCGAGGCCGAGCCCGACACGCTGGTCGAGAGGTGGTCGGCCATCGAGGCGACCTCGTCCTGCAGGCGCGACTGCGCCAGGAACTGCAGCTCGGCGGTCTTCTGCTCGTGCACGTCGATCAGCGAGCCGCAGACCCGCAGCGGCACGCCCGAGGCGTCGCGGGAGACGCCGCCGACGGCGCGGAACCAGCGGTAGGCGCCGCTCTTGACCTTCAGGCGGTAGACCGCGTCGTAGCCGGTACGGCCCGAGCGGTCGGCGAGGCAGGCGCCGAAGGCCTCGAAGGTCTTGCCGGCGTCCTCCGGGTGGAGCCGGTCGGCCCACGAGCCGACCTTGTCGGGGAAGCCGCGGACGTCGTCGGGCGCGAAGCCGCAGAGGCGGCGGAACTCGCCCGACCAGCGCCAGGCGGCGTCGGCGTGCGTGGCGTCGCCGGCGACCGGGGTGGCGTCCCACAGGCCGACGCCGGCGTTCTCGTCGAGGAGGCGCGCGCGCTCCATCGCCAGCGTCTGGTCGTGGACGTCGACGAGCGCGCCGCAGGCCCGTTCGGCGACGCCGCCGGCGCCGCGCTTGACGCCGCCGATGGCGCGGAACCAGCGCCAGCTGCCGTCCTTGGTCTTCAGGCGATAGGTGACGTCGTAGCCGACCTTGCCGGTGCGGTCGGCGAGGCAGGCGCCGAAGGCCTCGAAGGTCTTCGGGGCGTCCTCCGGGTGGAGCCGGTCGGCCCACGAGCCGACCTTGTCGGGGAAGCCCGCGACGTCGTCGGGCGCGAAGCCGCAGAGGCGGCGGAACTCGCCCGACCAGCGCCACCGGCTCTCGGCGTGCATCGGGTCGCCGGCGTGGATCTTCGCGTCCCACAGGCCGACGCCGCAATAGCGGCTGAGCACCGCCCAGAGTTCGCCGATGTCGTCGTCGATGGGCTTGGTCTTCGCACCGAACAGGCTGCCGAGCATGATGCCCCCAATCCGCGTGGCCACGGGAAATCGGTCACGTCGGGGACACGCTCGGCCGTCGCCTCCGACCGACGCTGCGCAGGCGTCGGCGGCGGCCGTTCGGCGTCTCCCCCCTCTCGACCATTCCTGGGCCGGGCTGGTAAATTCTTTCCCAACACCGCCGCGCGCCGCCTGCGAAACGGGCAAGATCGGCGCGTCTGCATCGTCGCGCGCCACGCCCCTCGCCCGCCGGGCGAGCCGCCGTGACCGGCCGGTCGCGCGACGGTCGCCGGAATCGGCGGACCGGCCTATATGAGGGATCCGGACAGCCGCTGACGCACGGACGTGCCACGGCTCGCCCGAACACCTCGGACCGACATGACAGACACCCCAGGCCCCTCCGGCGACACCGACGCACCGATCGATCCCGCGCTCCTCCCCCTCGCCGACGAGGACGACGAGGCCGGCCCGACGCCCGACCTCGAGCTGGAGCCGACCGACGAGGCCGAGGGGTCCGAGGTCGACCTCGACTCCGGCGAGACGCGCAAGGGCGCGGCGGTGGTCGCGGCCATGGTGAAGGTGCTGCCCAACGCGCCGGGCGTCTACCGGATGCTCGACGCCAAGGGCGACGTGCTCTACGTCGGCAAGGCCAAGAGCCTGAAGAAGCGCGTCGCCAACTACGTCCGCCTCGGCCAGCTGCCGACCCGCATCATCCGCATGGTGCAGGCGACGGCGGCGATGGAATTCGTGCGCACCGCCACCGAGACCGAGGCGCTGCTGCTCGAGGCCAACCTGATCAAGCAGCTCAGGCCGCGCTTCAACGTGCTGCTGCGCGACGACAAGAGCTTCCCCTACATCCTGATCGCCGAGGACCACGCCGCGCCGCAGCTGGTCAAGCACCGCGGCGCCCGCACCCGCAAGGGCCGCTACTTCGGTCCGTTCGCCTCGGCGGGTGCGGTCGGGCGCACCATCAACGCGCTGCAGAAGGCGTTCCTGATCCGCACCTGCTCGGACTCGGTCTACGAGACGCGGACGCGGCCTTGCCTGCTGCACCAGATCAAGCGCTGCGCCGCCCCCTGCACCGGCGAGATCGCCACGGCCGACTACGCCGAACTGGTGCGCGAGGCCGACGCCTTCCTGTCCGGCCGCAGCCAGGCGGTCAAGGACGAGCTCGCCACCGCCATGAACCGCGCCGCCGAGGACCTCGACTTCGAGAGCGCCGCAGTCTACCGCGACCGTCTCGCCGCGCTCAGCCACGTGCAGTCGCACCAGGGCATCAACCCGCAGGGCGTCGAAGAGGCCGACGTCTTCGCCGTCCACCAGGAGGGCGGGCAGACCTGCGTCCAGGTGTTCTTCTTCCGCACCGGCCAGAACTGGGGCAACCACGCGTTCTTCCCGAAGGCCGGCGGCAGCGAGGGCGGCGAGGTGCTGTCGTCCTTCGTGGCGCAGTTCTACGACGACAAGCCGGTGCCGCGGCTGGTGCTGGTCAGCCACGAGCTCGAGGACATGGAGCTGATGGCCCGCGCCCTCTCCGAGAAGGCCGGCCACCGCGTCGAGGTCGCCGAGCCCCGGCGCGGCGAGAAGAAGGACCTCGTCGACCACGCCGTCCAGAACGCCCGCGAGGCGCTCGCCCGCCGGCTCGCCGATTCCTCCTCGCAGCTGAAGCTGATGGAGGGCGTCGGCCGGGTGTTCGGCCTCGCCGACACGCCGCGGCGGATCGAGGTCTACGACAACTCGCACATCATGGGCACCAACCCGGTCGGCGCGATGATCGTCGCCGGGCCCGGCGGCTTCATGAAGACCCACTACCGCAAGTTCAACATCCGCGGGGCCGACATCACGCCCGGCGACGACTTCGGCATGATGCGCGAGGTGATGACCCGGCGCTTCTCGCGGCTGATGAAGGAGCACGGCAGCAAGGAGACCGCCCCGCGCGACGAGGACGGCTTCGGCCCCTGGCCGGACCTGGTGCTGATCGACGGCGGCGCCGGCCAGCTCTCGGCCGCCAAGGCGATCCTCGACGAGATCGGCCTCGTCGACGTGCCGCTGGTCGGCGTCGCCAAGGGCCCGGACCGCGACGCCGGCCGCGAGCGCTTCTTCGTCCCCGGCCGGGCCGACTTCATGCTGCCGACCCGCGACCCGGTGCTCTACTTCGTCCAGCGCCTGCGCGACGAGGCGCACCGCTTCGCGATCGGCTCGCACCGCGCCCGCCGCAGCAAGCAGATCACCCAGGGCGGCCTGCAGGAGATCCCGGGCGTCGGCCCGACCCGCAAGCGCGCCCTGCTCAACCATTTCGGCACGCTGAAGGCGATCCAGCGCGCCGCCCTCTCCGACCTCGAGGCGGTGCCGGGCGTCTCCGCCGCCACCGCCAAGGCGATCTACGACTATTTCCACGAGAGCGGGTGAGGCCCGCCGCCCCCGCGCCGCGTCACTGCGACGCCGCCGGCTTGCCGTGGCGATCGACGAAGGCGAGGATCGCCGCGACCGCGCGGCGGTGGACGTCGGCGCGGTCGGAGCCGGCGGGATCGTCGCAGACCGGGTCGTCCCGCTCCTCGATCAGGCGCTGCCGGCCCTCGGGCTTGCAGATCCCGAGGAAGGAGAAGTGCCAGGCCGGCGCGATCACCGCGTAGGACGCCCCCGGCACCCGGCCGACGAGGTGGTTGCCGGTCGGACCGACGTCGACCGCGCGCCAGCGGTCGGCCTCGCCGAGGTTCAGGAACAGCATCGGCCGGCCGGACGCGGCGATGCTCGCGGCCGTGTAGGTGTCGCCGAAGGCCGGGTCGACCGCGACCACCGCCGAGATCCGCGGGTCGGCCCGCGTCGCCGAGAAGGCCGGCGGCAGCGCGGCCGGATCGACGCCGCCGGACTCGAACCAGCCGCAGTCGTGCGGTCCCTCGATCCGGGCGCAATAGGCGGCGAAGGCGTCGCGGTCGGCGACGAGGCCGGCGAGGTTGAGCGCCGTCGCGCCGCCGAGCGAGAAGCCCGCGGCGGTGATCGCGGCGGGGTCGACGTGCGGCCCGAAGGCGGGATCGGCGAGCAACGTGTCGAGGGCGGCGGAGAGGTCGGCCTCGCGGGAGGCGAGATCGACCGACCGGCGCGCCGAACTGTCGCCCGACGTGCTGCCGGGGTGATTGACCGCCAGCACCATCACGCCCTTCGCGGCCAGTTCCGACGACAGCCAGCCGAGGCCGTCCATGTTGCCGCCGGAGCCGTGCGACAGCACCACCAGCGGGTGTCGCCCGCCGGCGACCGTCGCGCCGACCGAGACGCGGGTGCCGCGGAACACGGCGTTGTCACCGACGAGGCCCGGGTTGCCGCCGGGGCCGGCGGGATACCACACCGAGGCGGCCACGAGGCCGGAGCGGTGCGCGGCCGCGACGTCGAAGCGGTCGTAGCCGGGCACGGCGTCGGCGGCGTGGAGCGGGGTGGCCGCCGCGAGGGCGGCGGAGAGGAGCGGCGGCACCGCCCGGATGGCGGCGAGGAGGAGGTCGAACATCGGCGTCTCGTTCCGTCGGGCGGGATGCCCGTGCCGCTCCGATCGCAGGTTTTCCGCCGCGGCCGCGTCCTCGAACCGGAAAGAGGTCGCCCGGAAGCGGATGTCGGACCATTCTGGCGCCGTCCACCCCGAGGGAGCCCCATGCCGGTCCTGCCCGTCCCGATGTTCGTCGCCGTCGTGTTCGGCTATCTCGCCCTCCGCATCCTGGTGCTGCGCGACCGCCCCGCCGCCTTCGCCGTCCTCCTCGGCGCCATCGCGATCCAGGCGGTGATCCTGTCCTACCGGGTGTTCCTGCCGATCCAGCCGGTGACGGCGGCGATGATCCCGCCGCTCGCCTGGATCGTCTTCCAGGTCACCGCCGTGCGCCCGTTCGATCCCGGCCGCGACCTCTGGCACGCCGCCGTGCCGGCCTTCACCCTGTTCACGACCCTGACCGCCCCTCTCCTCCTCGACGTCCTGATCCCCACCGTCTTCGTGGTCTACGCTGGCGCTCTGCTGTGGCGGCTCCGGGCCGGCGCCGACGCGACGCCGCGGCTGTCGCTCGCCACCGGCGAGCGGCCCGGACTCGTCTGGCGGGCGATCGCCGGCGCGCTCCTGTTCTCCGCCGTCGGCGACGTCGCCATGGCCGCGGCGATGGGCGCGGGGGCGGACTGGCTGCGGCCGTGGATCGTGGTGGTGCTCACCGTCGGCAACCTCCTCGGCATCGGCCTCCTCACCCTCTCCGGCGTGCTCGCCGCGCCGCCGGCCGCCGCGGCCGAGGAGGAGGACGAGACCGCCGTCCCCGCCGCCACCGCCCCGGAGATCGCCGCCGCCGACGCCGCTCTGATGGCGCGGATCGACGCACTGATGGCCGAGACCCGGCTCTATCTCGACCCCGACCTCACCCTCGCCCGACTCGCGCGCCGGCTGACGCTGCCGGCCAAGCAGGTCTCTGCCGCGGTCAACCGGGCGACCGGCGAGAACGTCTCGCGCCTCGTCAACGGCTGGCGCGTCCGCCACGCCTGCGCCCGCCTCGACGCCGGCGACGGCGTCACCGAGGCGATGCTGGCGAGCGGCTTCGGCACCAAGTCCAACTTCAACCGCGAATTCCTGCGCGTGACCGGCATGGCGCCGAAGACCTGGAGCGAGCGCGGTGGCGACGTCGGGCGGACCTGCACCGCGGCGGCCGGGGCCGTTCCACCGCCGCCGGGCGCCCGGCCGAATGTCGCCCTTGTGACGGCGCATCCCTCCCGCCCGACCTCCGTCCCCTGAACCGCCGGGCGGCCCTCGCGCCGTCCTCTCGTCCACCGCCCTTGCGGAGCGATCCCGCCGCGTGTCATGGATCGGACATGGCCGCCCATCACCATGTGTCCATGCAGACCGCCCTCTCGCTTCCGAACATCCTGACCTACCTGCGGATCGTCGCCGTTCCGCTGGTCGCGGCCTCGTTCTATCTCGAGGGCGACGGCGGGCGCTGGCTCGCCTTCGGCCTGTTCGCCTTCGCCTCGATCACCGACTATTTCGACGGCTACCTCGCCCGGCTGTGGGCGCAGCAGTCCTCGCTCGGCCGGATGCTCGACCCGATCGCCGACAAGCTGCTGGTGGCCGTGTGCCTGCTGGTGCTCGCCGGCGCCGGCACCATCGCCGGCTGGTCGATGTGGGCGGCGGTGATCATCCTGATGCGCGAGGTGTTCGTCTCGGGCCTGCGCGAATTCCTGGCCGAGCTGAAGGTCAGCGTGCCGGTGACCCGGCTCGCCAAGTGGAAGACCACGGCGCAGCTGGTGGCGATCGGCTTCCTGCTCGCCGGTCCCGCCGGCGACAAGCTGGTGCCCGGCACCACCGAGGTCGGGCTGACGCTGCTGTGGACCGCGGCGCTGGTGACGCTCTACACCGGCTACGACTATTTCCGCGCCGCCCTGGTCCATCTCGTGGAGGAGAACCGGTGACCGCCCCCGTCCGCCTCGTCTACTTCGCCTGGGTCCGCGAGCGGATCGGCTTCGCCGACGAGACGGTGGAGCTGCCCGAGCACCTCGGCACCGTCGGCGACCTCGTCGCCTGGCTCGCCGGCCGCGGCGACAACTTCGCCTACGCCCTCGAGCAGCCCGCCGCGATCCGCGTCGCGCTCGACCAGATGCACGTCGCCCACGACGAGCCGCTCGGCAGCCCGCGCGAGATCGCGCTGTTCCCGCCGATGACCGGGGGCTGAGGCGATGCCCGCCGTGCCCGACGTCCGCGTCCAGGCCGACGACTTCGACGTCGGCGCCGAGATCGAGCGCCTCCACGCCGGCCGGCGCGACGTCGGCGCGGTCGCGAGCTTCCTCGGCCTCTGCCGCGACGAGGGTGGCCGGCTCGCCGCGCTCGAGCTCGAGCATTATCCCGGCATGGCCGAGGCCGAGATCGGCCGCGTCGCCGCCGAGGCGGCCCTGCGCTGGCCCGACCTCACCGCTGTCACCGTGATCCACCGCTTCGGCCGCATCGCGCCCGGCGGCCGCATCGTGCTCGTCGCCACCGCCTCGCCGCACCGCGGCTCGGCCTTCGCCGCCGCCGAATTCCTGATGGACTTCCTCAAGACCCGCGCCCCGTTCTGGAAGAAGGAACACCTCGCGGAAGGCGGCGACGCCGGCTGGGTCGCGGCGAAGAGCGCCGACGACGAGCAGGCCGGGCGCTGGCGGCGCTGAGGGGCTCACCCCGTATCGTTTCGCAATGGTGAAGATCCGGATCGCACCGGACCGGCGCACGCCCCACCTCTTCGGTGGGACGGTCCGGCGTCACCGGCGCCGGCCGGTTCCCGCGGGGGAGACCTGCCATGAAGACGATGATCGCCGCCGTCCTGTCGACGGCCCTCGTGGTCGCGGCCACCGCGGCGTCGGCCGCGCCGCCCTGCCCGGCGCTCGCCGGCACCACCTTCTACGACAGCACCCACACCCTCGTCGGCGACCCCTTCTTCGGCGGCCGCTGGAGCAACGCGAAGAACGGCAAGGCCTATGTCCAGCGCAACCTGACAAAGCCGGCGACCCTCTACGGCTTCTCGCTCGGACAGGCCGGCTCGGACATGACGACCGTCGGCTCGCGCGTCGCCATCACGGCCAAGAAGCCCGACGGCACGACGGTGACGCTGCTCGATCTCCGCGGTGTCGCGGTCGGCCGCGACTTCTCGCCGGGCGGCGCAGGCACGGTGGCGTCGCCGCTGTTCGTGCGCTTCCCGCCGGTGGAGGTGAAGTCGATCCGCGTCGACATGACCGGCAACGGCTGGTTCCTGCTCTACAACCTCACCTTCAACGTGCTCGGCTGCTCCTGAGCGGGTCGGGCGACGCGATCCGGCGGCCGCTCACCCCGCGGCCGCCTCCCCGCCCTTCGGCCCCCAGAAGATCACCCAGGTCTGGAAGTCGTCGGAGAAGCCCTCGAAGCGGTGTTCCATGCCGGCGGGCACGAAGATGACGTCGTTCGGCTGGAACGGACGGCGCTCGCCGGCGCGGTTGAACATGCCGGTGCCCTGAACGATCACGTAGAGCTCGTCCTGGGCGTGCGGGGTCTGCTCGTCGGTGCCGACCGGCGAATAGAGTTCGACCGACATGGTGCCGGCCTTCATCAGCACCGCGAAGGGATGATCGGCCTCGAACAGGGCCTCGCGAGCGGCGGCGAGGGAGACGAGCCAGTCGGACATGATGGGGTTCCCGGAAGCGAGGCCTGCGCGAAATGCGGGTCCGCCCCCGCGCCGGCACAGCGTTCCGAATCGCCGCGGCGCGCGGCCGGTTGGACCGATCCGGCAAGGCTAAGCCGGCAGCCGCCGCGCTGTCGAGAAGAGCGTGCCGAAAGCACGCGGCGACGGGCACCGCGGACCGGCGCGCCTCCGTGACGGCCGACCGGACGGCGCGCACGATTCGCCGCCACCACCCCCTCCTTCCGTATCGCCCCACCTTCCGAGGCTTCATCGCCGGCCGGCCGCGCGCTAGCATGGCGACACGTTCGGCGATCCGTCATCTTGCGGTCACGCCGATCGGTCATGGGCTTGCGGGACGAGGAGGGTCCGCGGCCGTTTCCAGGTGGCCGCCCCACCGGACGCGCGTGCGGGACGCGGGGTGCCGGTGCCGGGCCCTCGACAGGAATCCGGGTCCGCCATGCGTTACGCCGTCTACTTCGCCCCCCCGCCCGGCAGCGCGCTCGCCGAGGCGGGCGCCGACTGGCTCGGCCGCTGCGCCCACGCCGGCACCGACCGCCCGCTGCCCGCGGTCGAGGGCGTCGATCCCGACCGCTTCGCCACCGTGACCGCCGAGCCGCGCCGCTACGGCTGGCACGCCACGCTGAAGCCGCCCTTCGCGCTGGCGCCGGGCCGGCGCGAGGCCGACCTCCGCGCCGCCTTCCGCGACTTCGCCGCCGTCCGCCCCGCGATCGCGCTCGACCTCGCCGTCGCCCGCGTCGACGGCTTCCTCGCGCTGACGCCCGTCGTCGAGACGCTCGACCTCGACGGCCTCGCCGGCGCCTGCGTCAGCGCCTTCGACGCCTTCCGCGCCCCCGCCTCAGCCGACGAGATCGCCCGGCGCCGCCGCGCCGGACTCTCGGCGCGCCAGGACGAACTGCTCGCCGCCTGGGGCTATCCTTACGTCTTCGACGAGTTCCGCTTCCACATGACGCTGACCGGGCGCGTCGCCGGCGAAGAGGCCGACCGGCTGGAAACCGCCGCCAAGGCGCATTTCGCCGCCGCCGTCGCCGAGCCGATCGCGATCGACACCCTCGCCCTGTTCGCCGAGCCCGCGCCCGGCGCGCCCTTCGCCGTGCTGGAGACCCGGCGTCTCGCCGACGCCTGACCGGAGCCGACATGACCGCCGACCTGATCCTCACCAACGCGCGCATCGTGCTCGCCGACCGCGTCGTCCACGGCACCGTCGTGGTGCGCGACGGCGTCGTCGCCGCGGTCGACGAGGGCGTCTCCGCCCTCGGCGAGGACCTCGACGGCGACCACGTCGTGCCCGGCATCGTCGAGCTGCACACCGACCACCTCGAGAACCACTACGCGCCGCGGCCGAAGGTGCGCTGGAACCCGCTCGCCTCGGTGCAGGCCCACGACGCCCAGGTCGCCGCCTCCGGCATCACCACGGTGTTCGACGCGCTGCGCTGCGGCCGCGGCCCCGACGACGAGCTCGAGAGCGCCGACATGCGCCGGCTCGCCGACGCCATCGAGGCCGGCGTCGCCGCCGACCGGCTGCGCGCCGACCACTTCATCCACCTGCGCTGCGAGGTGTCGGCGCCGGACGCGCTCGAGGCCTTCGCCCTGTTCGAGGGCGACGACCGCGTCCGCCTCGCCTCGCTGATGGACCACACCCCCGGCCAACGCCAGTTCGTCTCGCTCGACCATCACCGCGTCTACTACATGGGCAAGACCGGGATGACCGAGACGGCCTATCAGGCGATGATCGCCGAGCGGCGGCGGCTGTCGGAGATCCACGCCGAACCGCACCGGCGCGCCATCGCCGAGCGCTGCCGCGCCGCCGGCATCGTGATCGCCTCGCACGACGACGCCACCGCCGCCCATGTCGCCGAGAGCGTCGACCACGGCGTGTCGCTCGCCGAGTTCCCGACCACGCGCGAGGCCGCGGAGGCCGCCCACGCCGCCGGCCTGAAGATCCTGATGGGCGCGCCCAACTACGTGCGCGGTGGTTCGCACAGCGGCAACGTCTCGGCGCGTTCGCTGATCGAGGCCGGCCTCCTCGACATCCTGTCGTCGGACTACGTGCCGTTCTCGCTGATCCACGCCGCCTTCATGGCGGCCGAGGACGGCGTGCTGTCGCTGCCGGCGGCGATCGCCACCGTCACCCGCAACCCCGCCGCCGCCGCCGGCCTCCACGACCGCGGCGTGATCGAGCCCGGCCGGCGCGGCGACCTCGTCCGCGTCCGCACCGACCACGAGGTGCCGCTGGTGCGCGCGGTCTGGCGCCAGGGGAGACGGGTGTCGTGACCGGCCGCTTCGTCGCCGTCGTCGGCCCGTCCGGGGCCGGCAAGGACACGCTGATCGCCGCGGCGCGGTCACGCCTCGCGGGCGACGACCGCGTCGTCTTCGTCCGCCGCGTCGTCAGCCGCGCCGACGGCGGCAACGAGGACCACGACACGCTCGACGCCGCCTGCTTCCCCGCCGCGATCGCGGCCGGCGCCTTCGCGCTGCACTGGGGCGCCCACGGGCTCTTCTACGGCATCCCCGCGCGGGCGGTCGCCGACGTCGCCGCTGGCCGGATCGTGGTCGCCAACCTGTCGCGCGGCGCGCTCGACCGGGCGCGCGCGGTGTTCCCGGCGCTGACCGTCGTCGCCGTCACCTGCCCGACCGCGGTGCTGCGCGCCCGCCTCGCCGCCCGCGGCCGCGAGGATTCCGACGCCATCGAGCGGCGGCTCGCCGCGGCGGCGGTCCCGGTCCGGGGCGACGACGTCGTCGCCGTCGACAACGGCGGCCGCCTCGACGACGCGGTCGACGCATTCGTCGCCGCCATCCTCGCGACCGCGCCCGCCGAGACCGTGGCCGGGGCTCAGTAGAGCCCGACCGGGAAGAAGCGCAGCGTCAGGTCGGCCAGCGTGCCGTCGGCGTCGAGGCCGCGCAGGGCGTCGTCGAGGGCGGCGCGCAGGCGGCCGTCGTCGGCACGGACGGCGATCGACGGGCCGGCGCCGAAATAGGCCGGCTCGGTCCAGGCGCCGCCGGCGAAGGCGCAGCAGTCGGCGCTCGCCGGCCCGGCCAGCCAGAACGAGGCGCCGAGCGCGCCGACGAAGGCGGCGTCGGCACGGCCCTCCTTCACCGCCGCCAGCGCGGCGGCGTCGTCCTCCACTTCGATTCGCTTCGTCTCGGGAAAGAAGTCCACCAGGAAGTCGGCGGTGCGGGTCTCGCGCGCCACCGCGACGGCGCGCCCCGCCAGCGTCTCCGGCCGGGCGTCGACCACGTCGGCGCGCCGCGTCACGAAGCGGGCGGGCAGGCGCAGGTAGCTCGCGGTGTGCGCGGCGAAGCGGCGGAGCCGCGGGGTGTCGCGCACACCGCCGAGCGCGGCGTCGGCGGTGTTGGTCACCAGCGCGTCGACGAGCAGCGGGAACGGCCGGACCTGGATCGTGCAGGGCACCGCGAGCCGGCGGCAAAGCGCGCGCGCCAGTTCGACGTCGAAGCCGGTCAGCGTCCCGGCGCCGTCGACGAAGCCGAAGGGCGGGAAGTCGTCGGTGGTGACGAAGCGGATCGCGCCCGGGCTCTCCACCGGAGCCGTGCCGGCCCGCGGCGGCACGAAGCGCGGCGGTGCCTGCAACGACGACGGCTCGGTCGCCGTCGCGGCCCTCGCGAGAACAACCGAGCCGAGCACCATCGCCGCCATGGACAAGATAACTTTGAGCTGTAACATGGTTGCGAGCGCATCCCCGATCCGCATCCGCGAGTTGGCCTGCCCGTGGACGCTTCCGCCGTATCCGGAACGACGGTCCCCCACGACGTTGCCGACCGGCGCGACGCGGCGCAAGGATTCGCTCCCGTCGTCGCGACGCCGGCGCTGGTGCACCTGCTCGACACCGTCGCGGTGCCGCTGCCGCTCGCCGTCGCCGGCACCTCGGACCGCGGGCGTCGCACCCTGATCGCGCTCGCGCCGGAGATAGCCGCCGCCGCGGAGATCGCCGCGCTGATCGCGCGCGAGCCGCGGCTCGCCGGCCGGGTGCTCGTCGACCCCGCCCTCGCCGGCGCCGCGAAGGCCTGGGATCCCGGGCCGTTCGGGCCGGACGCGGTCGTCCGCGCCGCCCGCGAGGCCGATCCGGTCGCGGTCCTCGCCCGCGGCCGCCCCGACGGCGAGGACGTGCTCGCCGCGCTCGCGGCCGAGCGGGCCGGCCTGCCCTTCGTGCGCGTCGACGAGGTCGCGGAGATCGAGGCGCCCGCCGGCCTGCGGCCGCGGATGGCGGCGGGCCTCGGGGCGGCCCGCGTCCGGATCGGCGGTGCGCGCCGCACCGCGGTGGCGTTCGGTCCGGGCGACGATCCGGCCCGGCTGCGCCTCGACGGCGCCGCCACCGCCCGTCCGGTCGTGGTCACGACCCGGCGCCGGCTCGAGCGGGCGCTGCGCGCCGCGATCGCCGCGACCGTGATCGCCGAGACCACCGGCCGGCTGGAGCGGCTCGACCCCGCCCTGTCGGCAGCGCGGATCCCCTCCCGGCCGCAGGCCACCGCCCTGCTCGGCGGCGCCGCCCTGCTGCTGCTCGGCGCCTTCGACCTCCTGCCCGGCGCCGGCCTCGCGGTGTTCGCGATCTCGGCCTTCGCCTTCCTCGGCTGCGGCTGGGTCCGCCTGCTCGCCACCGTCGAGGCGCCGCCGCCGCGCAGCGTCGCCCCGCTCGCCGACGACGAGTTGCCGGCCTACACCGTCCTCGCCGCCCTGCATCGCGAGGAGGCGATGGTCGAGACCCTGGTCGCCGCCCTCGCCGCGCTCGACTATCCGCCCGCGCGGCGCGAGGTCGTGCTGGTGATCGAGGCCGGCGACGCCGGCACGCTCGCCGCGGCCGAGCGCGCCGTCGCCGGCCGGCGCGGCTTCCGCGTCGTCGCCGTGCCGGACGGGCGGCCGCGCACCAAGCCGCGGGCGCTCGCCTACGCCCTCGCCTTCTCGCGCGGCGACCTCGTCACCGTCTACGACGCCGAGGACCGGCCGGACCCCGGCCAGTTGCGCGCCGCCGCCGCCGCTTTCGCGCGCGGACCGGACCATCTCGCCTGCGTCCAGGCGCGCCTCGTGATCGACCGCACCGAGGTGGCGCTGCAGCGGCTGTTCGCGATCGAGTACGCCTGCCTGTTCGACGGCCTGCTGCCCTGGCTCGGCCACAACCGACTGCCGCTGCCGCTCGGGGGAACCTCGAACCATTTCAAGCGGGTGGCGCTCGACGCCTGCGGCGGCTGGGATCCCTGGAACGTCACCGAGGACGCCGACCTCGGCCTGCGCCTCGCCCGCTTCGGCTTCACGGCCGACGTCGTCGACAGCTTCACCCGCGAGGAGGCGCCGGCGCGGCTCTCGGTCTGGCTGCCGCAGCGGGTGCGCTGGATCAAGGGCTGGGTCGCGACCTGGCTGGTGGCGATGCGGCGGCCGGCGACGCTCTATCGCGAGATCGGCCCCGGCGGCTTCGCCGCGCTCCAGGTCCATTTCGCCGCCACCGTGCTCGCCGGCCTTCTGCACCCGGCCGGACTGATCCTGGTCGGCCTGCACCTCTCCGGCCTGCGCAGCTTCGACGCCGACCGCGGCTTCCTCGGCGACGTCGTCGTGGTCGCCGCGGCCACCGGCGTCGTCGCCGGC
Source organism: Oharaeibacter diazotrophicus (assembly GCF_004362745.1). NCBI lineage: Bacteria > Pseudomonadati > Pseudomonadota > Alphaproteobacteria > Hyphomicrobiales > Pleomorphomonadaceae > Oharaeibacter > Oharaeibacter diazotrophicus. The sequence continues at coordinate 213,517 of NZ_SNXY01000010.1, read as the reverse complement.
TACGCCGGCAACGTCGCGCTCGCCCTCGCCGTCCTCCGCCGCACCGAGCGGCGCCATCTCGTGCCCTGGGCCTTCGCCCTGCCGCTCTACTGGCTCCTCACCTCCGCCGCTTCCTGGACCGCCCTCGTCGACCTCGTCCGCCGCCCGCACTTCTGGGCCAAGACCCCGCACACGGCCTTCGAGGCGCGCAAGGGGAGGAAGGGAAAAGGGAAGAGGCGGAAGCGGAGGAGGGGATAGCGGCCGTCCAAGGCGGGCGGCACACCCGACGGACGCCGTGTCTCGTCATTTGGCGTTGAATATGTCGTGCAGACAAATCTTTTCGACGTCGTTCAGCAGCACCCGCCGATCCGAGATGTACGTCAGTTCGAAACGCCCACCGTCGTTGTCGATGACCTTGTCTCCGTCGAGCACCACGAAAAACCCGAACACGGCCTCTTCGACGGCCTCAACGATAAGGAATCCCCGTCCCCGACCACAATTGGACTCGGGAAACCATCCGGCCACAGCAGGCCCGGGCCGCTAGTCGTCATAATATCCCGGCCGAAAGGCGATCACACCCTCGATCGGCGCGGTCTCGTCGTCCTTCGCCAGCGGCGCGTACACCCCGACACCCAGCAGACGGGACGTGAAGCCGGCGGAATCGACCTCCAGATTCGGGTCCAGGCGAGATACGACGGTCCGGGCGGTCGACAGGTCGACGTCGAACAAGGCGATGCCCGCGATCTCCGGTGTGGCCGGCCGGAAGAACTCGATCGCCTCCAGCTTTCCGTCCCTGTCGTAGTAGCAGAACAACCCGGCCTCTTTGTAGAGGTCGTCGGCCGGCTTCTCCGACGACGGCGAGCGCTTGAACTTCGTCCGCGAGGCCCCCAGTGCGATACGAACCTCGTCATGGGTCATCCCGAACCGGAGGTCGGCCGTTCCCTGGTGGCTCAGGATACGACAGTCCACGTCAGGCCCGTGTGCGCCGACGCGGGCCTGCCCGGCGCGCTCGCGCGTCGGCCGGCGGGCAACCGACGACAAGAATGCAGCGAGACGATGCCACGTCACGGCGAGGCCGAACCCGGGAGACTGGAGCGGGTGAAGGGAATCGAACCCTCGTCTGGAGCTTGGGAAGCTCTCGCTCTACCATTGAGCTACACCCGCGTCGGCATCCTTGATCGCAGGGCCGGGCAGCGGATGTCAAGACGGATCGGCGCGGCGCGGGCGATCGCTCGAAGCCGCCGTTCATCCTTCCACTCGTGGGAAGGGTCGACGGCCGAGAGGCCGGCGGGGTGGGGTGGCGCCGACGCCCTGCGCCGGGCCGTTTGACGACGAGACCACCCCGCCGGTCGGGGCGTCCTCCCCGCCGACGCCGTGCCCTCGCGTTCCTGGTCCCGACGCACCGCGAGTGCGCCCCGCCGCCCCATCGCCCCACCCCCTCTCCTCCGAAAGTCCGGGGCGACAGCGCGCCGAATTTGCGATTCCGCAAGGATGCGCGGCGGCGGAGGCGTCATGGTCCCGTCACGCGCACTGCCCCGAAGGAGACCCGCCGCGATGCCCGCGCCCCTCGCCGAGGACGGACCACGGGTCCGGTCCGTGGACATCGGCAACATCCCGCCGTCGTTCTGGAAGGCGATGATCGCCGGCGCGGTCGGCGAGATGCGGTCCGGCGGCGCGCTGGAACTGGTCGCCGAGGAGGATCCGATCGACGTCTGGCACCTGCTCGAGGCGATGCTGCCCGGCCGCTTCACCTGGTCCTACGCCGAGAACGGCCCGGCGCGCTGGCGTGTCCGCGTCGGCCTGCGCTGCGGATACTGAGCCGGCTCCGGGACTGCCGCGCAGGCTGTACCGACCGGCCGTCCGTCCGCCGCCGGATCCCCGCGTGCCCCACGCCCGAGGCCCGGACGGCCCCCGCGGCCTCTGCCTCCGCCACACTGTTCGGCCACCCCCGCCGGGCCCGCTTCCGTTCCCCGCCGGATCGTCCCTTCCCGCCCCGCACCGCCCTCTCGGCCTCCCCCGCGCACGCATTCGTGATCGCCCTTAATATTAGTATTCTCTAATTCAATGATATGAAGCGGTCTCCCCGGTAGCGCGGCCGACCGGGTCCGTGCGGGCGACGGAGGGACGACGACATGGCGGAGATCACCATCATCGGCTCGGGTTTCGGGGGCCTGACCACCGTCCGCGCGTTGCGTCGGCGCGGCGTCTCCGACCCGATCACCGTGATCTCGCCGCGCCCGGAACTGCACTATCTGCCGAGCAGCATCTGGATCCCCTCGGGCGGGCGGCGGCGCGCCGATCTCACCGTCGACCTCGGCGCCTTCTTCGCGCGCCACAGGGTCCGCCACGTCGCGGCCTCGGTCACCGGCCTCGCCGACGGCGGCCGCACCGTGCTCACCGACGCCGGCGAATACCGCAACGACCATCTGGTGATCGCCTCCGGCGCCCGCTTCCTGCGCAAGCTGCCGGGCATCGAGCACGCCATCGTGCCCTGCGACGGTCTCTCGGCCGCCGAGGCGGTCGACACCCGGCTCCGCGGCCTCGACGGCGGCACCGTCGCGATCGGCTTCGCCACCAACCCGGCCGAGCAGGGCGCCATGCGCGGCGGGCCGATGTTCGAGTATCTGTTCATCCTCGACGAACTGCTGCGGCGCCAAGGCCGGCGCGACCGCTTCCGGCTGGTGTTCTTCAGCCCCGCCGAGCGCCCTGGCGCCCGGCTCGGCGCGCGGGCGGTCGACGGCCTGCTCGCCGAGATGGCGCGGCGGGAGATCGAGACCCGTCTCGGCCACAAGCTGGTCCGCTTCGAGGAGAACCGGGTCGTCACCGAGGACGGCGCGATCGACGCCGACATGATCCTGTTCATGCCCGGCCTGACCGGGCCGGTCTGGCTCGGCGCCACCGATCTGCCGCTGTCGCCGGGCGGCATGGTGGTCGCCGACGCCGCGTGCCGGGTGCCGGACCGGCCGAACGTCTGGGTGGTCGGCGACGTCGGCAGCCATCCGGGTCCGGACTGGCTGCCCAAGCAGGGCCATCAGGCCGACCTCCACGCCGAGGCCGTCGCGGCCAACGTCGCCGCCGTCCTGAAGGGCGCCGCACCGACCACGCGCTTCAAGGCCGAGCTGATCTGCATCGTCGACGCGCTGACCACCGGCATGCTGGTCTACCGCAGCGAGACCCGCAACCTCGTGCTGCCGCGGTCGCGGCTGTTCCACTGGCTGAAGCTCGCCTTCGAGACCTGGTACCTGCGCGCCTACCGCTGAGCCCGACGGCGCCGATCCCCCCCTCAGCGGAAGTGCTTCGACAGCTTCAGGCCCTGGGCCTGGTAGTTGGAGCCGATGCCTTGGCCGTAGAGCATCGTCGGGATCTCGGTCATGCGCTCGTAGACGAGGCGGCCGATGGTCTGGCCGTGGTCGAGGATGAAGGGCACCTCGCGGCTCCGGACCTCGAGCACGGCGCGGGCGCCGCGGCCGCCGGCTGCGGCGTGGCCGAAGCCGGGGTCGAAGAAGCCGGCGTAGTGGACGCGGAATTCGCCGACCAGCGGGTCGATCGCCACCATCTCGGCCGCCGTCTCCGGCGGCACGTGCACCGCCTCGCGCGAGGCGAGGATGTAGAACTCGTCGGGGTCGAGGATCAGCGAGGCCTCGCCGCGGGCGTGGATCGGCTCCCAGAAGTCGAGCGCGTCGACGGCGCCGCGGGCGTCGACGTCGACGACGCCGGTGTGGCGCTTGGCGCGGTAGCCGATCAGCGCGCCGGGGCCCTCGCGGCGCAGGTCGATCGACAGCGTCAGGCCGTTCTCGAAGGTCGCGGGGTCGGCGTCGACCAGCCGGGCGCGGGCGTGCAGGGCGGCGAGTTCGTCGTCGGTGAGGCGGGCGTCGCCCATGCGGAAGCGGATCTGCGACAGCCGCGACCCCGTGCGCACCAGCACCGGGAAGGTGCGCGGGCTGACCTCGACCCAGAGCGGGCCGCGATAGCCGTGGGCGACGCTGTCGAAGCCGGCGCCGTGGTCGGTGATCACCCGGGTGAAGACGTCGAGCCGGCCGGTCGAGCTCTTCGGGTTGGCCGAGGCCGAGACGTCGGCCGGCAGCGCCAGCCGCTCCAGCACCGGCACCAGATAGACGCAGCCGGTCTCGAGCACCGCGCCCTCGGTGAGGTCGATGGTGTGCAGCTTCAGCCGCTCGAGCTTGTCGGCGACGGTGGAATGCGGCCCGGGCAGGAAGCTCGCGCGCAGCCGGTGCGCCACCGTGCCGAGCCGGAGGTCGAGGCTCGCCGGCTGGACCTGGCCCTCGACGATGTCGCGCCCGGCCTGGATCGCGCCCTTTGCGATCAGGTCCTCGATCCGGTGGGCGGGGAGGATGCCGGCGGGCTGGGTGTCGGCGGGGGGCGGAGTGGTCATCGCGGCGTATCGGGTCCCGGTCGCGGCCGCCGGGGAAGGGAGGCCGTCAGGGGCCGGCGGCCCCTCGTTCCCCCTTGATAGCGGAAGCGCACCCACTTCGCGAGGCCGGGGCGATGCCCTACATCTCCAGGCGATGCGCAGCGCCGAAGACGTCCTCTCCCTCGACGCCGCCGGGCTCTACTGCAAGCCCGGCGGCTTCCACGTCGATCCGATGCGCCCGGTCGCCCGGGCGATCGTCACCCACGGCCATTCCGACCACGCCCGTCCCGGCCACGGCGTCGTCGCCGCCACCGAGGAGACGCTGGCGATCATGGCGATCCGCTGCGGCGAGGGCTTCTGCGGGTCCCGCCGCGCCCTCGCCTACGGCGAGACCGTGCGCGTCGGCGAGGTCGACGTCACGCTGTTTCCGGCCGGCCACGTGCTCGGCTCGGCGCAGGTGCTGATCGAATGGCGCGGTTTCCGCGTGGTGATCTCCGGCGACTACAAGCGCGAACGCGACCCGACCTGTGCCGCCTTCGAGCCGGTACGCTGCGACGCCTTCGTCACCGAGGCGACCTTCGCGCTGCCGGTGTTCCGCCACCCGCCCGCGGCCGGCGAGGTCGGAAAACTGCTCGCCAGCCTCGCGCTCTTCCCCGAGCGCGCCCATCTCGTCGGCGCCTATTCGCTCGGCAAGGCGCAACGGGTGATCGCGCTCGCCCGCGAAGCCGGCCACGACGCGCCGATCCTGATCCACGGCGCGCTCGACAAGCTCTGCCGCTTCTACGAGGCCGCCGGCGTGCCGCTCGGCCCGCTCGAACCGGCGACCGGACGGAACAAGGCCGACCTCGCCGGCAAGCTGGTGATCTGCCCGCCGTCGGCGACCCGCGACGCCTGGGCGCGGCGCTTTCCCGACCCGGTCACCGCCTTCGCCTCCGGCTGGATGCGCATCCGTGCCCGCGCCCGTCAGGCCGGCGCCGAACTGCCGCTGGTGATCTCCGACCACGCCGACTGGGACGACCTCTGCGAGACCATCCTCGACACCGAGGCCGAGGAGGTCTGGGTCACCCACGGCCAGGAGGAGGCGCTGGTGCACTGGTGCGGCGAGAACGGCATCCGCGCCCGCCCGCTGCACCTGATCGGCTACGGCGAGGAGGAGGACGCCGCGCCCGCCGCCGATCCCGCCGCGTCCCCCGCGCCCGGTCCGGACGCGTCCGCGGCCGGCGGGGAGCCGGCGCCGTGAACCGCTTCGCCGCCCTCCTCGACGCCCTCGCCTACGAGCCGCGGCGCAACGCCAAGCTGGCGCTGGTCGAGCGCTATCTGCGCGAGACGCCCGATCCCGACCGCGGCTTCGGCCTCGCCGCCCTCACCGGCGGCCTCGACCTGCCGAACGCCAAGCCCGGCCTCGTGCGCGCCCTGATCGCCGAGCGCACCGACCCGGTGCTGTTCGCCCTCTCCTACGACTATGTCGGCGACCTCTCCGAGACCGTCGCGCTGATGTGGCCGGGGCCGGCGGCGCGGCCGAACGAACCGCCGCCGGCGCTCGCCGAGGTGGTCGGCGCGCTGGCGACGGCCTCGCGCACGGAGATCCCGCGGCTGCTTTCGCGCTGGCTCGACCTCCTCGACGAGGCCGGCCGCTTCGCCCTCCTGAAGCTCGTCACCGGCGGCCTCCGGATCGGCGTGTCGGCCCGGCTCGCCAAGACCGCGCTCGCCCGGCTCGGCGGCCGCGAGGCCGACGAGGTCGAGGAGGTCTGGCACGGCCTCGCACCGCCCTACGAGGCCCTGTTCGCCTGGCTCGAGGGCCGCGCCGACCGGCCCGACGCCGTCGACGCCGCGCCGTTCCGAACGCCGATGCTCGCCCACCCGCTGGAGCCACGCGACACGGAGGGCCTCGACCCCGCCCTCTTCCGCGCCGAGTGGAAGTGGGACGGCATCCGCGTCCAGGCCGCCGCCGGCCGCGGCCGCGACGGCCGGCGGATCGCCCGGCTGTTCTCGCGCTCGGGCGACGACGTCTCGGCCGCCTTCCCGGACGTGGTCGAGCGGCTCGGCTTCGACGGCGCGATCGACGGCGAGCTGCTGATCCTCCAGGACGGCCGCGTCCAGCCCTTCGCCACCCTGCAGCAGCGCCTCAACCGCAAGAGCGTGACGCCGAAGCTGCTTTCCGAGATGCCCGCCGGCATCCGCGCCTACGACCTCCTCGCCGAGGGCGGCGAGGATCTCCGACCGCTGCCCTTCACCGAGCGCCGCGCCCGTCTGGAGGCGCTGGTCGCCCGGCTCGCCGACCCGATGATCGACCTCTCCCCGCTGGTCCCGTTCGCGACCTGGGACGACCTTGCCGCCGCCCGCGCCGATCCCGCCGGCCACGGCGCCGGGGCCGACGCCGACGCGGTCGAGGGCGTGATGATCAAGCGCGCCGCCGCGCCCTACCTGCCCGGCCGGGTCCGCGGCGAGTGGTTCAAGTGGAAGCGCGATCCCTTCGAGGTCGACGCCGTGCTGATGTACGCCCAGCGCGGCCACGGCAAGCGCTCGTCCTTCTATTCCGACTACACATTCGGCGTCTGGCGCGCCGGGCCGGAAGGCCGCGAGCTGGTGCCGGTCGGCAAGGCCTATTTCGGCTTCACCGACGAGGAGCTGAAGGAGATCGACCGCTTCGTGCGCCAGAACACCGTCGCCCGCTTCGGCCCGGTCCGCGAGGTGGTGCACGAGGAGACCGCCGGCCTCGTGCTCCAGGTCGCCTTCGAGGGCCTCGCCCGCTCGGCGCGCCACCGCTCCGGCCTCGCGATGCGCTTCCCCCGGATCGCCCGGCTGCGCTGGGACAAGAAGCCCGCCGAGGCCGACGGCATCGAGACGCTCACCGCCCTGTTGCCGGCGGAGGGGTGATCACTTTCCCACGGGCGCCCGCGTGCCGTGGTCGACCGCCGCGACGAGCAGCAGCGCCAGCATGGCGGCGTTGAGGAGGTGCCAGAGGAAGTGGGTGCCGAGCGGCAGCGCGGCGCAGACCGCCATGTCGGCCGTGCGCGCCGCCAGCGACGGCACGAACACCGCCGCCGCGGCCGCCACCGGGCGCCCCGCCGGATGGCCGCGGCGGGCGAGTTCCACGGTGAAGGCGCCGAGCGCGAGCACCGCCGGGAGGTATTGCACCGTGCCGTTGCTCGCCGCCGACGCCCACGGCGGCAGCGCCGCCACCACGGCCGCCACGACCGCGACGCCGATCGCCAGCACCAGGACGACCCTTCCCGGCGTCAGGCCGAGGAAGCGGCGGAGCGCGAAGGGCACGTAGACGGCGACGAAACTCCAGATCGGCAGCGTGTCGGCGAGGCCCGCCCAGGGCGTCGCCACGGTGTGGAACAGGAAGGAGCCGACCCCGATCGCCACCACCCACAGGCAGAGCAGCCTGACCAGCCCGTCCGCCCCGGCCCGCACCGCCCGCGCCAGTCCGTAGAGGCCGGCCGCGACGAAGGCGAGGTTGGTCAGCGCGTTGACCGGTTCGGCCCAGAAGTCCGGCCCGAGCCGCTCGCAATAGAGGTCGACCGGCCGCCACCAGTCCATGCCCGGCATCTCCCGTCACCGCACCACCCGGCGATCCGACCACGCCGGCGTGGCGGTGTGAAGACGGCGCCGCCGTCATCCTTGCTCGGGCGCGACCAGACGGCGGTAGAGGTGCCAGGTGGTGTGGCCGAGCACCGGCAGCACGATCACGAGGCCTAGGAACATCGGGATCGCCGCCAGGATCAGCGAGACCACCACCACGGCGGCCCAGCCGAGCATCGGCCCCGGGCTGGTCACCACCGCCTTGACGCTGGTGATCATGGCGGTGACGAAGTCGACGTCGCGGTCGAGCAGCAGCGGGAAGGACACCACCGTCAGCGAGAACACCGCGATCGACAGCGCGGCGCCGACGACGTGGCCGACCGCGAGGAACATCAGGCCCTCGGGCGTGGTGAAGATCACCGTCAGGAAGCCGGCGAAGCTGGCGAAGGACTTGAAGCCGAGGAAGAGCGCCAGCAGCAGGCGGACCTGGTACATCCAGATCAGGAACACGAACAGCGTCACGAAGGCGAGCCAGGAGAACTCCCGCCCGCGCTGCGCCCAGACCGCGCCGAGCACGCCGGCCCACGAGAGCGGCGCCGCCGCCTCGATCCGCCGGCTGACCTCGTAGAGCCCGACCGCCACGAACGGCCCGACCAGCGCGAAGCCCGCCGCCAGGGGATAGCCGAGCCAGGGCATGTGCAGCACCGTCACCGCCGCCACCAGCAGGACGCCGCCGAGGGCGTAGACCGCCCCGAAGAACAGCCCGTAGGCCGGCGCCGCGCGGAAGTCGTCGAGCCCCGCGACCAGCGCCGCCCGGATGTCCGCCCCCGTCACCGCCCTCACCACCGGCGGCCGATACGGCACCGCCGTCCCCCCGACGTCCACCATGGCACCCTCCCGGCGCAGCCATCGACTGAAACGATTGAACTATCGCGAATGCCGATTGTCCAGGGGCGGAAGGATACGACCTCTTGCCGAGGCGGCGAGCCGCAGCGGGTCGCGGCGCCGCCCTCGGGAGCGTCGCGGCGAAGCCGTTCCCGGCGGTGCCTTCGTGTGGACGCCAGGGAGGTGGAATGTCGAGACGGCGGACCGGACAAATCTCACCCGACGCCCGCGCGCTTTCCCCTCGACCGCGGCCCCTCCCCCCGGACGGGGCCGGTTGAGGGAGTGGCATGGACGAGGCAGCAACACTACGGGTTCTCTGCCGTTTCATGAGTGGCGTTGCGTGACACTGCGAGGCACCAGAAGGCCAGAAATCCGCCATCGGTGGACACCGTCTCGCTACAATGCGAGACAATTGCGAGCCAGCAGGTACAGGTGGGGTTTGCGATGCTCAAGCGGGCGATTGATGCCATTGCAAAGTGGTATCAGGGCGAGTGGAAGCCGTATTTTAACCCGCGCGATTCAAACGTGTTTGTCTTCGGCGGAGATCATGAGCGGCATTGGACAGCCAAGGCGGCAAGGGTAGTCGTTACCTTTTGGCTTAATCAGTGGCAGTGGATAATTGGCACTGCGATAGCTATCGCGGCTTTAATTGCAACCATTTCGTGAAATTTTATCTTGTAACTGGGTTTTATTCGAGCTAATCACCGATTTCCAAGAATTTTCATTCGTGCATTTGTGGTGATATTACGCCTATGTTTCCTAGGTACCGACTTTTGTTTTGCGACAATTGTCGGTCACCTGAACAAAATCCTTCGCAATTCCCAATCAAATCCCTGTCTCGAAATCGAGATTTATATGCACAACATTCAACACGAGGAATCATACATATCTCAAATCTTAAAACATGAAACAGAGGATCAATCAGTTAAAAATAGAATACTATTTTCATCACTATTTTGGTCTTTGAATGCAGTTTCACAGAATTGATACAATGCAAATCTAACGACTTGCTATGGAATAACAGATTGACTGTTAGTGGAAGGAAGAAACCCCACTCCAACGCAAGGCCCGCTGCATCCCCTCCCCCCTGGAGGGCGAGGGACAAGGAGAGGGGGCCGCCCCCGCCGACGAAGGCCGACGATCTACCCTCCCCCTCGTGGGGAGGGTCGGCGCGGTAGCGCCGGGGTGGGGTGGCGCGACGTCTGCGGGATGCACGCCCGCACGAGCGCGACGCCTCCGGCGCGATCGCCCGGCCCCCGAACCTCGGCGCTACCCCACCCCGCCGGCCTCACGGCCGTCGACCCTCCCCACGAGGGGGAGGGTAGAAGCCGCGCCTTCGCGGCCTCGATCCGACCACCGTGAGCCCGATCCTCCGCGCGCCCACACGCCCACCCCGCCGCGGCCCTGCCACCACCTTGACCGCCCCGCGCTTTTCCCCTATCCCCTCGCCCACGTGGTTCTTTGAGCCGGCCGGCTTGCCGCCACGCTAAACAACGTCGCTAAAAGGCCGGGACGGACGACGCGATCTCCTTCGCACCCGGCTCGGCACATCCGCCCGCCGGGTTTTTCGTTTCCGGCGGACCTGCCGCGAGGACCGGACCCATGACGAACGACGCACGCCGCTGGCATCCCGACACTGCCCTGGTGCACGGCGGCACGATGCGATCGGCCTTCGGCGAGACGTCGGAGGCGCTGTTCCTGACCCAGGGCTATGTCTACGCCAGCGCCGAGGAGGCCGAGGCGCGCTTCCTCAACAAGAGCCCGGGCTACCAGTATTCGCGCTTCTCCAACCCGACCGTGACCATGTTCGAGGAGCGCATGGCGATCCTCGAGGGCGCCGAGGTGGCGCGCGCCACCGCCACCGGCATGGCCGCGGTCACCGCCGCGATCCTGTCGCAGGTTTCGGCCGGCGACCACGTCGTCGCCGCCCGCGCCCTGTTCGGCTCGTGCCGCTACATCGTCGAGGACCTCTGTCCGCGCTTCGGCGTCGAATGCACCCTGGTCGACGGGCGCGACCTCGCCGCCTGGGAAGCCGCGGTCCGGCCGAACACCAAGGCCTTCTTCCTCGAGAGCCCGACCAACCCGACCCTCGAGGTGGTCGACATCGCCGCCGTCGCCGAAATCGCCCACGCCGCCGGCGCCCGCCTCGTGGTCGACAACGTGTTCGCCACCCCGATGTGGCAGAAGCCGCTGACGCTCGGCGCCGACGTGGTGTGCTACTCGGCCACCAAGCACATCGACGGCCAGGGCCGCTGTCTCGGCGGCGTGGTGCTGTGCTCGCAGGAGTTCCTCGACAAGCACCTCCAGGTCTTCATCCGCCAGACCGGCCCGTCGATGAGCCCGTTCAACGCCTGGGTCCTGCTGAAGGGCCTCGAGACCCTGGGGCTGCGCGTCGAGCGCCAGACCGACAGCGCCGGCAAGGTCGCCGCCGCGCTGAAGCGCCACCCGAAGGTCGCCAAGGTGATCTACCCCGGCGATCCCGACCATCCCCAGGCCGATCTCTGCACCCGGCAGATGGTCAAGGGCTCGACCATGGTCGCCTTCGAGGTCGCCGGCGGCAAGGAAGCCGCCTTCGCGGTCGAGAACGCGCTCGGGATCGTCAAGATCTCCAACAACCTCGGCGACGCCAAGAGCCTCATTACCCATCCGGCGACCACCACGCACCAGCGTCTCTCGGAAGAGGCCCGGCAGGAACTCGGCATCGGCCAGGGCCTCCTGCGCCTCTCGGTCGGCCTCGAGCACCCCGACGATCTGATCGCCGACCTCCTCGGCGCGCTCGACCGCGCCTGATCGGCCACTATCCGGTCTCGCGAGCTCCCGACACGTCGGAAGCTCGCGAGGTTACGGCCATTCGGCCGGCGCCCGGTCGGGCGCTCCTCCCCCACGCCGCTCCGACCGGAGGTCGGAACGGCGTCGGCTCGGCGTCATCCGCCGTCCGGCGGCGCGCCGTTCCCGAGCGTGCGCGCAGCCGCGACGATCCGCGCCGCCGCCGACACCGCGGTCAGCACCGCCATCGCGCTCGCCAGCGCCGGGAAGGCGGCCGGAAAGGCGCACCAAAGCAGGAACACCGCCACGGTCTCCGCGCCTTCGGCGAGGCCGGCGAGATAGTAGATCGACTTCCGCCCCTGCGCCGACGTCGACAGCCCGCGCTTCTCGGCGAGCGCCGCGAAGGCGAGGAAGGCGGCGCCGTTGACGTAGAAGGCGGCGAGCACCGCCGCCGCCGCCGGAGCGTTGGCGTCGGGGTCGGCCACCGCGAAGGCGAGCGGGATCGCGCCGTAGAAGGCGAAGTCGAGGGTGACGTCGAGGAAGCCGCCGCGATCGGTCGGGCCGCGGACCCGGGCGAGCGGGCCGTCGAGGCCGTCGAGGATCCGGTTCGCCGCCACCAGCGCCAGGGCGAGGCCGTAGGCTTCTACCGCGATCGCCGCCGCCGCGGCCATGCCGACGGCAAAGCCCACGATCGTCAGGGCGTCGGCCGAGACACCGAGACCGGCGAGGCGGCGGGCGAGCGCGGCGAGCGGCGGGTCGATCAGCGGCCGGAGGCGGGCGTCGAACATGGCGGCGGGAGGGCTCCGATCTTGGGCGGTGCGGCCTCGCGAATCGCGACAGAGGATTGCGGGGCGCGCCGGAAGAGGCGATCTATATCCGGATGAGCGCGCGGCACCACGACGGTCCCGTGCGGGGACGGGAGATCGAGGGGGCCGGCATGTTCACCGCCGTCACCGGAACCATCGCCATCAGCGTCGATCCGGTCTACCGGCCGGACGAGTCCGCGCCGGACGAGCGGCGCTGGACGTGGTCCTACCGGGTCGTCATCGAGAACCGCGGCGGCACCGCCGTGCAGCTCCTCACCCGGCGCTGGCTGATCACCGACGGGCGCGGCGTCACCCGCGAGGTCGCCGGCCGCGGCGTCGTCGGCCAGCAGCCGTCGATCCCGCCGGGCGGCCGGTTCGAGTACACCAGCGGCTGCCCGCTCGACACCCCGACCGGCTTCATGGTCGGCAGCTACCGCATGATCACCGAGGACGGCGACACCCTCGACGTCGCCATCCCCGCCTTCCCGCTCGACCTGCCGGACGCCCCGCGGGTTCTCAACTGAGCGCGCAAACGGGCGCCGGCCGAAAGGCCGCAACCTCGCACGAGTCCCGACGAGCCGGGACTTTACGAAGCGGGAATGACTTCCGGCGTGCCGTAGCCGCCGCCGGTGGGCGTCACCACGGTGACGCTGTCCCCGGGTCCGACCAGGGTCGAGCCGCAGCCGCCGAGATCCTCGCTGCGGCCGTCGGCGCGGGTCACGGTGTTGCGGCCGATCTCCCCGGGTTCGCCGCCGGCAAGGCCGAAGGGCGGCACCACCCGGTGGCCGGAGAGGATCGCCACCTCCATCGCCTCGAGGAAGCGGATGGTGCGGCGGGTGCCGTCGCCGGCCGACCAGCGGCCGCGGCCGCCGGAGCCGCGGCGGATCGAGAACTCGTCGAGCACCACCGGGAAGCGGGTCTCCAGCACCTCGGGGTCGGTGAGGCGGGAGTTGGTCATGTGGGTGTGCACCGCCGCCGCGCCGGCGAAACCGGGGCCGGCCGGGGCGCCCGAGCAGATCGTCTCGTAATACTGGTGGCGGTCGTTGCCGAAGGTCAGGTTGTTCATGGTGCCCTGGGCGGCCGCCATCGCTCCGAGCGCCCCGAACAGGGTGTCGGTCACCGCCTGGCTGACCTCGACGTTGCCCGCCACCACCGCCGCCGGCCATTCCGGCGACAACATCGAGCGCTCCGGCACGACGATCCGGATCGGTCGGAGGCAACCGGCGTTCATCGGGATGTCGTCGTCGACCATGACGCGGAAGACGTAGAGCACCGCCGCCCGCGTCACCGGGAAGGGCGCGTTGAAGTTGTCGTTCCGTTGACGGCTGGTTCCCGAAAAGTCGACGGTCGCTTCACGCCGCGCACGGTCGATCGTGATCGCCACCGCCACCTCGGACCCGTCGTCCATGGCATAGGTGAAGGACCCGTCGGAAAGGGTCGCGAGCACGCGGCGGACGCTCTCGGCGGCGTTGTCCTGGACGTGGCCCATGTAGGCCTCGACGACGTCGAGGCCGAAATGGTCGATCATGCGCCGGATCTCGGCGGCACCGCGGGCGTTGGCGGCGATCTGGGCTTTCAGATCGTTGACGTTCTGGACGACGTTGCGGACCGGGTGACGGGCCCCGGTGAGAAGGTCGACGAGCGCGGCTTCCCTGAGGATTCCGCCCTCGACCAGCTTGAAATCGTCGATGTAGACGCCCTCCTCCTCGATCGTCCGCGCCTTCGGGGACATCGATCCCGGGGCGATGCCGCCGATGTCGGCATGGTGCCCCCGGCTCGCCACCCAGAACAGCAGACGCTCCCCGGCGTCGTCGAAGACCGGGGTGCAGACGGTGATGTCGGGCAGGTGGGTACCGCCGTTGTAGGGGGCGTTGAGGGCGAAAACGTCGCCGGGGCGGATCATCGGGTTGCCCGCGATCACCGCCTCGACCGACTTGTCCATCGAACCGAGATGCACCGGCATGTGCGGCGCGTTGGCGACGAGGGCGCCGGAGGCGTCGAAGACGGCGCAGGAAAAGTCCAGTCTTTCCTTGATGTTGACCGAGTAGGCGGTGTTCTGGAGCGCCACCCCCATCTGCTCGGCGATCGACATGAACAGGTTGTTGAAGATCTCGAGCATCACCGGGTCGGCGTCGGTGCCGACGGCGCGGGCGTCCTCGCGCGGGGCGGTGCGGGAGAGGACCAGATGGTCGCGGCCGGTCAGGCGGGCGGTCCAGCCGGGCTCGACCACCACGGTCTGGTTCGGCTCGACCACGATCGCCGGCCCGGCGATCCGGTGCCCGGGGCGCATCGCCTCCCGCCGCACCAGCGGCGCGTCGTGCCAGCGGCCGGCGGTGTAGACGCGGGCGATCTTGGCCGGTTCGGGCGCGCCGGCCTCCTCCTCGGCGGCCGCGGCCTCGGCCGGCACCTCGCCGCCGCCGACCGCCTCGACCGAAACCGCGTCCAACACCAAGGACTTGTCGGGATCGACGAAGCCGAAGCGGGCGGCGTGGAGGGCGAGGAAGTCGGCGCGGACGGCCGCAACCGGATCCTCGGTCTCCCCGGGGGCCGCGACGGCGAGCGCGGTGTCGGTGCCGTGGTAGCGGACATGGGCGGTGACCGCGACGGCGATCCGATCGGCCGGCACGCCCTCGGCGCGGAGATCGGCGCGAGCGTCGGCACCGAGCCTGTCCGCAGCGGCGAGCAGCGCCGCCCAGCCGGCGCCGTCGAGCGGCACGGCGAGGGTCTCGATCCGCGAGGCGGTGAGCGCGGCGAGGCCCATGCCGTAGGCCGAGAGCAGGCCGGAGAGCGGGTGGATCAGCACCTCGCGCATGCCGAGGGCGTCGGCGACCATGCAGGCGTGCTGGCCGCCGGCACCGCCGAAACAGTTGAGGGCATAGGCGGTTACGTCGTATCCCCGCTGCACCGAGATCTTCTTGATCGCCTCGGCCATCTTGGCGACGGCGATGCGCAGGAAGCCGTCGGCGACCTCCTCGGGACCGCGGCCGTCGCCGACCGCGTCGGCGAGTTTGGCGAACTTCTCCGCGACCACGGCGCGGTCGAGCGGCTCGTCGCGGTTAGGGCCGAACAGGCGCGGGAAGTGGTCGGGGTCGAGCTTGCCGACCATCAGGTTGGCGTCGGTGACCGCGAGCGGACCGCCGCGGCGGTAGCAGGCCGGCCCCGGCACGGCGCCGGCGGATTCCGGGCCGACGCGGAAGCGGGCACCGTCGTAGGCGAGGATCGAGCCGCCGCCGGCGGCGACGGTGTGGATCAGCATCATCGGGGCGCGCAGGCGCACGCCGGCGACCTCGGTCTCGAAGGTGCGCTCGAAGGCGCCGTCGTAGTGGGCGACATCGGTCGACGTGCCCCCCATGTCGAAACCGATCACCTTGGGAAAACCGGCGGATCGGGCGGTCGCGGCGAGGCCGACGACCCCGCCCGCCGGGCCGGACAGGATGGCGTCGCGGCCGTGAAAGCGGTCGGCGCCGGTGAGGCCGCCCGAGGACATCATGAACAGGAGCCGCGCCCCGGAGCGCTCGACGTCGAGTTCGGCGGCGACCTGGGCGACGTAGCGGGCGAGGATCGGCGAGAGATAGGCGTCGACCACGGTGGTGTCGCCGCGGCCGACGATCTTGATCAGCCGGGACACCTCGTGCCCGACCGAGACCTGGCCGAAGCCGATCCGGCGGGCGAGATCGGCGACGGCGACCTCGTGGTCCGGGAAGCGGTAGCCGTGCATCAACACGATCGCGGCGGCACGGATGCCGGCGTCGTGGGCGGCGCGCAGCGCGGTTTCGGCGGCGGCGAGATCGAGCGGACGCTCGACGGTGCCGTCGGCGAGCACCCGCTCGTCGATCTCGACGACGCGCTCGTAGAGCTGCTCCGGCTTCACGATCGCCTTGGCGAAGATCTTCTTGCGGTCCTGGGTGCCGATCTCCAGCACGTCGGCGAGACCGCGGGTGGTGACGAAGACGGTGCGGTCGCCCTTGCGCTCCAAGAGCGCGTTGGTGGCGACCGTGGTGCCCATGCGCACCTCGCCGACCGAACCCGGCGGGAACGGTTCGCCCTCGGCGAGGCCCATCGCCGCGCGGATGCCGGCGACCGCGGCGTCGCGATAGGCGCCGGGGTTCTCCGACAGCATCTTGCGGACGTGGATCCGGCCCGCGGGATCGCGGCCGATCACGTCGGTGAAGGTGCCGCCGCGGTCGATCCAGAAATCCCAGCCGGCCATGTCCGCCCCTCCGTTCCGAGCCGCCGGACTCTAGGGCAAGCGGGCGCGGCGGGGAACCGGCCCGCTGCCCATCTCTCTGGCGACACGCGCGGATTCTTCGCGCTTCAGCCCGCGGCGGGGCCGAGCGGCAGGTCGCGGATGCGGGCGCCGAGGGCGCGGAAGGTGGCGTAGCCGCGCTCGTAGACCGCGGTGGTCTCCGGCCGCGGCGCGATGGTCGCGGCGGTCGGGTTCCAGTGCGCGATGTCGGTCTCGGCGACGTCGCCGACCGCGAGAGCGGCGAGGAAGGCGTCGCCGAAGGCCGCGCCGGTGGTGCGGCTGGCGAGCAACTGCTCGCGGCCGGTGACGTCGGAGACCGCCTGCGCCCACACGGCGTTGCGGGTGCCGCCGCCGACGGCGCGCAGGGTCGTCGGCGGCACGCCGGCCTCGGCGTAGGTGTCGACGATGTGGCGGGTGGCGTAGGCGATGCCCTCGAGGACGGCGCGGACGAGGTCGCCGCGCTCGTGGGTGAGGTCGAGGCCGAGGAAGCCGCCGCGCAGGGCGGGATCGTAGAGCGGGGTCTGGGCTCCCGCGAGATAGGGCAGGAAGGCGAGCCCGCGCGCGCCCGGCGGTGACCCCGCCGCCTCGGCGGCGAGCGCGGCCATGGCGCCGTCGCGGTCGAGGTCGCGGCCGATCTGGTCGCGCAGCCAATGGGTGATCGTGCCGGCGGTGGCGAGGCTGGCCATCGCCGCGTGGCGGCCGGGAAACAGCCACGGCGCGTAGAACAGCCGGCGGTCGCGCACCCGCGCCGCGGTGATCTCGATCACGAAGACCGACGAGCCGTACATCAGCATCAGGTCGCCCGGCGCGGCGACGCCGACGCTGAGCGCCTCGGCGGCGGCGTCGATGGTGCCGGTGGTGACCGGCGTGCCCGGCGCGAGGCCGGTGGCCGCGGCCGCCTCGGCGGTGACGCGGCCGGCGATCTCGGCCGACCACGTCAGCTCGGGCAGGCGGGCGACGTCGACGATGCCCTCTGCGAATTCCGGGTCCCAGGCTTGGCGGTCCGCGTCGTAGAGCGGGCCCCAGCTGCCGGCGGTGTAGTGGTCCATCACCGTGCGGCCGGTGAGCTTGCGCACGATGTAGCTGGTCGAGGTGACGATGCGGTCGGCGGCGGCGTGGACGTCCGGGCGACTGCGTTTCAGCCACAGGATCTTCGGGCCGACCGACTGGGCGGTGAGCAGATTGCCGCTGCGCTCGACCACGGCGTCCTCGCCGAGGGCGGCCGCGAGGTCGGCGATCTCGCGGTGCGAGCGGGAATCGACGTTGTAGAGCACGCCGTTCATGAGCGGCCGGCCGGCGGCGTCGATCGGCAGCATGCAGGGGCCGATGGCACTGGCGGCGACGGCGCGGATCGCGCGCGGATCGATCCCCGTGGTGGCGACGAGTTCGCGGGCGATGGCGGCGAAGTCGCCCCACCAGTCCTCCTCGGCGCGATGCTCGGCGAAGCCCGGCTGGGGCACGATCATCCGGTGCGGCCGGGCCGCGCTCGCGAGCACGGTGCCGCCGTCGGAGACCAGGACGCCCTTCGATTCGAAGGTGCCGATGTCGATGCCGAGATAGGCGCGGGTCATTCGTAGCCGTCCCGTGAGAGCGCGAAGTCCGGGCCGATGCCCGTGATCGCGGCGGTCACGAGGTCGGCGAGGCCGACGAGGTCGCGCAGGTCGCACATCTCGCGGGCCGAATGGGTGTAGCGGCAGGGAAAGCCGAGGTCGATGGCCGCGACGCCCTCGCCGGCGATCTGGACGTAGGAGGTCTCGGTGAGCGCGCCGGTGTGGGCGCTGCGCTGAAGGGCGAGGCCGCGCCCGGCGGCGGCGTCCTCGACGTGGGCGACGAGACGGGGATGCGGGATCAGGCCGTTGAGCGTGCCGCGGCCGTGGAAGGAGTAGAGGCTCATCGCCGGCCCGGCGCCGAGCCGGACGTCGCCGCGCGCGCCCATGTCGGGGGTGTCGGTGGCGAGCACGAGGTCGAGCTGGATCGCGACCGCCGGCCTCACCCGCTCGACGACCGGCATGACGCCGCGCAGGTTGAACTCCTCCTGCACCGAGAAGGCGACCGTCACCGGCGGCCGACGGACGTCCGGCGCGACGAGGTCGGCGAGCACCTCGACCAGCACGGCGCAGGCGGCGCGGTCGTCGACCGCGGTGCCGGCGAGGCGGTGCGGCCCGAGACGGAGCGCGCGCGGCGCGTAGACCACGGGCGTGCCGACGTCGACGCCGGCGGCGCGGACCTCGTCGGCCGAGGAGAAGCCGAGGTCGACCGCGATCTCCTGGTAGGGCAGGACGCGGTATTTCTCGTCGGCGCCGGTGGCGTGGTGGCTCTTGTTGGCGATCACGCCGGGCAGGCTGCCGCCGCCGCGGATCTGGAACAGCATCTCCTGGGCGGCGAGCGCGCGCTCCGGCACGCCGCCGACCCGCTCGACCCGGACGAGGCCGTCCGGCTCGATGCGGCGGACGACGAAGCCGAGCTGGTCCATGTGGGCGAAGACGAGCACGCGCGGTGCGTCGCCGACGGTGGACGGCAGGTCGACCGAGAGGTTGCCGAGCACGTCGACGCGGACGTCGGCGCCCGGCGCCAGCGCCGCCACCGCGCGGGCGAGGCGCGCGCGCACGCGGCCCTCGTAACCGGCGAGGCCGGGGATCTCCATCAGCTCCACGGCGAGCGCGGCGATGCGCTCCCGGCGGTCGGCGGCGAGGTCGGTCATCGCGCTATCCTGGCTCTCACTTCACCGCGCCGGCGGTCAGGCCCTTGACGATGTAGCGCTCGAGGAAGATGCCGATCAGCACCAGCGGCAGGATCGCCGCCGACGAGATCGCGGCCATCGACCACCAAGAGATGCCCTGCGAGCCAGTCTGGCTCGCCACCATCACCGGCAGCGTCTTGGCGTTGGTGGAGGTGAGCAGGGCGGCGAAGAAATACTCGTTCCAGCACAGGATCATCGACAGGATGAAGGCCGCGACCATGCCCGGCAGCGCGATCGGCAGCACGATGCGCAGGAACGCGCCCCAGACCGAGCAGCCGTCGACCATGGCGGCCTGCTCGAGCTCGACCGGGATGGTCTCGAACTGGTCGCGCATGATCCAGATGACGATCGGCAGCACCATCAGCGTGTAGACGACGATCAGGCCGATGCGGGTGTCCAGCATCGAGAGGTTCTTGTAGAGCACCAGGAAGGGCATCGCGAGCACCACCGGCGGCAGGATCAGCTGCGACAGGAAGAAGAACGAGATGTCCTTGTTGCGCATCCAGCCGAAGCGGTAGTCGAAGCGGGCGAGGCCGTAGGCGGCGGGCGCACCGATCAGGATCGCCAGCGCGGCGGCGCCGAGCGAGGCGATCACCGAGTTCTCGAAGCGCATCAGGAACTCGTCGCGCACCGTCGAGACCTGGAACAGGGTGTCGGGCGACAGGCCGAGCGAGCGCAGGCCCTTCCAGTCCGGCCAATATTGCACGAAGGGCAGGATGTGGCCCTGGGTGACGTTGACCGCGGTCTTGAAGGTGGTCGACAGCGTCCAGAAGATCGGGAACAGCGCCACGAAGGACCAGACGATCAGCGCGGCGTAGATACCGACGCGGCCGATCCGGGCGAGGAGCTTCGCCCGGGCGGCGCGGCGGGCGGTGTCGTCGTCGAGGGTGGAGGCGGCGGTGGTGGTCGCGGACATCGGCGGCTCCCGCTCAGACGTTCTTCTGCATGAAGCGGGAGACCAGCTTCAGCAGCAGCGTGACGAAGACGATGATGACGACCAGGTAGACCTCGGCGATCATAGTGCCGTAGCCGACGTTGGAGCGGTCGCGGTATTCGCGGAAGATGAAACTCGACACCGTGTCGGTGGCCCCGCCGGGACCGCCGGAGGTGACGTTGATGACGATGTCGGCGAGCTTCAGCTGGAAGATGATCCGGAGCACGATCGCGGTGATCGACACCGGCAGCATCAACGGGAAGGTGATCTCCCAGAAGCCCTGCCACGCGGTGGCGCCGTCGACCTTCGACGCTTCCTTGATCTCGTGCGGCAGCGCCTGCAGGCCGGCGAGCAACAGGATCATCACGAAGGGGATCCAGACCCAGGCGTCCATGGCGGCGATCGACAGCCGGGCGATCCAGGGCGTGGCGAAGAAGGCAGGACTGTCCCAGCCGAGCAGCTTCATCAGCGCCGCCAGCGGGCCGAAGCGCACCTCCATCAGCGACTTGCCGATCATCCAGCTGACCGCCACCGGCGACAGCATGAACGGCAGCAGGAAGGCGACGCGGAAGAACTTGCGGGCGCGGATCTCGGCGTTGAGCAGGAGCGCGAGGCCGAAGGCGATCGCGTATTGCACCAGCACCGCGGCGACGTAGAACACCATGTTGCCAAGCGCGTTCCAGAAGAAGGCGTCGTGCCAGAGGGTGACGAGGTTGTCGACGCCGTTGAAGCGGCGCCCGGTGGTCGACGACAGGTTCCAGTCGGTGAAGGCGATGTAGAGGCCGAAGACGGTCGGGAAGATCACCACCGCGACCGTGAACAGCACCGCCGGCAGCACGAACAGGGCCTTCTCGCCCTCCTCCCCGCGGATCATCACCTGCCCGGCGCAGAGCGCGGCGGCGAACACGAGGTAGAGCCAGACGATCGGCTGCCACGTCTCGAAGCCGACGGTGGAGAGGCCCGCGGCGTAGAGGGTCTGGACGAGGACGCCGAGGGCGAGCAGCGCACCGGCGCCGGCGACCAGCAGGCGTCCGGCGGCGCGGCGCCCGGCGGGCGGGGCGGCCGAGGCGGCGACCGGACGGGGAGGCGCGGCGAGGGTCGTGGGCTCGGACATCGGTTCTCGTCGGCTGGCGGTCGTGGGGTGCGGCCGCCGGGTGATGAGGGCCGGCGGCGCGGGATCGGGCCGCGCCGCCGGACGGTTTCGATCGATCGGACGAGGCCCGCCGGAAAGCCGGCGGACTCGGGGTCACATGCCGAGCGAGGCCTGGTAGAGCTTGACCTGGTTCTCGCGGCCGATCTGGTCGGTGATCTTCTCCCAGGCGGCGGCGATGGCGTCGGCCCCTTCCTGCACGCCCACCTTGCCGGCGAAGATCTTGGCCAGTTCGTCCTCGGCGACCGAGTAGTACTGGAAGATGCCGGGGATGCGCGGCTCGATGGCGGCGTTCGGGTGGTTGTAGCTGTCGGCCTCGGAAGCGAGGTAGTCCTTGATGAAGGCCTCCTCGTAGCCGGCGCCGACCCACTCGGCGATGTCGAAGTGGCTGTTCCGGTAGGGCTGGAAGCCCGACGGATAGGCCGCGGTCCACAGCGACAGGTCCTTGCCGCCGAGATGCGCCGCGGCGCTCCAGGCCGCCTTCTGCTTCTTGGAGTCGGCGTCGACGCGCGCCATCACGTAGACGCCCCAGCCGAGGTAGGCCATGTTCGGCGCGTGGTTCGGGCCGCTCGCGAGCTTGTCCCACTTGCCGGTCTTGGCGTTGTAGACGTCGTCGGAGCCCGGCAGGATGTCGAAGCCGATGACCTCGCCGACCACGGACGAGTCCGAGGTGCGGGCGTTGGACCCGACGTCGCCCCACCACGACACCATCGAGCCGACGCCGGCCAGGAACTGCTGGAAGGCGGTCGTGCCGGGGTCGGCGTTGAGCTGGTCGGCCGGGCCGTAGGGGATCAGATCGACCACGTCCTGGATCGCGCGGACCCAGCCCGGGTTGTTGACGCGCGGCTTCATGGTGTCGGCGTCGAACAGCCAGGCCTTGTCGTCGGGGTGCTTGACGTAGGCGGTGGCGCGACTGCCGAGGAAGTAGAAGGCGAAGCCGCCCCAGCCCTTCAGCGGATCCAGGTAGCCGTAGAGGTCCTGACCGTTCAGCTGCTTGCCCTTGAGGAACTTGGTGACCTCGTTGACCTTCTGCCAGGTCGTCGGCACGCCCCAGTCGCCCTGGTGCCCTTCCGCCTTCCACGCCTCGGCGAGGGCGGCGTCGGCGAACACGTCGGTGCGGTAGTTGAAGTTGTGGCAGTCGCCGTCGACGGTGATGCGGTAGGTCTTGCCGTTCCAGGTGCCGACCGGCGCCTTGAGGTAGCCGACGTAGTCGTCCATGTCGATCAGGGTCTTGACCCAGTCCGGCATCTCGGAGGCGAGGCCCTTGCCGCAGACGTCGCCCTCGAAGGGCGCGCCCATCTCGAGGAGGTCGAAGTCGACCGTGCCGGTCGCGATCGCCTGCTGCAGGCGCGGGTTGTAGTCGGCCTGGGCGAGGTCGATCCAGGTGATCTTGGCGCCGGTGTACTCCTCCCACGGCTTCAGGAAGCCGCGGAACAGGAGGTTGTGGAGGTTCTGGTTGTTGAGGCCCATGAAGGACAGCTCGACGCCGGCGAACTCGCCGGCCTGCACCGTCTGCTTCGTGCCGCCCAGGCACATCTCGCCGACCTTCTGCCAGTCGGCGTCCGTGGGCGAACCCGCGCCGACGCCGGGGATCTTCAGGATCTCGGCGCGCAGGTCGCCCTGGGCGAACGCCCGGCGGGGCGCGATCGCGCCGCCGAGGCCGGCGAGCGCACCCGCGGCGCCCATGCCCTTCAGAAGGCTGCGGCGGCTCGCCTGCAGGGCGAGCATCCGGTCGTAGATCTCACGCTTCATGGTCCGGTCCTCCCGTTTCTTCCCATTCCTCCGGGCCGACGGTGGCTCCTCCCGCCCCCGCCGCGGCCGCCGTTCCCGCGGCGTCCGCTCCCGATTCCCGTCCGGCGACCCGCCCGCGCCCCTCGACGCGCGGCCGCTGGTTCACGTCCGTTCAGCCGAGCCGCTTGCCGGTCGCCTCGTCGAAGAGGTGGACCGCTGCCGGATCCGGCGTCACCGCGATCTCCTCGCCCGGCCGCGCCGCGACGCGGTCGCGGAAGGCCGCGACCACCTTGTCGGTGCCGTAGCGCACGAACACCTGCGTCTCCGATCCGGTCGGCTCGACGACGGCGACCTCGGCCTTCAGCGCGCCGCCGAGCAGGAAGTGCTCGGGGCGGATGCCGTAGACCGCGCGGCGCCCCTCGGAGCCCGCCGGGGCCGAGGCCAGCGGCAGCGTCGCGCCGCCGTCGGTGGCGAAGCCGCCGGCGCGGATGGTGCCCGGCACGAGGTTCATCGCCGGCGAGCCGATGAAGCCGGCGACGAAGGTGTTGGCCGGGCGGTCGTAGAGTTCGAGCGGCGAGCCGATCTGCTCGACGATGCCGTCGTGCAGCACGACGATGCGGTCGGCCATGGTCATGGCCTCGACCTGGTCGTGGGTGACGTAGACCGTGGTGGTCTTCAGCCGCTGCTGCAGTTCCTTGATCTCGGCGCGCATCTGCACGCGCAGCTTGGCGTCGAGGTTGGAGAGCGGCTCGTCGAACAGGAACACCTTGGGATCGCGCACGATGGCGCGGCCCATGGCGACGCGCTGGCGCTGGCCGCCGGAGAGCTGGCGCGGATAGCGCGCGAGCAGGTGCGTCAGGTCGAGCGTCGCCGCCGCGGCCTTGACCCGCAGCTCGATCTCCGCCTTCGGCGCGCCGCGCAGCTTCAGGGCGAAGCCCATGTTCTCGGCGACGGTCTTGTGCGGGTAGAGCGCGTAGGTCTGGAACACCATCGCGATGTCGCGGTCCTTCGGCGGCAGGTCGTTGACGACCTTGCCGTCGATGCGGATGTCGCCGGCGGTGATCGACTCCAGGCCGGCGATCATGCGCAGCAGCGTGGACTTGCCGCAGCCGGACGGCCCCACGAGGATCACGAACTCGCCGTCCGCGATGGCGAGGTCGACGCCGTGGATGACGGCGTGGGCCCCGTAGGCCTTGCGGATACCGACGACGTCAACCGATGCCATGGTCTCTCCCGTTTCCGCCCCCGACCGGAGGGCGCGCCGCGCTGGTTCCGCCGGCGGTCACGCGGACCTCCGGCGCGCCTGGACGGCGCTCATGGTCTTCTCGAGGTTGCGCTCGGCCGCCGCGTAGTCGCGCCGGGCGACGGCGACGAAGATGGCGTCGAGCAGCGTGAGCTTGGCGACCCGGGCCGCCGCGCTCTCGCCGGTCAGCGTCGAACCGCGCGCCGTGGCGATCAGCGAGACGTCGGCGACTTCGGCGAGCGGCGACTGCGGATAGGCGGTGACCGCGACGACGCGGGCGCCGTTGCGCCGGGCGAGCGCCGCCGCCTCGATCACCGCGGTGCTGCGGCCGGAGTGCGAGAAGGCGATCACCGCGTCGTCCGGGCCGAGCAGCGCCGCCGACATCAGCATGAGGTGGAGGTCGTCGAAGGCGTTGGCGCGGATGCCGATGCGCAGCAGCTTGTGGGCGACGTCGCGGGCGATCTGGGCCGAGCCGCCGACGCCGTAGAGGTCGCGCTGGCGGGCGCCGTGGACGATCTCGGCGGCGCGCTCGAAGCCGGCGTGGTCGAGCACCGCTTGGGTCTCCTCGAGCGACTGGGCGGCGGTGCGGAACACCTTGGCGATGATCTCGGCGGTGCCGTCCTCGGGCTCGAGCTCGCGGAAGAGCTCGGCGCTCGGCAGCCGGTTGTACTCGACGAGACCGGCGCGGAAGTCGCGGTAGCCGGAGAAGCCGAGCTTCTTCGACAGCTTCACCACCATCGCCTCGGACACCCCGGCGGCCTCGGCGACCTCCTTCAGCGGCGTGGCGGCGTCGAGGTCGCGGCGGGCGAACAGCATCTCGACGATGCGGGCCTCCAGGTCGGTGAGGGTCGGCAGCATCATGCGGATGCGCGGGCCGACGGCCTTGGGATCGGAGACGTCCATCATTGCGCGCCTCCGGGGCATCGCGCGCTTCCGGGGATCCCGGCGCGCGCCGGCCCGTCCGCCGCCGGGGCGGCGGCGCGTGCCGGCGACGGCGATGCGCAAACGTGGTTCACGGACGGGCTCCTCGATCCCGCGGCCACTTTACCCAAAGAACTTTATCCGTAAAGACCCTTTCGCACGGGAGTGCCCCCTTCCGATGCTGCCGCGCACCATGCGGCGCGTGCGTCGCACCATCGAATGGATTTGCGATTTTCCCCTGTTTTCCATAGCCTCCGCAGCGCCCGATCGTGCGGGAACCCTGCATCGGAGCGGCGCGACCGCGGAAATCCGCGGCCGGCGAGGCCCGGAACGGGCACGAGATTTGGAACCGTTATCTTCACGTCGGTCTCTGCCCACGTGAAGTCTAGGCGAAGACCGCGGCGATCCGGACACGAGGACGGAAGCCGGCTCCAGGGAAAGGGCGACCATGCTCAAGGGTTTGAATCCGCTGCTCAACGGCGACGTGCTCAACGTGCTGCGCTCGATGGGCCACGGCGACGACCTCGTCGTCTGCGACACCAACTTCCCCGGCGACAGCGTCGCGCGGCAGACCGTCTGGGGCCGGCCGATCCGGATGGACGGCGTCTCGGCCCCCGACGCCGTCGCCGCGGTGCTCTCGGTGATGCCGCTCGACAGCTTCGTCGACTTCCCCGCCGAGCGGATGGAGGTCGTGGGCGAGGCGGCGAGCCTGCCGGCCGTGCAGGTCGAGGTGCAGGCCGCGATCGACGCCGCCGAAGGCAAGCCGTCGCCCATGGGTTCGATCGAGCGCCACGCCTTCTACGCCCGCGCAAAGCAGGCCTACGCGGTGCTGATCACCGGCGAGCGGCGCTTCTACGGCTGCTTCGTGCTGAAGAAGGGCGTGATCCCGCCGGACGCCTGAACGCGCCCGGCACGACCGACACCATCCTTCCCGGAAGACGGACCACCATGAAGACCCTCGACGTCGCCGTGCTCGGCATCTTCGTCGCCGACCTCGCCTTCCGCGCGCCGCGGCTGCCGGTGATGGGCGAGACCATCCTCGGCCGCGGCTTCGCCATGGGCCCCGGCGGCAAAGGCTCCAACCAGGTGATCGCCGCCGCCCGCGCCGGCGGGCGCGCCGCGATCGTCACCCGCGTCGGCGCCGACGCCTTCGGCGACATCGCCCGCCGGGCCTGGGCGGCCGACGGGGTCGACACCGGCGCGGTGATCACCGACGCCGAGGCGCCGACGGGCGCCGCCTTCATCTTCGTCTCCACCGAGACCGGCAACAACGCCATCATCGTCGAGAGCGGCGCCGCCGCGAAGCTGTCGCCGGCCGACGTCGCCGCCGCCGAGGCGACGATCGCCGCCGCCAAGGTGTTCGTGACGCAGTTCGAGCAGCCGCTCGAGACCGCCATGGCCGGCCTCGCCACCGCCCGCCGGCACGGCGCCGTCACGGTGCTGAACCCGGCGCCGGCACTGCCGGTCGACGACGCCATCTACGCGCTCTGCGACTACGTCACCCCGAACGAGACCGAGGCGGCGACGCTGACCGGCATCGCGGTCGAAACCGTCGCCGACGCCGAACGCGCCGCCACCGAGATCGTCCGCCGCGGCGCCCGCAACGCGCTGATCACGCTCGGCGAGAAGGGTGCGCTGCTCCACGGCGCCGACGGCACCGTGCACGTCCCCGCCCTGAAGGTCGAAAAGGTGGTCGACACCACCGGGGCGGGCGACGCCTTCAACGCCGGCTTCTGCGTGGCGATCGCCGAGGGCCGTACGCCGGCCGAGGCGGTGCGCTTCGGCTGCGCCCTCGCCGGGCTGTCGGTGCAGAAGCCGGGCACCGCCCCGTCGATGCCGACGCGCGCCGAGATCGAGCGCGCGCTCGCGGGCTGACGACGAACCCGAAAACTCCCGACGCGTCGGGATTTTGCGAGACCGGTATCACAGCGGAAGGGGGAACCGCCGTGCTGAAGGGGATCGACCCGGCGCTCTCCGCCGAACTGCTGCACGTGCTGATGGCGATGGGCCACGGCGACGAGATCCTCGTCTGCGACGTCAACCATCCCGCCGCCCGACTCGCCGCCACCACGACCTGGGGCGCACTGGTCGACCTGCCGGGCTGCGGCATTCCGCGCGCGCTGGAGGCGATCCTGTCGCTGATGCCGCTCGACGACTTCGTCGACGCCCCGGTGACGCGGATGCAGGTGGTCGGCGATCCCGGGGCACGAGTGCCGATCTTCGACGCGGTCGAGACGGTCGCCGCCCGTGCCGAGGGGCGGCCGGTGGCGGTGGCGGCGCTGGAGCGCTTCGCCTTCTACGAGGCCGGCGCCCGCGCCTTCGCGGTGGTGCGCACTTCCGACCCCGGCCCCTACGGCTGCTTCCTGCTGAAGAAGGGCGTGGTGCGGTTCGGCTGAACGCCGTCTTGCTCGAATTTCAGGCAGATGCCCGCCGCGGCGGCGGGACTCGGCCGCCGCTCCGATCGCATCCGCGCGGTTGCGGAGGACGAGGGTGGTCCGTTTCCTGCTATCCTCGCCGCGGACGCCCGACCGGCCCCGGGCCGACGGCCAGAGAAGGACACGACACGCGATGAAGCCGACCCTCCGCCTCGCCCTCTCCGCCGCCCTCGCGCTGGCGCCGACCGCCGCGCTCGCCCATTCCGGCGGCGCGCACGTGCACTCCCTCGCGGAGGGCCTGACCCATCCGTTCCTCGGCGTCGACCATCTCGCGGCGATGCTCGGCGTCGGCGTGGTGGCGGCGCGGCTCGGTGGCCGGGCGCTGATCGCCGCGCCGATGGCCTTCGTCGCCGCCATGGCGGCCGGCGCGGCGATCGGCGCCGCCGGCTTCGGCATTCCCGCCGTCGAGAGCCTGATCGCGCTGTCGCTGGTGCTGATCGGCGCGGTGATCGCCGCCGACCGCGGCTTGGCCCTTCCCGCCGTCGTCGGCCTCGTCGCCGCCGCCGGCCTCGTGCACGGCAATGCCCACGGCCTCGAGATCCCCTCGGCCGCGGCCGGCCTGACCTACATGACCGGTGCGCTCCTCGCTTCGGCCGCGCTGCACGGCGCCGGCGCCCTTGCCGCGCTGCGGCTCCGCGCCGCCGGCCTCGTCGTCCGCGGCTTCGGCTTCGCCACCGTCGCGGCCGGACTGGTGGCGCTGGCGGGCTGAGCCCGCTCAGCCGCCGCTGATCGCCATCAGCACCCAGACGTCGGTGCCCGGTTCCAGCCGGGCGTCGAGGTCGAGCCGTTCGCCGTTCGCGACCACCGCGATGTGGCGGCGTAGCGCCGGCCGCTCGTCGGCGATGCGCATCCCCATTCCCGGCCAGCGCCGGTCCAGCGCCGCGACGACGCCACGGACGTCGGCCGCGTCGATCTCGACGAGGCGATCGGCGTCCGGGAACAGCGCGACCAGCGCCGCCGGCAGCCGCACCCTGAGCGGTGCCGGGCCGGGCGCGGCCGCGGTCATGCCGGCAGCACCGCGGTCTCGACCGAGTGGACCACCGGCAGGTTGCGGGCGATCTCGGCGAAGCTGCCGCCCTCGTCGGCGCTGCCGTAGAGCGTGCCGCCGCTGGTGCCGAAATAGACGCCGGCCGGCTCGAGCCGGTCGGTGGCGAGGGCCTGTCGGAGCACGCCGAAGAAGGCGTTCGCCTGCGGCAGGCCGGCGCGCAGGTCGCGCCAGGACGCCCCGGCGTCGGTGCTGCGCCAGACCGCGGCGCGGCCCTCCGGCACGAAACGGCCCTCGACCGCGCCGTTGAGCGGCAGCAGGAACACTTGGTCGGGGTCGCGCGGGTGTGCGGCGACCGGGAAGCCGAAGTCGGAGGGCAGTCCCGCCTCGATGCTGGTCCACTGCCGGCCGCCGTCCTCGGAAACGTACATGCCGCAGTGGTTCTGCTGGTAGAGCCGGTCCGGGCGGCCCGGCGCCATCACGAGGCCGTGGACGCACTGGCCCCAGTCGGGATAGCGGGCATCCTCGGGATTGAAGTCGCAGCGGGTGCCGCGGTTGCGCGGCTCGAAGGTCTCGCCACCGTCGAAGCTGTGGAACACGCCCGCCGCCGAGATCGCCACCCAGACCTGCGCCGGGTCGCGCGGGTGCGGGACGATCGCGTGCAGGATCAGGCCGCCGGCGCCGGGCATCCAGTCGGCGCGCGAGGGATGGTGGCGCAGGCCCGCCGCCTCGCGGAACGAACGGCCGCCGTCGTCGCTGACGAACAGGCCGGCCGGCTCGACGCCGACCCAGAGCCGGCCGTCGGCGCCGAAGGCGAGGCTCCAGGCCGCCTTCACCGGGTCCTCGCCCTCGCCGTAGGCGAGACCGCGGCTCGAATGGGTCCAGGTTCGGCCGCGGTCGCCGGAGCGCCAGACCGCGGGGCCGAACCACTCGTTGCCGCCGGCGGCGTAGATGACGCCGGTGCCGGGTTCGGCGACGACGTGGTTGATCGGCCACGCCTCGCAGAACGGCCCGGCGAGCGTCCAGTCGCGCCGGGCGGCGTCGCTCTCGAGCAGGAACGCGCCCTTGCGCGTGCCGACCATCACCAGCACCCGTTCAGCCATGCCGTCCTCCCTCGCCCACCCGGGCCGGCCGCACCGGCGCCGTCCGAGCGAGGACGACCACGGGCGGTTCCATCCTACACCGGATACGCGTTTTCACGGGCCGCGAGTCGGTGACGACCTTGGGGAAGCGTCAACGACCCGGTGCCAAGCTGGCGCAGACGCTCGCGGGACGTCGCGACGCGGGGAGAGGGAATCGCATGGGGGCGACGACGGGCCGGTTCCACATGATCGCGGTGGCGGCGACGGTGACGGTGCTGTTCGCCTCGGCCACGACCGTCCGTGCCGATCACCTCGCCGAGGCGGCGGCCGGGCTCGCCGGCACCAGCGTGCGCGGCCTCGTGCTCGACCGCCCGGCGTGGCGGGCGGTGATCGAACGGGTTCCGGAGTTCGAGCGCGCCACCGGCATCCGCGTGGAACTCGAGATCGTCGCCTACGAGGACGTCCACGACCGCGAAGTCGAGGCCTTCCGCCGCGGCGGATCGCTGACGATGGCGGTGGTCGATCTGGTCTGGCTCGGCGAATTCGTCGAAGCGGGCTGGCTCGAGCCGCTCGACGACCTCGCGACCGCCGGCGCGTCGGGCGTGCCGGGCTTCGACTACGGCCGCTTCGCGCCGGGCATGGTCGACGCCCTCGCCCGCTTCGACGGCACGCTCTGGGCGGTGCCGTTCGATGCCTACGCCGGCGTGCTGTTCTACGACGCCTGCCGCCTGCGCGCGGCCGGTCTCCCAGGCCCGCCACGGACATGGGACGAGCTGAAGGACGTCCACGGCCCGCGCCTCACCGATCCGGCGGCCGGCCGCTACGCCTTCGCCATGGCCTCGCTGCGCGGCGAGGCGCAGACGACCGACAGCTTCCTCCGGATGCTCGCCGCCTTCGGGGGGCGGCTGATGGACGACGACTTCCGCAGCGCCCTCGGCACGCCGGAGGCCCGCGCCGCCCTCGCCTTCCGGCAGGCGCTCGGCGCGGTGATGCCGCCCGCCGTCGCCGGCTACGACCACGCCGAGACGCTGCAGGCGCTCGCCCGGCGCGAGGTCGCGATGGTGACGGAATGGTCGGCCTTCCACGACCTCCTCGCCGACCCCGCCGAATCCGGCCTCGGCGACTGCCTCGCGGTCGCCCCCGAGCCCGAAGGCCCGGCGGGGCGTCGGCCGCCGATCGGCGGATTCGCGCTCGGCGTGGTGGCGGGTGCGAGCCCGAAGGAGCGGGCGGCGACGCGGCTGTTCCTGCAGTGGGCGACGTCGAGCGACCTCGCCCAGGACTTCGCCGACGCCGGCGGCATTTCGGCCAACACCAACGCCTACGACGGCGACGCCGACGAGGCCGCCGCGCCGTTGATCGCCGCGGTGCTGTCGGCGTGGCGGCGGGCGGATCCGGCGTTCCGGCCGCGCATCGCCGCCTGGCCGGCGCTGTCCGACGCGATCGCCGACGTCGGCTGGCGGATCCAGGCGGGGCGGACGCCGATCGAGGCCGGCCTCGCCGAACTCGGCGGTCGGATCGACGCGATCCTCGCGGCGGAGGGATACCGGGACGCCGGCCGGCGCCGCGGGCGCTGAGCGATCCCGCCCGCGCGCCGCGACGGCATCACGGCCGCGGGTCAGGCCGCGGCGGCGAGGATCTTGGCGAGCGCCTTGGCCGCGAGCGGATGGAGGCCCTCGCCGCCGGCGGCGACGTGGGCGTCGATCTGCGCGCGCATGCGCGGATCCCAGAAGGCGACGATGTGGTCGGCGATCTGCGGCACGGCGCGGTCCTCGCCCTGGGCCGCGAAGGCGAGCGCGATCTGGTTGGCCATCATCACGAGACGGTCAGGCGACGACATCGACGGTCCTCTGCGGGTATCCGGCGCCGGCGACTCGGATGCGGTCGGGGCGCGTGAAGATCTCGAAGCCGTCGTCACGGGCGACGGCGACGAGGGTGATGCCGGCGGCTCCCGCGGTGCGGATCGCCAGCGTGGTGGGCGCGGAGACGGCGATCAGCACCGGCGCGCCGAGAGCGGCGGTCTTCTGCACCATCTCCACGGAGACACGGCTGGTGACGACCACCGCCGCGGCCGGTGCCAGCCGACCGGCCCGGGCGGCGGCGCCGACGAGCTTGTCGAGCGCGTTGTGGCGGCCGACGTCCTCGCGCAGCGCGATCAGGCCGTCGCGGCGCGACCACAGCGCCGCCGCGTGGGTCGCGCGGGTCTCGCGGCCGAGGGTCTGCGCCGCCGCGACCGCCTTCAGCGCGGCGGCGACGTCGGCGGGCTCGAGCGCGAGGTCGGTATCGACCACGGCGACCGGCGCGACCGCGGCCGCGAGGCTGTCGACGCCGCAGAGACCGCAACCGGTCGGGCCTGCGATGGCGCGGCGGCGGGCGGCGAGGTCGCCGGCGAGGCCGGGCGCCAGCCAGATCCGGACTTCGACGCCGTCGGCCTGCGGCACGACCTCGACCTCGCGGACGGCGTCGGCGGTCGCGACGATGCGTTCGGTGAGGGAGAAGCCGACCGCGAAATCCTCGAGGTCGTCCGGCGTCGCCATCATCACGGCCGTGGTCGCGCCGTCGTGGACGAGCGCGACCGCCACCTCGGCCGGCACGAAGCGCTCCTGCGGGCGCACCGAGCCGACCGCGGCGACCTTCAGGCCGGTGCGGCGCTCGGCGCGCGGGAGCGAGGCCACCGCGGCCGGGCCGGACGCCGGCGGGCGTCCGTCGTGGTCGGCCGCGGTCATCGGCCTCACTCCGCGGCTTCGGCCGCGATCCGGCGCGAGCGCCGGGAGAACTCGTCGTAGCTCTCCTGGTAGGTCGTCGGGCCGTTCGAAGGCGCGACCTGGACCGCCGTCACCTTGTACTCCGGGCAGTTGGTGGCCCAGTCGGAGTAGTCGGTGGTGATGACGTTGGCCTGGGTCAGCGGATGGTGGAAGGTGGTGTAGACCACGCCGGGGGCGACCCGGTCGGTGACGAGCGCGCGCAGCGCCGTCTCGCCGGCCCGGCTCTGGATCCGGACCCAGTCGCCGTCCTTGACGCCGCGCTGCTCGGCGTCGTGCGGATGGATCTCCAGCCGGTCCTCCTCGTGCCAGAGCACGTTGTCGGTGCGTCGGGTCTGGGCGCCGACGTTGTACTGGCTGAGGATGCGGCCGGTGGTCAGGATCAGCGGGAAGCGGGCGCCGGTGCGCTCGTCGGTCGGCACGTACTCCGTCAGCACGAAGTGGCCGCGGCCGCGGACGAAGCGGTCGACGTGCATGATCGGCGAACCCTCGGGGTGGTCGTCGTTGCAGGGCCACTGCACCGAGCCCATCCGCTCGAGGAGGTCGTAGGTGACGTTGGCGAAGCTCGGCGTCAGCGCCGCGATCTCGTCCATGATCTCGGAGGGATGGCGGTAGCTCCAACCGAGGCCGAGGGCGTTGGCGATCGCCTGGGTGATCTCCCAGTCGGCGAAGCCGTTCTTCGGCGTCATCACCTTGCGCACGCGCTGGATGCGGCGCTCGGCGTTGGTGAAGGTGCCGTCCTTCTCGAGGAAGGTCGAGCCGGGCAGGAAGACGTGGGCGTAGTTGGCGGTCTCGTTCAGGAACAGGTCCTGGACGACCACGCACTCCATCGCGGCGAGGCCGGCGGCGACGTGGTGGGTGTTGGGGTCGGACTGCAGGATGTCCTCGCCCTGGATGTAGATCGCCTTGAAGCTGCCGTCGACGGCGGCGTCGAGCATGTTGTTGATGCGCAGGCCCGGCTCGCTGTCGAGCGGGCGGCCCCACATCGTCTCGAACATCTCGCGGGTGGCGTCGTCGGAGACGTGGCGGTAGCCGCTGAGCTCGTGCGGGAACGAGCCCATGTCGCAGGCGCCCTGCACGTTGTTCTGACCGCGCAGCGGATTCACGCCGACGCCGCGGCGGCCGATGTTGCCGGTGGCCATGGCGAGGTTGGCGATCGCCATCACCGTGGTCGAGCCCTGGCTGTGCTCGGTGACGCCGAGGCCGTAGTAGATCGCCGCGTTGCCGCCGGTGGCGTAGAGCCGGGCGGCCGCGCGCAGGTCAGCCGCCGGAACGCCGGTGTGGATCGAGGTCGCCTCGGGCGAATGGCGCGGGTCGGCGACGAAGGCGGCCCACTCGGCGTATTCGGCGACGTCGCAGCGCTCGCGCACGAAGGCCTCGTTCGCGAGCCCCTCGGTGACGATCACGTGGGCCATCGCGGTGAGCACGGCGACGTTGGTGCCGGGCTGGAGCGCGAGGTGGTGCGCGGCGGCGACGTGCGGGGTGCGCACGAGGTCGATCCGGCGCGGGTCGACCACGATCAGCTTGGCGCCCTCGCGCAGCCGCCGCTTCATGCGGCTGCCGAACACCGGATGGCCGTCGGTCGGGTTGGCGCCGATGACGAGGATGACGTCGCTGTCGTCGACGCTGTCGAAGTCCTGGGTGCCGGCCGAGGTGCCGAAGGTGGTCTTGAGGCCGTAGCCGGTCGGCGAATGGCAGACGCGGGCGCAGGTGTCGACGTTGTTGGTGCCGAAGCCGGCGCGGATCAGCTTCTGGACGAGGAAGGTCTCCTCGTTGGTGCAGCGCGACGAGGTGATGCCGCCGACCGAGCGGCGGCCGTAGGTCGACTGGATCCGCGCGAACTCGGAGGCGACGCGGCCGAGCGCCTCCTCCCAGGTGGTCTCGCGCCAGGGATCGGAGATCTTGTCGCGCACCATCGGCTTCAGGATGCGGTCGCGGTGGGAGGCGTAGCCCCAGGCGAAACGGCCCTTGACGCAGGAATGGCCGTGGTTGGCCTTGCCGTCCTTCCACGGCACCATGCGCACCAGTTCCTCGCCGCGCATCTCGGCCTTGAAGGTGCAGCCGACGCCGCAATAGGCGCAGGTGGTGATCTCCGAGTGCTCGGGCTGGCCGATCTCGATCACCTTCTTCTCGGTGAGGGTCGCGGTCGGGCAGGCCTGGACGCAGGCGCCGCAGCTGACGCACTCGGACTCGAGGAAGGCCTCGCTCATGCCCGGCGAGACGCGGCTGTCGAAGCCGCGGCCGGCGATCGTCAGCGCGAAGGTGCCCTGGACCTCCTCGCAGGCGCGGACGCAGCGGTTGCAGACGATGCACTTCGAGGGGTCGTAGGTGAAGTACGGATTGGACTCGTCCTTCGGCATCCACTCGAAGTTGGCGGCGCCGTCGGCGGTGCGCGCCTTGACGTGGTTGGCGCCGTCGTAGCCGTAGCGGACCTCGCGCAGGCCGACCGCGCCGGCCATGTCCTGCAGCTCGCAGTCGCCGTTGGCGGCGCAGGTCAGGCAGTCGAGCGGGTGGTCGGAGATGTAGAGCTCCATCACGCCCTTGCGGATCGTCTTCAGGCGATCCGTCTGGGTGTGCACGACCATGCCCGGCGCGACCGGCGTGGTGCAGGAGGCCGGCGTGCCGGCGCGGCCCTCGATCTCGACGAGGCAGAGCCGGCAGGAGCCGAAGGCGTCGAGCGTGTCGGTGGCGCAGAGCTTGGGGATCTGCGTCCCCATCTCCATGGCGGCGCGCATCACCGAGGTGCCCTCGGGCACCGTCACGGAGACGCCGTCGATCACCAGGGTCACGGTCTTCTCGGCCTTGGAGGCCGGGGTGCCGAAGTCGATTTCCTTGATCAGCATCGGTGCCTCCTCACTCGGCCGCGACGAGGCGCGGGGAGCGGTGGAAGTCCTCGGGGAAGTGGTTCAGCGCGCTCGTCACCGGATATGGGGTGAACCCGCCGAGCGCACAGAGCGAACCGAGCTTCATGGTGTTGGAGAGGTCGCGCACGATCGCGAGGTTCTTCTCGACCTCGATGCCGGCGATGACCTTGTCGATCGTCTCCTTGCCGCGGGTCGAGCCGATGCGGCAGGGCGTGCACTTGCCGCAGCTCTCGATCGCGCAGAACTCGAAGGCGAAGCGGGCCTGGCGGGCCATGTCGGCGGTGTCGTCGAAGACGACGATGCCGCCGTGGCCGATCAGGCCGTCGCGGGCGGCGAAGGCCTCGTAGTCGAACGGGGTGTCGAACAGGGCGCGCGGGAAATAGGCGCCGAGCGGGCCGCCGACCTGCACCGCCTTGACCGGACGGCCGGAGAAGGTGCCGCCGCCGATGTCGTCGACGAGCACGCCGAGCGAGACGCCGAAGGCGGTCTCGAACAGGCCGCCGTGCCTGACGTTGCCGGCGAGCTGGATCGGCATGGTGCCGCGCGAGCGGCCCATGCCGTAGTCGGCGTAGGCCTTGGCGCCCTCGGCGAGCACGAAGGGCACGGTGGCGAGCGACAGCACGTTGTTGATGACGGTCGGCTTGCCGAACAGACCCTTGTGCGCCGGCAGCGGCGGCTTGGCGCGGACGAGGCCGCGCTTGCCTTCCAGGCTCTCGAGCAGCGAGGTCTCCTCGCCGCAGACGTAGGCGCCGGCGCCGGAGCGGACGAAGAGATCGAAGGCGCGGCCCGAGCCGGCGACGTCGGTGCCGAGCAGGCCGGCGCGGCGGGCGACCGCGATCGCCTCGTTCATCGCCGCGATGGCGAGCGGATATTCCGAGCGGCAATAGACGTAGCCGCGGGTCGCCCCGACGGCGAGGCCGGCGATCGTCATGCCTTCGACGAGCACGAAGGGATCGCCCTCCATGATCATGCGGTCGGCGAAGGTGCCGCTGTCGCCCTCGTCGGCGTTGCAGACGATGTACTTCTGCGCCCCGGCGGCGTCGTGGACGGTCTTCCACTTGATGCCGGTCGGAAAGCCGGCGCCGCCGCGGCCGCGCAGACCGGAGGCGGTGACCTCGGCGACGATGTCGAGCGGGGCCATGCCGATGGCGCGCTCGAGACCCTTGTAGCCGCCGTGGGCGCGGTAGTCGTCGAGCGAGACCGGGTCGGTAACGCCGCAGCGGGCGAAGGTGAGCCGGGTCTGGCGGCGCAGCCAGTCGAGGCTCGACGTCGGGCCGAGGGCGAGCGGATGATGGGCGCCGGTCACGGCGGTCAGGAGGCCGGCGTCGATCAGCGACGGCACGTCGGCCGGGCCGACCGGGCCGTAGGCGTGACGGACGCCGTGGAAGGCGACCTCGACCATCGGCTCCAGCCAGAGCATGCCGTGCGAGCCGTTGCGGACGATCGCGACGTCGATGCCGCGGGCCTCGGCGGCGGCACGGATCGCGGCCGCGACCGCGTCGGCGCCGCAGGCGACGGCGGCGCTGTCGCGGGGAACGTAGACGGTGACGGTCATCGCTCGACCTCCGTGGCGATGGCGTCGATCGCGGCGGCGTCGAGCCGGCCGACGAGGCGGCCGTCGACCATCGCGGACGGCGCGGTGGCGCACAGGCCGAGGCAGTAGATCGGCTCGAGGGTGACGGCGCCGTCGGCCGAGGTCTCGCCCATGGCGACGCCGAGGCGGCGCTCGGCGTGGGCGATCAGATCGTCGCAGCCCATCGACTGGCAGGCCTCGGCCCGGCACAGCTTGACCACGTGGCGGCCGGCCGGGGCGTGGCGGAAGTCGTGGTAGAAGGTCACGACGCCGTGGACCT
This sequence comes from Oharaeibacter diazotrophicus, assembly GCF_004362745.1. Taxonomy (NCBI): domain Bacteria; kingdom Pseudomonadati; phylum Pseudomonadota; class Alphaproteobacteria; order Hyphomicrobiales; family Pleomorphomonadaceae; genus Oharaeibacter; species Oharaeibacter diazotrophicus. The sequence goes on along the minus strand of NZ_SNXY01000010.1, from coordinate 176,238 downwards.
CGGCGCGCGTGAGGTTGAGCTCCTGGGCGATCACGGGGACGGCGGCCTCGGGCACGAAGCCGAAGGCCTCCTGGAGGGCGTGCAGGATCGGCAGCAGCGGCCCCTCCAGGCCGGCGAAATCGGAGACGAGTTCACGCGTCCGCTCGACGCTGAACGATTCATGGCGCGACAATCTGGTCCTCCCGGATCCTCGGACGGCCGAAGATGCGCCCCCGCGGGGGCGGGATCAATAAAGCGGATTCGTCCGTCGATAGGGTTTCTCTATCGATCCGGCGGAATTGGTGCTCGAAATTTAACTGTCGAGGCGAAATGTCGCTTTCGTTCAAGCCGCGCCCGGACGCGCCGCGGCGGCCGGATCGGGCGCCGGATCGGCGTGCCGACGCGCCTCGGCGATCAGCGCGGCGACCAGCGGCGCCTGCGGCTCGCGGCGGGTGGTGACGAGGCCGATGGCGTGCGAGACGGTCGGCTCGGTGATCGGGATCGCCTGCATCAGGCCGGAGCGGTCCATGCTCTCGGCGAAGCGGGCCGGCATGATCGAGGCGAACCGGCCGGTGCGCACGTGGGTGTGCAGCACGATCATCGAGTTGCTCTCGATCCGCGGCGCCACCGCGGCGCCGGCCTGACCGAGGTGGCGCTCGACGAGGCGGCGGTGCTGCATGTCGGGCGTCAGCAGGCAGAGCGGCATCGCCCCGGCCTCGGCCCACGACACGCTGGCGCGGTCGGCGAGCGGGCCGCCGGGTGCGACCAGCAGCGAATAGCGCTCCTCGTAGAGCGGCACCGCGGCGAAGCGGGCGGCGACGCCGGCGTCGAGGTAGGTGATGCCGGCCTCGACCTCGAAATCCTCGATGCTCTTCAGGATCTGGTCGGACGTCATCGACAGCACGGTGAACCCGACCCGCTCGTGGCGGCCGCAGATCGGGCCGGTGATCTCGGCGACGAAGGGCAGCGCGGTCGGGATCACGGCGAGGCGCAGCGTGCCGGTCAGGCCCTGGCGCAGCGCCGCGACCTCCTGGCGCATCGTGCGCGCGTCGGTGACGAGGCGGCGCGACCACTCGAGGATGCGCTCGCCCTCGGGCGTGAAGCCCTGGAAGCGGCTGCCGCGCACCACGATCATCACGCCGAACTGCTCCTCGAGGCTCTTCACCGCCGAGGACAGCGTCGGCTGGGTGACGCCGGCCGCCTCGGCGGCGCGGCCGAAGTGACGCTCGCGCGCGAGGTTGAGCAGGAGTTCGAGCTTGTCGAGCATGGACCGGACCTTACGGCGCCGCGGGCCGGCCGGTCAAACCGCGGGCGGCCACGGATGGCGACGGACGCCACCGACGGATCCGGCACCGACGCGGCTTGCCGGGCCGGCGCGGGCGCGTATAGCGTTCGGCCGGGGCGCGCGAGATGCCGGCGAACGGCACGGTCGACGGACCGGGAGGACTGGAGATGACGATGAAGAAGACGGTGTGGGCGCTCGCGGTCGGCAGCGCCCTTTCGGCGTTGCCGGCGTGGGCCGGGGAAATCCAAGTGGCGGTGGTCGGCCCGATGACCGGCCAGCTCGCGGCGATCGGCGACCAGTTCCGCAACGGCGCCCAGGCCGCCGTCGACGCCATCAACGCCGCCGGCGGCGTCAATGGCGACACGCTGAAGCTCCTGGTCGAGGACGACCAGTGCGATCCCAAGCAGGCGGTGTCGGTGGCGAACCGCCTCGTCGGCGAGGGCGTGCTGTTCGTCGACGGCCACGCCTGCTCGGGCGCCTCGATCCCGGCCTCGGCGGTCTACGCGGAGAACGGCGTGGTGATGATGTCGCCGGCCTCCTCCAACCCGGCGCTCACCGACGAGGCGGCGGCCAAGGGCTGGACCACGATCATGCGGCTCTACACCCGCGACGACGCCCAGGGCGAGTTCCTCGGGCCGTGGCTGGCCGAGCGCTACAAGGACAAGAAGATCTTCGTCCTGCACGACAAGTCGCCCTACGGCCAAGGCCTCGCCACGGCGGTCAAGGACAGCTTCGAGAAGGCCGGCGGCAAGACCATCGGCTTCGAGGGCATCAACCCCGGCGAGAAGGACTACAACGCCCTCGTCATCAAGCTGAAGGACCTCGCCCCCGACCTCGTCTACTTCGGCGGCTACCATCCGGAGGCCGGCCTGATCCTGCGCCAGGCCGCCGACCAGGGCTTCAAGCTGAACCTGATGATGGGCGATTCGATCGCCAGCCCCGAGTTCTGGGCGGTCGCCGGTCCCGCCGGCGAGGGCACCATGTTCACCTTCCCGGCCGATCCGCAGCAGCGCCCCGAGGCGGCCGCGGCCGTCGAGGCGATCAAGGCCAAGGGCTTCCAGCCCGAGGGCTTCACCCTGTTCGCCTACGCCACCATCCAGGCCTTCGCGGCCGGCATCGAGCGCGCCGGCACCGCCGCCGACGGCACCGCGGTCGCCGCGGCGCTGAAGGACGGCAAGCCGGTCGACACCATCATCGGGCCGGTCACCTTCGACCAGAAGGGCGACATCGTCGGCGCCAAGTACGACATCAACGTCTGGCACGACGGCAAGTACGCCAAGATGAACTGAACGCGGCCGCTGCTCCGGCACCCCCCGACCGGGGGTGCCGGACTTCCCACCGTGTGACGAAACGCACATCGGTGCGGGCCGCGGCGGGGCAAGGGTCCTCCCACCGGAGCGGCGGCGGCGTGGCGCCGTCGCCCTCCGCCGACAGGAGATGAGACCCATGACCGCCGCCCGCGCCCTCGCCCACGCCTTCACCGCGCTCACCGCCCCGGCCTGGGGCAACGCCGACCTTTCCTCGGAGACCCGCCGCACCGCCGGCTTCTACCGCGCCGCGAACTTCCTGCCGTTCGTGCGGGTCGTCGCCGACGCCCCGCGCCTCGGCGCCCTCGCCGCCTGACCCGCGCCGTCCCGCTACTCGCGCCGGAGCGCCTCGATCGGATCAAGGCGCGCGGCGCGGCGGGCCGGGAAATAGCCGAAGACGATGCCCACCATGGCCGAGAACAGGAAGGCGAGCGCCACCGTGGTCGGATCGACGGTGAAGGGCGCGCCGAGCGCCGTCACCGCGGCGTAGCCGAGCGCGAGGCCGACCAGGATCCCGATCAGGCCGCCGAACAGCGACAGCACCAGCGCCTCGACCAGGAACTGGGCGAGCACTTGGCGCTCCTCGGCGCCGATGGCGAGGCGGATGCCGATCTCGCGGGTGCGCTCGGTGACCGACACCAGCATGATGTTCATGATGCCGATGCCGCCGACCAGCAGGCTGACCGCGGCCACCGCGCCGAGCAGGCCGGTCAGCACCGTGGTGGTCGCCGTCATGGTCTGGACGATCTGGCGCATGTCGCGCACCGAGAAGTCGTCGGATCGGCCGGGCAGGATGCCGCGGCGCTCGCGCAGGATCCGCTCGACGCCGCGCTGGACCTTGGCGGTGTCGACGCCGTCCGCCGCCGAGATCAGGATGGTGCCGACCGTGGTGTTGCCCTGGATCCGGCGCTGGAAGGCGCGGATCGGCATTAGCACGACGTCGTCGCGGTCGGTGCCCATGGTCGACTGGCCCTTGGCCTCCAGCACGCCGATCACCGGGCAGGACACAGCACCGACGCGGATGGTGTCGCCGACCGGGTCCTTGCGCCCGAACAGGTCCGCCCGGACGGTCTCGCCGACGATGCAGACCGGCCGGCCCGCCCGGATCTCGCCGTCGGTGAAGTTGCGCCCCGAGGCGAGCTTCCAGTCCTGGATGACGAGATAGGCGGCGTCGGTGCCGGAGACCGCGGTGGAGCGGCTCCGGGATCCGGCCACCACCACCGCGGAGGTCTGCGACTGCGACGTCGCCGCGCGCACGCCCGGGACCTGGCGGGCGATCGCGTCGACGTCCTTCAGCGTGAAGGAGCGTGCCTGCGAGCTCGGCGCGCCCGGCCCCTCCTGTCCCGGCCGGGCGAACAGCATGTTGTTGCCGAGGCTGGAGAGTTCGCGGGTGATCTGCACCGTGGCGCCGTTGCCGGCGGTGACCATGGCGATCACCGCGGCGACGCCGATGACGATGCCGAGCACGGTCAGGAAGGAGCGCACCGCGTTGCGGCGGATCGCGAGCACCGCGAGCTTGATCGTCTCCGTCAGCATCGCGGCGCCCCCGCGAGGTCGTCGGCGTCGACGCGGCCGTCCTTGAAACGGATGGTGCGGCCGGCGTAGGCGGCGACGTCCGGCTCGTGGGTGACCATGATCACCGTGATGCCGCGCTCGGCGTTGAGTTCGGTCAGGAGATCCATCACCGCCTCGCTGGTGCGGGTGTCGAGATTGCCGGTCGGCTCGTCGGCGAGCAGCACCATCGGATCGGTGACGATGGCGCGGGCGATCGCGACGCGCTGCTGCTGGCCGCCCGAGAGCTGCGACGGCAGGTGGTGGCCGCGCCCCTCGAGGCCGACGCGGGCGAGCGCCTCCGCGGCAAGCGCGCGCCGGCGCGCCGGCGGCACGCCGCGGTAGACCAACGGCAGTTCGACGTTCTCGAGCGCGGTGGTGCGCGGCAGGAGGTTGAAACCCTGGAAGACGAAGCCGAGGAAGTTCCGGCGCAGGATGGTGCGGGCGTGGCGCCCGAGGCCGCCGACCGGCACGCCGTCGAACAGGTATTCGCCGGCCGTCGGGGTGTCGAGGCAGCCGATCACGTTCATCGCCGTGCTCTTGCCCGAGCCGGACGGTCCCATGATCGCGACGAAGGAGCCGGCGGCGACGGCGAGATCGACGCCGGCGAGCGCCCGGACCTCGGCGTCGCCGACGCCGTAGCGGCGCTCGACGCCGCGGAACTCGACGATGGGGCGGGCGGCGGACACGGCGGTCATTTCGACGTCGTCGCGTCGACGACCACCGGATCGCCCGCCGCCACGGCGCCGCGCACCACCGTCTTCTGACCGTCGCTGCCGCCGAGCTCGACGGGCACCGCGGTCGGCACGCCGTCGCGGAGGAGGTAGAGCGTGCGGCCGTCCTGGTCGGTGCGGGTCGGGCCGGGGCGCGGCGGGCGCGGCAGGATGCGCGACAACAGGCTGCCGCCGCTCGTCGTCGCGACCGGATCGGGCGCCCAGCGCAGCGCCTCGGCGGGCACGAGCAGCGCGTCGGCGTCGCGCTCGACCTCGATCTCGGCGGTGGCGGTCATGCCCGGGCGGAGCGCGAGGTCGGCGTTGTCGACGTCGAGCACGGCCTTGTAGGTGACGACGCCCTGGGTGGTCTCGGAGGCGTAGCGGATCGAGCGGATCCGCGCCGGGAAGCTGCGGCCGGGATAGGCGTCGACGGTGAAGGTCGCCGGCTGGCCCTCGGCGACGCGGCCGACGTCGGCCTCGTCGACGTCGACGCCGAGCTGCATCCGCTTCAGGTCCTCGGCGAGGGTGAACAGCACCGGCGCCTGCAGCGAGGCGGCGACGGTCTGGCCCGGTTCGACCGCGCGGGTCAGCACGACGCCGTCGATCGGCGACAGGATCGAGGCCTTGGTGAGGTTGGTGCGGGCGACGGCGAGGTCGGCCGCGGCGACCTCGACCTGCGCTTCCGCGCTGGTCATGGCGGCGAGCGCGCGGTCGTGGTCGGCGCGAGCGCTGTCGACCTCCTGGTCGGTGACGACGCGGCGGGCGAGCAGGGTGACCTTGCGGTCGAGTGCGCCCTTCTTCTCGGCGATGGTGGCGCGGGCCTCGGCGACGCCGGCGCGAGCGGCGGCGAGCTTGGCCTCGGCGGCCGTCACCTCGACGGCGAGCCGGTCGGTGTCGAGTTCGGCGATCGTGCCGCCCTTGCGGACGGGGTCGTTGTAGTCGACCAGCACGCGGCGCACGGTGCCCGACTGCTCGCTCGACACCTCGACCGTGTTGGTCGGCTCGAGCGTGCCGGTGGCCGTGACGGTGACGACCAGCCCGCCGCGTTCGATCGGCCGCGTGGCGTAGACCGTGGTCGGCTCCGAGCGTCCCTCCCACCAGACGAGGCCGCCGGCACCGAGGGCCAGGATCACGACGATCCAGACGAGCCGCGAGACGAGCCGCCGGCGGCGCGCGGCGCGGTCGGCGCCGGCGAGGACGTCGGCGACGGCACGGCCGGTGTCGGGTGGAGTGGCGAGCGGGGCGTGCATGCGGCGGGCTCCGGAGTGGACCGGCGCGGCGCCGGCCCCGCACGGTCATAGCCGCCGGAGCCGGTGGGCGCGTGCATCCAATTGCATCCGGATGTGTCGGCCGCCATGACCTCGCGCAAGACGGGCGGCGGATTTCCGCGCTCTGCCGGCTCGGGCGCGCGACGGACCGTTACGAAAGGTCCGTCCGGTGCGGTCCCGGCTTCACGCCGGCAGCCGGGCGAGGATCTCGGCGGCGAGGGCTGCGACCTCGGCGTCGGCCTTGTCGCCGGGGGCGACCTCGCCGGCGGTGGCGCCGACGCCCATGCCGGAGGCGAAGGCGACGCGGTTGCCCAGGGTGGTGGCCGCCAGCGGCGCGCCGAGCGCGCGGATCTCGGCGGCGACGGCGTCGAGCGCCTTGGCGCGGGCCGGCACCCGGTTCAGCACCAGGATCGTCGCCGGGCCGCCGGCGACGAGCTCGAGCGTGGCACGGGTCGCCCACAGGTCGACCGCGCTCGGCTGCACCGGGATCGCGACCAGGGCGGCCGATTCCAGCGCCTGCCGCGCCTCGAGGTCGGATTTCGGCGGGGTGTCGACGACGACGAGGTCGTGCTCGCGGGCGAGGATGCGCGCCTCGCGGCGGGCGCCCCAGCCGCTGGCGGTGCGGAAGGTCAGGCCGGTGCGGCCCTCGCCGAGCCGGGTCTCGCGGCGCTCGAACCACTGGCCGAGGCTGCCCTGGGGGTCGATGTCGAGGATCGCCACCGACCGGCCGGGCGACAGCGCGACGGCGAGATGGGCGGCGAGCGTGGTCTTGCCCGATCCGCCCTTGGTCTGCGCGACGGCGACGACGATGCCGGCCATGGGGCCCTCCCTGCGATTCGGTGGAGTGCAGCGCACAAACGACGCCGACGCAAGCAGTCGTATGGTCGGCCGCAGCCGAACGGCGAAAATCCAGAGCGCGACTGCCGAAACAACCGATATGTATTGGCGCGTATATGTAGAACGACCGAGGCAGGCCGCCATGAATTTTTAATCGAGTCCTCCAAGGATGCTGCAGAGCAAAACAGATCGGTCGGAGTAGTCGTGACACCGTTTGGACTACCCGGGAAACGCGCCCTCGTCGTCGGCATCGCCAACGGGCAGTCGATCGCCTACGGCGTCGCCCGGGCGCTGAAGGCCGCCGGCGCGGATCTCGCCGTCACCTGGCTCAACGCCAAGGCCGAGCCGCACGTCCGCCCGCTCGCCGCCGAACTCGGCGCGGCGATCGCCCTGCCGCTCGACGTCGCCTCCCCCACCGAGGAGGACGCGCTGTTCGCCGCGATCGCAGAGCGCTGGGGCGGGCTCGACATCCTGGTGCACTCGGTCGCCTTCGCGCCGGGCGGCGATCTGCACGGCCGGCTGGTGGACAGCTCGCCGGAGGGCTTCGCCACCGCGGTCGACGTCTCGGTGCACTCTTTCCTGCGCCTCGCCCGTCGGGCGGAGCCGATGATGCCGCCGGGTTCGGCCTGCCTGACGATGAGCTTCTACGGCGCCCGCCGGGTGGTGGCGCACTACAACCTGATGGGTCCGGTCAAGGCGGCGCTGGAGGCGAGCGTCAGGGCGCTCGCCGTCGAGTTCGGCCCGCGCGACGTCACCGTCAACGCGATCTCGCCCGGCACGATCGCCACCCGCGCCGCCGGCGGCATCGACCGCTTCGACGAGATGATGACCGCCGCCGCGGCGCGCGCCCCGCTCGGGCGGCTCGCCACCATCGACGACGTCGGCGCCGCCGCGGTCTTCCTGTGCTCGCCCGGGGCGCGCGCCATCACCGGCACCACGCTGCACGTGGACGCCGGCTTCCACGTCACCGCCTGAAACGGGGCCGCCCCATGCAGCAGATCAACGCCAACACGCCGTTCGACGACCTTGCGGTCGGCTCCTGGGGCGCCGCCTGGCGCACCTGCACGCCGCAGGACCTGCTCCTGTTCGCGCACGTCTCCGGCAACCTCAACCCGCTCGTCGTGCCGGCCGAGGACGACGCCGGACCGGCGCCGACCGCACCGTCGATGTGGGTGGGCTCGCTGATCTCGTCGGTGCTCGGCAACACCATGCCGGGCCCCGGCACCCTCTACCGTTCGCAGTGGCTGCGCTTCCAGCGCCGGGTCGAGATCGGCGAGCGGCTCCGGGTGATCGTCACCTGCATCGGCAAGCGGGCGAGCCCGCGGGCGGTGTTCGAGACGCTGGTGGTCGACGCCACCGGCGCCACGGTCTGCGAGGGCCTCGCCGAGGTCGACGCCCCGGCCGAGGCGATGGCCGCGCCGGTGCCGGACCTGCCGCGCCTGTTCCTCGCCCACCGCGACCCGTTCGCCCGCCTGACGGCCCTCGCCCGTAGCCGGCCGCCGCTGGTCACCGCCGTGGTCGCGCCCGACGACCGGCATTCGCTCGGCGGCGTGCTGCTCGCCGCCGGCGAGGGCCTGATCGCGCCGGTGCTGATCGGCGACGCCGAAGCGATCCGCCGGACCGGCGAGGAGCTCGGCGCCGACCTCTCGGCCTTCCGCCTCGTCGACGTTCCCGATCCGCACGAGGCCGCCCACGTCGCCGCGACCATGGCCGGGCGCGGCGAGGCGGCGGCGATCATGAAGGGCAACGTCCATTCCGACGTGCTGCTCGCCGAGGTGATCCGCAAGGAGGCCGGCCTGCGCGGGCCGCGCCGGCTCAGCCACGTCTTCGTCATGGGCGTGCCCTCGCTCGACCACCCGCTGTTCATCTCCGACGCAGCGCTCAACATCGCCCCGGACCTCGCCGCCAAGGTCGACATCACCCAGAACGCCATCGACCTCGCCATCGCCTGCGGCGTCGAACGGCCGCGGGTCGGCGTGCTCGCCGCGGTCGAGACCGTCAACCCGGCGATGCCCTCGACGGTGGACGCGGCGGCGCTGTCGAAGATGGCCGAGCGCGGCCAGATCCGCGGCGGCGTCGTCGACGGTCCGCTCGCCATGGACAACGCGATCGACGTCGAGGCCGCGCGCACCAAGGGCATCTCCTCGATGGTGGCCGGCCGCGCCGAGGTGCTGATCGTGCCGAACCTCGAGGCCGGCAACATGCTGGCGAAGGAACTCACCTTCGTCGCCGGCGCCCGCGCCGCCGGTCTGGTGGTCGGCGCGAGGGTGCCGGTGATCCTGACCAGCCGAGCCGACGACGAGCGGGCGCGCCTCGCCTCCTGCGTGCTCGCCCAGCTCCACGACCACTTCCGCCGCACCGGCCGCGCGCTCGGTGCCGCCGAGGTGCCCGCGCCGGTGCCGGCGCTCGTCCACGCCCGGGAGGCGGCGTCGTGACCGACCTCGTCCTCACTCTCAACGCCGGCTCGTCGTCGGTGAAGTTCGCCCTGTTCCCGACCGTCTCGGGACGGCCGGCGGTGGCGCGGGGGCAGGTCGAGGCGCTGTCGACGGCGCCGCGGTTCCGCGCCCGGCGCACCGGCGCGGCGGCGGACGCCACGGTGGCGCTCGGCGAGGGCGCGATCGGCCACGCCGCGGCGCTGGCGGTGATCCTCGGCTGGGTCGACACCATGTTCCCGGCCGAGAAGATCGTCGCGGTCGGCCACCGCATCGTCCACGGCGGCGTCGCCTTCGACAAACCGGTGGCGCTCGACGACGGCGTGCTCGCGGCGCTCGACGCGCTGGTGCCGCTCGCCCCCCTGCACCAGCCGCACAACCTCGCCGGCGTGCGCGCCGCCCGCGCCGCCTTCCCGCGCGCGCCGCAAGTCGGCTGCTTCGACACCGCCTTCCACCGCGGCCAACCCTACGCCGCCGAGGCCTTCGCCCTGCCGCGCGCGCTGTTCGACGAGGGCGTGCGGCGCTACGGCTTCCACGGCCTCTCCTACGAATACGTCGCCCGCCGGCTGGCGCCGGAGCGCCTCGCCGGACGCGTGGTGATCGCCCACCTCGGCTACGGCGCCTCGATGTGCGCGCTCCTCGGCGGGCGGCCGATGGGCTCGACCATGGGCTTCACCGCCCTCGACGGCCTGCCGATGGGCACGCGCTGCGGCCGGCTCGACGCCGGCGTGGTGCTGCACCTGATGACCGCCAAGGGCCTCGACGCCGCGGCGGTGACCGATCTCCTCTACAACCGCTCCGGCCTCAGGGGCGTCTCCGACCTCTCCGGCGACATGCGCACGCTGCTCGCCTCCGACCGGCCCGAGGCGCGGCAGGCGATCGAGCTCTTCGTCGCCCGCATCCGCCAGGAACTCGGCGGCCTCGCCGCCGTGCTCGGCGGGCTCGACGCGCTGGTGTTCACCGGCGGCATCGGCGAGCACGCCGCCCCGATCCGCGCCGCCGTGGTCGAGGGCCTGGAGTTCCTCGGGCTCACGCTCGATGCCGAGGCGAACACGGCCGGTCACTTCACCGTCAGCCGGGCCGACGGCCGCGTCGCCGTCATGGTCCTGCCCACGGACGAGGAGACCATGATCGCCGAGCACACGCTCGCGGCGCTCGGCGCCGCGCGAACGGGCCGCACCGCCGCCGCCTGAACCGTTGCGGCCGGCCCGAGAACCAGGACAGGACAGCCACCATGGACGCCCGCCGCCTCTCCCTGCCGCCGGAAGCCGCCTTCGGCATCGCCGCCGTCGCCGAACAGGCCGACCTCCTGCACGAATCCGTCAGCCGGCAGTTCGAGCGGATCGGCCGGACCCACGCCGAACGGGCGCGGGCGTGGTACGGCCGGGCGCACGCGCTCGCCGACGAGATGACCGCCCGGCTCTCGGCCGGCGACGTGCCGGCGCTCGCCGCCAATTACCTCCACGACGCCGCCGAACGGGCGATCCTCACCGCCGACATCCTGCGCGAGCGCGGCGAGAACGACCTCGCCCACGAGGCGGCCGGCACGCCGCCGGTGCTGATCTACGACTACGAGGTGGTGGTCGACGGCCGGGACCTGCGCGTCCCCGTCAACTACATGCTGCTCGCCATCGTGCCGCCGGCGGGCGTCACGGTGCAGCCGTGGAAGCGGCCCTACGTCATCATCGACCCGCGCGCCGGCCACGGCGCCGGCATCGGCGGCTTCAAGCCGGACAGCCAGGTCGGCGTGGCGCTGCGCGACGGCCACCCGGTGTATTTCGTCGCGTTCCGCCCGCATCCGGAACCGAAGCAGACGCTGGCCGACGTCACCTACGCCGAGGGCGAGTTCCTGCGCGTCGTCGCCGAGCGCCACCCGGATGCGCCGCGACCGGTGCTGGTCGGCAACTGCCAGGGCGGCTGGGCGGCGCTCCTGGTCGCCGCGACCCATCCCGGCTCGACCGGGCCGGTGATCGTCAACGGCGCGCCGGTGGCGACGTGGTCCGGGCGGATCGGCGAGAACCCGATGCGCTACAACGGCGGCCTGCTCGGCGGCGTCCTGCCGGCGCTCGTGCTGTCCGACCTCGGCGCCGGCGAGTTCGACGGCGCCAACCTCGTCTCGAACTTCGAGCTGCTCAACCCGGCGCGCAACTATTTCGGCAAGTACCACGACCTCTTCGCCGACGTCGACCGCGGCCGCGAGCGCTTCCTGGAGTTCGAGCGCTGGTGGGGCGGCTACCACTTCATGAACGAGGCGGAGATCCACTGGATCGTCGAGCAGCTGTTCGTCGGCAACCGGCTGGCGCGCGGCGAGGCCCGGCTCGCCGGCGGACGGCCGATCGACCTCGCGGCGATCCGCGCGCCGATCGTGGTGTTCGCCAGCCGCGGCGACAACATCACGCCGCCGCAGCAGGCGCTGAACTGGATCGCCGACGCCTATGCCGACGAGCACGAGATCAAGATCCGCGGCCAGCGCATCGTCTACATGGTGCACGACACCGTCGGCCATCTCGGCATCTTCGTGTCGTCGTCGATCGCCCGGCGCGAGCACGCCGAGATGACCTCGACGATGAAGACGATCGAGGCGCTCGCCCCCGGGCTCTACGAGATGGTGATCGAGGACAGCACCGGTGAAGGGCTCGACGCCCGCTTCGTCGTCAGCTTCCGCGAGCGCACCATGGACGACATCCGCGCCTTCGACGGCGACCACCGGCGCGAGGAGGTCGGCTTCGCCGCGGTCGACCGCGTCAGCCGGATCGCCGCCGAGGCCTACGAGATCACCGCCCGGCCGCTGGTGCACGCGCTGTCGAGCCCGCAGTCGGCCGCCGTGCTCCGGGCGCTGCACCCGGCGCGGCTGTCGCGCCGGCTGCCGGCGCAGGCCAATCCGCTCGCCGCGCCGATCGCGGCGTCGGCCGTGAGGATCCGCACCAATCGTCGTCCGCTCGCCGCCGAGCACCCGTTCCGGCGCGCCGAGGCGCTCGCCGCCGAGGCCTTCGAGCAGGCGATCGACTTCGCCCGCGACATGCGCGACGCGTGGTACGAGATCGCCTTCCTGTCGATCTGGATGTCGCCGCTGGCGCAGTTCCTTGGCCGCGGCGCCGCGGTGCGCCGGCCGGCGGCGGACGCCGCCGAGCTCTACCGGCTGCCGGAGGTGCGCGAGATCCTGAAGGGCGTCGGCGCCGGCGGCCTGCCGGAGGCGGTGATCCGGATGATGATCGTGCTCGCCAACGCCCGCGGCTCGGTGCGGCGCGACCGGCTCGAGCGCTCGTCGGAGGTGATGACGACGTGGCCGCCGTTCCGCGACATCCCCGCGGCCGAGCGGGCGACGATCATCCACCGCCAGACCGTGATCGTCGAATTCGAGCGCGACGCCGCGATCGCGGCGCTGCCGCGGCTCCTGACGACGCCCGAGCAGCGCCGGCGCGCCCTCGAGATCCTCGACCACGTGGTCGGCCCCGCGGCCGAGATGGAGCCGCACACGGTGGCGGCGATGGCGGCGATCCGCGGCGCGCTCGCCGAACCGGACGCCCGCCTGCGCGTGGTTCATCCGGTGCCGAGCGCCGAGGCGTCATGAAAATTTGATTTCGGATTTCATGCGTGCGAAGGTGCGGGCCATCCCCTTCACCTTCGCACGAGGTCCATGGTGACCGATCCGAGCCGCGCGTTCCGAACCCCGATCTGGCCGGGCACGGCCGCGCCGTCGATCCCGACCCTTCCGCTCGGCGCCGCCGAGCGAGCCGACCTCGTGGTGGTCGGCGGCGGCATCCTCGGGCTCGCCACCGCGCTGTCGGCGGCGCGCAGCGGCCTCGCCGTCCGCCTCGTCGAGGCCGACGCGATCGGCCGCGGCGCCTCGGCGCTGAACGGCGGGCAGGTCATCCCCGGCCTGAAATACGACCCCGCCGAGCTCGTCGCCCGCTTCGGCGAGGTCCGCGGCCGGGCGCTCGTCGACTTCGCCGCGACGACGGCCGACCGGGTCTTCGACCTGATCGCCGCCGAGGGCCTCGCCGTCCCCCACGCGCGCAACGGCTGGATCCAGGCGGCGGTGAGCGAGACGGCGCTCGCCGCCGGCCACGCCCGCGCCCGGGCCTGGCAGGCGCTCGGCGCCCCCGCCGAGACGCTCGACGCCGCCGGCATCGCCGCCTTCACCGGCGCCCGCGGCTACGTCGGCGGCTGGATCGACCGCCGCGCCGGCACGATCGACCCGCTCGCCTACGTCCAGGAACTGGCGCGGATCGCCGCCGCGGCCGGGGTCGCGATCGCCGCCGGTGCGCCCGCGACCGGGCTCCGGCGCGAGGGCGGCGGCTGGGTCGTGACCGCCGGCGGCGCCGAGATCCGGGCGCCGCGCGTCGTCGTCGCCACCAACGCGGCGACCGACGGCCTGATCCCCGGTCTCGCGCGGACACTGGTGCCGCTGCACTCGTTCCAGATCGCCACCGCGCCGCTGCCGGAGCGGCTCTTAGCCGGCGTACTTCCAGGCGGGCAGGCGGTGTCGGACTCGCGGCGGATCCTGGTCTACCACCGCCGCGGCCCGGGCGGCCGGATCGTGCTCGGCGGCCGCGGGCGGATGGGCCTGCCGCGTTCGCCCGCCGACTGGGCGCATCTCGAGCGGGCGCTGACGCGGCTCTATCCGGCGCTCGCCGGCACGCCGATCGACGCGCGCTGGTTCGGCCGGGTCGCCGTGACCACCGACCACCTGCCGCACCTGCACCGGCCGGAGCCCGGCCTCTTCGCCTTCGTCGGCTGCCAGGGCCGCGGCGTCGGGCTGATGACCGCCATGGGCCTCGCCCTCGGCCCGGCGCTCGCCGCCGACGCGGTCGACGCCCTGCCCTTCCCGGTCTCGCCGATCCGGCCGATCCCGTTGCACGGCCTGCGTCAGATCGGCGTCGCCGCCGCCATCACCAGCTACCGCCTGCTCGACGCCCTGGAACGATGAGAAGAGTGGCTTGACGATTTCACAGAACTGAAAAATACTATCTTCACTTCACAGAGCGAGGGCGCGATGGCCGGCGGGGCGGGGATCCAGGGCGGAGACGGCGGCGAGCGGGCGTTCCGCCTCGCCGCGAGCGCGCCCGGCGCCGTGGTGACGCTGGTGCTGATCCTGTTCGCGCTGGCGCTCCTGGTCGGCCTCTCCTTCCGTGTCAACGACGGCTCGCTGTTCGGCGCCGGCTTCACGCTCGACAACTTCGCCACCGTCGGCACCGACCCGCTCTACGCCATGGTGATCGCCCGCTCGCTGACGATCGCGGGCCTCGTCACGCTGGCGACGGTCGCCACCGCCTACCCGGTCGCCTACTGGCTGTCGTTCCACGCCGGGCGGCGGCGGGCGCTGGTGCTGTTCCTGGTGACGCTGCCGTTCTGGACCAGCTATCTCCTGCGCGTGTTCGCCTGGAAGATCGTGCTCGCCTACAACGGCGTGCTGAACTCGGCCTTCACCGCCACGGGCCTCTGGGACACCCCGTCGACGGCTCTCCTCAACACCCCCGCCGCCGTGGTGCTGACGCTGGCGCACGCCTACGCGCCCTTCGCCATCCTGCCGATCCTGGTCTCGCTCGACACCATCCCGCGCTCGCTGACCGAGGCGGCCGCCGACCTCGGCGCCCGGCCCTTCACCACCTTCCGGCGGGTGATCCTGCCGAACTCGATGCCGGGCGTGCTCGCCGCCGCCGTGGTGGTGTTCGTGCCGACGGTCGGCGACTACGTCACCCCGGCCCTCGTCGGCGGCCCGTCGAGCACGATGATCGGCACGCTGATCCAGGCCCAGTTCGGCAAGGCGCAGGACTGGCCGTTCGGGGCGGCGCTGGCGGTGGTGGTGATGGCGGTGATCCTCGCCGCGATCCTGCTGGTCCGCCTCGGCGACCGCCGTTTCGGGAGCCGCACGTGAGCACCGCCGCCCCCGCCCCGCGCTGGCTCTCCGGCTACGTCGCCGGCTACCTCGTGTTCCTCTACCTGCCGGTCGCGCTGATCCCGCTGTTCTCGTTCAACGACTCGATCCAGGCGGCCTTTCCGCTCAAGGGCTTCACCCTCGCCTGGTACGCCGGCCTCGCCGGCAACGACACCCTGCGCGGTGCGCTCCTCAACAGCCTCGTCGTCGGCCTTGCCGCCGCGACGGTGGCGACGGGCTGCGGCGTCACCGTCGCCTATGCCGAACTCGCCTTCGCCACCCGTTTTTCCTGGCTGGTCGCCGGCCTCGCCCGGCTGCCGATCCTGATCCCCGGCGTGATCGTCGGCATCGCGCTGCTGATCGTCGTCAACCTCGCCGGCCTCGGCCCGTCCCGGATCGCGATCGTGCTCGGCCACGTGCTGGTGGCGCTGCCGACCACGGTGATCGTGATGCGCGGCGCCTTCGCCGCCGTACCGCGCTCGATCCCGGAGGCGGCGCGCGACCTCGGCGCCGGCGAGGCCGTGGTGTTCCGCCGGGTGATGCTGCCGCTGGCGGCGCCGGCGGCGGCCTCGGCCTTCATGCTGGCGTTCCTCACCAGCTTCGACGAGTTCATCGTCGCCTTCTTCCTCGCCGGAACCGAACCGACGCTGCCGCTCTACGTCTGGAGCCAGCTGCGCTTCCCGAAATCGCTGCCGACGGTGATGGCCCTCGGCACCGCGATCCTCTGCGCCTCGATCGCGATCGCGGGCGCGGCGGAGATGCTGCGCCGCCGCGGACTGCGGCGGCTGCCCGCCTGACCCGACCGAACCGACGACGAGACCCCGCCCGGCGAAGAGGCGGGGCGACCAGAGGAGAACGACATGACCGAGACGAAGAAGGGGAGCGCGCTTTCCCACGTCCTCGCCGCAGCGCTGGTGTCCGTGGCGGTGCTCGCGCCCGCGGCCGCCGAGGCCGCCGGCAAGCTGACCTATTTCACGTGGTCGGGCTACGAGCTGCCCGAGTTCCACCAGGGCTTCCTCGCCGCCCATCCGGACGGCGTCGAGGTCTCGACCTTCGGCGACGACGACGACGCCTTCACCAAGGTCAAGGCCGGTTTCCGGCCCGACGTCGCCCATCCCTGCTACGACAAGATCGCGCGCTGGAACAAGGAAGGCCTGCTGCAGCCGATCGAGATCGCGCGGATCGCCAACTGGGAGAAGATCTTCCCGGTGTTCCGCGACCTGCCGGACATCCAGGCCGGCCCGGGCAAGGTCTGGATGGTGCCCTGGGACTGGGGCAACACCTCGATCCTCTACCGCACCGACCTCGTCGACAAGCCGGAGGCGAGCTGGAACCTCCTCTGGAATCCGGCCTACGCCGGCCGGATGGCGACCATCGACGCCGTCCACGACACGCCCGTGGTCGCCGCGCTCCTTTCCGGCGTCAGCCCGTTCGACATGACGGCGGCGGAGATGGACAAGGTCGCCGACAAGCTGCGCGAGCAGCGCCCGCTGCTGTCGAGCTACACCACCGACATGACCTCGGTCGAGCAGTCGCTCGCCTCGGGCGAACTCGTCGCGGCGATGACCTGGAACGCCTCGGCGGTGGCGCTGAAGAAGCAGGGCGTGCCGGTCGAGTTCATGAAGCCGAAGGAGGGCATGCTGACCTGGGCCTGCGGCTTCGTGATGCTGAAGGACTCCGCCAACGTCGACCTCGCCTACGACTTCATCAACGCCCGGCTCGATCCCTCGTCCGGCAAGAAGCTGATCGAGGACTACGGCTACGGCGCCTCCACCGCCACCGCCTTCGCCGAGGTGCCGAAGGAGACGCTCGAGAACCTGCAGCTGCCGGCCGATCCGGACGCGGCGCTGAAGACCACCGTGTTCACCGGCCCGATGAAACAGGCCGACGAACTCGCCAAGATGTTCGAGAAGGTCAAGGCCGGCGGCTGATCCGCCGACCGGACCGGGACCAACCGCCCCGGCGGCACGACCGCCGGGGCCGGCCGACCCAAGAGGAACGGGATGACCGACGCCACGGACACGACCGACAGGGCCGCCCGCGACGCCGACGAGGCCGACGTCCGGCTCGGCCGGCGGGTGCGCGCGCTCCGCCTGGAGCGCAATCTCTCGCTGGCCGACCTCGCCGCCCGCGCCGGCATCTCGATCGGCGCGCTCAGCCAGATCGAGCGCGGCATGACCTCGCTGCGCGTGCGCGTGATCTGGCCGCTCGCCGCCGCGCTCGACGTCGAGCCGTCGGCGCTGATCGTCGGCGACGAGGAGACCGAGAACGACCTCTACTGCGTGCGCGCCGGTCGGCGCCGGCCGCTGCCGGTGAAGTCGGAGGGCATCGCCAAGGACCTCCTCTCGCCGCCCGGCGCCGTGCTGACCGGCATGCTGGTGACGGTGGAGCCCGGAGGCGGCACCGACACCTACGCCCACGCCGGCAACGAGTTCGGCATCGTCACCGCCGGCGAGGTCGAACTCACCGTCGACGCCACCCGTTACGTGCTCCGGACCGGCGACAGCTTCGCCTTCAAGAGCACGCTGCCGCACGCCTTCCGCAACACCGGTGCCGAGACCTGCCGGATCGTCTGGGTCAACACGCAGAAGGCCCGCGAGGAGGCCCACGATGGCGACTGACGCCCTGCTCCGGCTCGAGGCCGTCAGCAAGCGCTTCCCCGGCGGCACGCTCGGGCTCGACGCGGTCGACCTCGACATCGCCGAGGGCGAGTTCCTGAGCCTGCTCGGGCCGTCCGGCTGCGGCAAGACCACGACGCTGCGCGTGATCGCCGGCTTCGAGGCGCCGACCGGCGGCACCGTGCGGCTCGACGGCCGCGACGTCACGGCGCTGCGCCCGTTCGCCCGGCCGGTCAACACCGTGTTCCAGGACTACGCCCTGTTCCCGCACATGGACGTCTCCGAGAACGTCGGCTTCGGCCTGTCGCTGCGGCCGATCGCGGCCGGGGAACGCCGCCGCCGCGTCGCCGACGCCCTGGAACGGGTCGGCCTCGCCGACAAGGCCGGCCAGCGCGTCCAGGCGCTGTCCGGCGGCCAGAAGCAGCGCGTCGCGCTCGCCCGCGCCATCGTCTGCGAGCCGCGGCTGCTGCTGCTCGACGAGCCGCTGTCGGCGCTCGACGCAAACTTGCGCGAGCAGATGCAGATCGAGCTGAAGCGGCTCCAGCGCGAACTCGGCACCACCTTCGTGATGGTGACCCACGACCAGACCGAGGCGCTGTCGATCTCCGACCGCATCGTGGTGATGAACCGCGGCCGGATCGAGCAAGCGGCGAGCCCGGCCGAACTCTACGACCGTCCGGCGACGCGCTTCGTGGCGAGCTTCATCGGCGCGATGAACCTCGTGCCCGGCCGCGTCCTCGCCCGCGACGGCGCGCGCTCAGCGTCGGTCGCCACCGCCGGGATGACGCTGACCGCGTCCCTCGACGCCGCCTCGTCGCTCCGGGCCGGCGACCGGGTGCTCGCGGGCCTGCGCCCGGAGGATCTCGCGATCGCCACCGCCTGCACCGCCGGCGCCGCGGCGGGCACCGTCGAGGGCAGCGTGTTCCACGGCCGCAGCCTGCGCGTCCACGTCCGGCTCGACGACGACGGCCCCGAGCTGATCGTCGACGTCGCCCGCGGCGGCGGCGCGGCTGCGCCGAAGGCCGGCGACCGCGTCGCCGTGGCGCTCCGCCCGGGCTCCGCCTGCGCCCTGCTTCCCGCGGACCCCGACGGGGCCGCCACCGCTCCGTCCGCGTGACGGACAGTCCGAGGTGATCCGATGAGCCACCATCTCCAGTTCTACATCGACGGCCGCTGGGTCGACCCGGTCGAGCCGCGCCGGCTCGCGGTGCTCGACCCCTCCACCGAGGAGGCGTTCACCGAGATCGCGATCGGCGGCGCCGCCGATGTCGACCGCGCGGTCGCCGCCGCCAAGGCCGCGTTCCCGCGTTTCGCCGCGACCTCCAAGGCCGAGCGGCTCGATCTCCTGAAGCGCATCCTCGCGGCCTACAACGACCGCTTCGACGACATCGCCGACGCGGTCAGCCGGGAAATGGGCGCGCCGCTGCCCTTCGCGCTCGACAGCCAGGCCTGGGCCGGCCGCGGCCACATGGAGGCGACCATCGCCGCCTTCGAGGCGATGGAACTCGTCGAGACGCGCGGCACCACCACGATCCTGCGCGAGCCGATCGGCGTCTGCGCGCTGATCACGCCGTGGAACTGGCCGCTGAACCAGATCGTCTGCAAGGTGGCGCCGGCGATCGCGGCCGGCTGCACCGTGGTGCTGAAGCCGTCCGAGATCGCCCCGATCAGCGGCATCGTCTTCGCCGAGGTGATGGACGCCGCCGGCGTGCCGGCGGGCGTGTTCAATCTCGTCAACGGCACCGGTCCCGACGTCGGGCAGGTCATGGCCGGCCATCCGGACGTCGACATGGTCTCGTTCACCGGCTCGACCCGCGCCGGCATCCTGGTCGCCAAGACCGCGGCCGACACGGTCAAGCGCGTCGCCCAGGAGCTCGGCGGCAAGTCGGCCAACATCATCCTGCCGGACGCCGACTTCGCCGACGCCGTCGCCAAGGGCGTCTCCTCCTGCTTCGGCAACTCCGGCCAGTCCTGCGACGCGCCGACCCGCATGCTGGTGCCGGCCGACCGCCACGACGAGGCGCTCGCCATCGCCAAGGCCGCCGCCGAGGCGATCAAGGTCGGCGATCCCCGCGCCGAGGGCACCGACCTCGGCCCGGTCGTCAGCCAGCTGCAGTTCGACAAGATCCAGCGCCTGATCGAGACCGGCATCGCCGAGGGCGCCACCCTCGTCACCGGCGGCCCCGGCCGTCCCGACGGCCTGAACCGCGGCTGGTACGTGCGGCCGACCGTGTTCGGCCACGTCACGCCGGCGATGACGATCGCCCGCGAGGAGATCTTCGGGCCGGTGCTGTCGATCCTGTCCTACGCCGACGAAGAGGACGCGATCCGGATCGCCAACGACACCGTCTACGGCCTCGCCGCCTACGTGCAGTCGAGCGACGTCGAGCACGCCCGCCGCGTCGCGCTCCGGATGCGGGCGGGCTCGGTCTACCTCAACTACCCCGCCTGGGACACCATGGCGCCCTTCGGTGGCTACAAGCAGTCCGGCAACGGCCGCGAATACGCCGACTGGGGCATCCACGACTTCACGGAGATCAAGGGCGTGGTCGGCTGGAACTGAGCCGGACGCGGGCCGGTCGGCGGCTTCACCGCCGGCGGGCGACGAGATCGATCAGCGCGGAGGGGCCGGCGTGGCCGGTGCCCTCCTCCAGCACCGCGTCGTAGGCGGCGAGTTCGAGGATCTCGAAGTCGGCGAAGGCGGCGCGCAGCAGGTCGGCGGTGTAGAGGTTCTCCACCGCCGATGGTCCTCCGGTGCCGTAGGCGATCTGCTCGGGGCGGTAACCCTCGAGCAGCAGCAGGCCGCCGGGAGCGAGCGCGGCGCGCATCGCCGCGAACATACGCGCCCGGAGCGGCGGCGCGGCGAACTGCACGAAGATGGCGACGACGACGTCGCAGGTCCCGATCGGCCAGTCCCAGCCGTCGAGGTCGGCGACCTCGGCCGCGAGCGCAACGCCGCGCGCGGCGGCGAGCCGGCACGCCTTGGCGACCGCCACCGCCGATCCGTCGACAGAGCGCACGGCCAGACCGCGCTCGGCGAGCCAGACGCCGTTGCGACCTTCGCCGTCGGCGACCGCGAGCGCCGTGGCGCCCGGCCGGAGCAGCGGCGCGCACCGCTCCAGGAAGGCGTTCGGGCGGGTGCCGAACAGGTAGTCGGCGCGGTCGTAGCGCTGGTCCCAGGGGTTCATCGCCCGTTCCTCCTCCGGTTGATCCACGTCAAGTCCCCCGATCGGCGACAAGGCTAGTGTCGGCGCGTTCCGAAAGGAGTTTCTAATATGCTGAAGCTCGCCATCCTCGTCTGGATCATGCTCGGCACCACCCTCGCCGGCTCGTTCCTCACCGTCGTCGTCACCGTGCCCTCGCTCTACGCCCAGGGCATGAAACTGATCCCGTTCGCCGCCGGCACCGGCTTCCTGGTCGCGATCCCGTTCGCCGTCATGATCGCCAAGAAGATCTACGCGTCGACCGCCCCGCGCCACTGAGCGGCGGGGACGGCGGCGGCGAGGCGGCCGTCGCGGATCTCGACGACGACGTCGGCGCGCGCCGCCTCGGCGGGGCGGTGCGTGGCGAAGACCAGCGTGCGGCCGGCGGTGCGTTCGAGGACGAGGTCGAACACCCGCGCGGCCGCGACCGCGTCGAGCCCCTCGGTCGGCTCGTCGAGGAGGTAGAGGTCGGCGTCGGAGAGCAACGTGCGCGCGATCGCGAGGCGCCGGCGCTCGCCGCCGGACAGGCCCGACCCGCCGTCGCCGAGACGGCGGGCGAGGCCGTCGGGCCCGAGCGCCGGGCCGAGCCCGACCGCCTCGATCATCGCCGCGAGGGCGCCGTCGCCGGCGTCCGGCGCGGCGAGGCGGAGGTTGTCGGCGACGGAGCCGCGGAAGAGTTCGGTGCGCTGGCCGAGCCCGACGACGACGAGCCCCGGCGCCCGCCGGACGCTCCCGGCCGTGGCCGCGACGGTGCCGGCGAGGAGGCCGATCAGGGTCGACTTGCCGCCGCCGCTCGGTCCCACCAGCGCGATCCGCCGCCCCGGCACCACCACGAGATCGACGCCCTCGAGACGGGCGGTCGCAGCCCCCGCCTCCCGGACCGCGACGCCGGCCAGCCGCGCGACGGCACCGCCCGATCCTTCCGAAACGGGCGGCGACGCCGGCGCGACGGGGGCGGCGAGCGGTGCGATCCGGCGCGCGGCGAGGGTCCAGCGGCCGTACTCGAGCGCCAGCGCCCGCAGCGGCGCCACCGCCTCGCCGAGCGCCAGCGAGAACAGCACCACGCCGGTGAAGGCCGGGCCGGACAGCGCGCCGTCGCGATGGAGCCCAGCGCCGACGGCGAGCGTCGCCAGCACGGCGCCCTGGTGGCCAAGGCCGGCGGCGAGCCGGACGGCGAGGTCGAGGCTCCAGGTGGCGCGCTCGGCGGCGGCGGCGCGCTGGAAGGCGTCGTGGACGCCGGCCGCCGCCTCGGCGAGGCCGCCGCCGGCCCCGAGTTCCGCGCGGCCGCGGTCGAGGTCGACGAGGCGGACGCGGGCGGCATCGAGGGCGTATTGCTTGCGCTGCGCCGCCCAACCGCCCCGGCCGGCGAGCAGCACCGGCGCGACGACGCCGCCGAGCGCGACCGGCAGGGTCGCGGCCGCCGCGAGGGTCCAGGACACCGCCGACAGCGCCAGCGCGGTGCCCGCGAGCGTGAGCGCCGCCGCCGCGACCGGAACCGCGAAGCGGATCGGCAGGCCGTCGAGGGCGGAAAGGTCGCCGGCGAGCCGGTTGAACAGCAGCGCCGGCCGCTCGCCGCCGCGGGGACGGGCGAGGAGGCCGCGGAAGACGTCGACCCGGAGGTCGGCGAGGAAGCGCAGCGTGGCGTCGTGGGTCGAGAGCCGCTCGGCGTAGCGGGCGGCGGTCCGGACGATCGCGAGGAGGCGCACGATCGCGCTCGGGCGGAAGGTGTCGAACACGATCAGGCCGAGGCCGGCGAGCGCCGAGCCGGCGATCAGGTTGCCCGAGGCGGCGAGCAGGCCGGCGCCGGCGGCGAGCGCGGCGGCGGCCAGCGCCACCCCGCCGGCGAGGCGCCAGGGCCAGCGGCGGGCGAAGGCGGAGAGCAGCGCGGCGAGCGCGCGCGTCCCGGTCATGCCGGCACCGCCGCGAGGGCGAGCCGCGCCGGCGCGAGGGCGGCGAGCGCCTCGTCGTGGGTGGCGACCACCACCGTACGACGCCCGGCCATGGCGACGACGGCGCGGCGGACGATGGCGGCGGAGACGGCGTCGAGGTCGGCGGTGGGCTCGTCGGCGAGCACCAGCGGGGCGGGGTCGAGCAGGGCACGCGCCACCGCGATCCGGCGCAGTTCGCCGCGCGACAGGCCGGCGCCGGTCTCGCCGAGCGGCGTCAGCAGGCCGCGCGGCATCCGCCGCACCACGTCGGCGAGCCCGACCGCGCCGAGCACCCGCCACGCCTCGTCGCGCGACGGCGGCACGCCGGCGGGGGCGAGGTTGGCGAGCACCGAGCCCTGGCGGATCAGCGGCTCCTGGCCGAGCCAGCAGGCGGGCGGGCCGGCGGCGTCGCCGGGTGCCCGGCCGCCGACGAGGACGGTGCCCTCGACGTCGGCGAGGAGACCGCCGAGGCAGGCGAGCAAAGTGGTCTTGCCGGCCCCGCTCGGCCCGGTGACGGCGAGGAGGCCGCCGGCCGCGAGGTCGAAGGAGACGCCGTCCAGCACCGTACCCGACCGCCCGGCCGCGGCGACGCGAAGGTCGCGGACCGCGACGGCGGGCGCCTCCGCAGGGGCCGACGCGCGCCGGCGCCGCGTCGACGCCGCCATGCGCGGGATGGCGACACGGAAGACGTCCTCGCCGCGCGCGTCGAGGGCGAGGGCGTCGGCGCGGTCGTGGTAGGCGGCGGCGAAGTCGCGCAACGGCTGGAAATACTCCGGCGCCAACGCCAGCATCGCGACGCCGCCGGCGAGGCCGAAGTCGCCGCCGAATCCGATGAAGCCGAGCAGGTGGAAGCCGATGAAGACGGCGGCGAGGGCGATGCCGACCGAGGCGAAGAACTCCAGCGCCGCCGACGACAGGAAGGCGACCGCCAGCACCTCCATGGTGCGCCCGCGCAGGGCCTCGCCGCGACCGGCGATCTCGGCGGCGACGCGGTCGCCGGCGCCGAGGGCGCGCAGGGTCGCGAGGCCGCCGACGCGGTCGAGCAGCAGCGAGTCGAGGTCGCCGGCCTCGTCGAGCCGGCGGCGGGCGACCGCCTGCGCACGCGCACCGATCAGCGCCATGAACACGGGAATGAACGGGCCGGCGAGGAGCAGCAGCAGCGCGGCGGCCCAGCTCAGCGGCAACACGGCGAGGAGGATCGCCGGCGGCACCACCGCCATGCGCAGCCGCGCGATCGGGTAGCGCACGAACCAGGGGTCGAGCCCGTCGACGCGGTCGACCAGGGTCGCGACGACGTCGCCGGTCGCGGCCCGCCGCGGCGCGACCGGCGACCAGCGCGCGAAGCCGGACAGCCAGGCGCCGCGCAGGACGCCCTTGGCGGCGACCGCCGCGAGGCCGGCGAGCCGGGTGGCGGCGGCGTCGAGGCCGACCCGGGCGACACCGACGGCGGCGAGGAGCAGCCAGAGCGGCCAGCCGACGAGACCGGTCAGGCCGGCGTCCGGGCCGATCGCGACGGTGGCGACGGCATCGCCGAGCAGCAGGGCCTGCGGGATCGCGAAAAGGCTGGCGGCGAGCGCGAAGGCGAGCGCGCCCCGGGACGGCGGCACGGCCGTCACGGCTCCCGGCCGCCCTCCCCCGTTCCCGACCCTCGCGGCCATGCCCTCGCCCTCACGTCCTCAGCACCCTGTATATGGCCGGAATCACCAACACCGTCAGCAGGGTCGAGGAGGCGAGGCCGAACAGCAGCGAGATCGCGAGGCCCTGGAAGATCGGATCGGTCAGGATCACCGCCGCGCCGATCATCGCCGCGAGGGCGGTGAGCAGGATCGGCTTGAAGCGGATCGAGCCGGCCTCGACCAGGATCTCGGTCAGCGTGCGCTCGCGCGACGCCCCGTCCGGGCCGGTCTCGACGCGCGGGGCGTGGCGGACGAAGTCGACCAGCAGGATCGAGTTGCGCACGATGATGCCGGCGAGCGCGATGAAGCCGATCATCGACGTCGCGGTGAACGGCGCGTGGAACAGGAAATGGCCGCCGAGGATGCCGATGAAGGTGAGCGGGATCGGCGTCAGGATGACGAGCGGCAGCTTGAACGAGCCGAACTGGGCGACCACCAGGATGTAGATGCCGAGCATGGCGACGCCGAAGGCGGCGCCCATGTCGCGGAAGGTCACCCAGGTGACCTCCCACTCGCCGTCCCAGAGCAGGGTCGGCCGGGTCTCGTCGGCGGGCTGGCCGTGGAGCGCGATCGCGGGCTTCTCGAGGCCGGTCCAATCCTCGGCGTCCAGCGCCTCGGAGACGGCGAGCATGCCGTAGAGCGGCGCCTCGTAGGCGCCGGCGAGTTCGGCGGTGACCATCTCGGCGAAGCGGCCGTTGTGGCGGAAGATCGGGAAGGACGCGGTCTCGCGGCGGAGCCGGACGACGTCGCCGAGCTCGACCACGCCGCGGTCACCCGGCAGCACGTTGGCCGGGATCGGCGTCGTCAGCGCCTTCTCGTCGAGCACCTTCTCGCCCTTCGGCCGCTCCAGCACGATCGGGATCGCCGCCCGGCCGCCGCCGCGGTGGGAATAGCCGACCGTGGACGCGCCGTTCAGGATCGACAGCGTGTCGAAGACGTCGCTCTCCTCGACGTGGAAGAATTCGAGGTCGTCGGTGGAGATGGTGGCGCGGATCCGCTCGGCGGGGGTGCCGAAGGAATTGTCGACGTCGACCACGAAGGGCACGGCGCGGAAGGCGGCCTCGACCTTCTCGGCGGTGCGGCGCCTCGTCTCGGCGTCGGGACCGTAGATCTCGGCGAGCAGGGTCGCCATCACCGGCGGACCGGGCGGCGGCTCGACCACCTTCAGCGACGTCCCCGCCGGCACCGGCACCGCGGCGATCGCCCGGCGCAGGTCGAGCGCGACGGCGTGGCTGGAGCGCTCGCGCGCGCCCTTCGGGGTCAGGTTGAGCTGGACGTCGCCGAGTTGCGGCTCGGCGCGCAAGTAGGAATGCCGGACGAGGCCGTTGAAGTTGAAGGGCGCGGCGGTGCCGGCGTGGGTCTGGACCGAAACCACCTCGGGCATGGCGAGCGCGACCGCGGCGACGGCCTGCGCGACCGCGTCGGTGGCCTCGACCGAGGAGCCCTCGGGCAGGTCGATCACCACGGCGAGCTCCGACTTGTTGTCGAAGGGCAGCAGCTTGACCGTGACGTCGCGGGTGTAGAACAGGCCGAGCGAGCCGAGGGTGGCGACGCCGACCGCGAGCAGGAACGCCCAGCTCGCCGCCTTCGACGACAGCACCGGCCGCGCCACCGCGGCATAGGCCCGTCCGAGCACGCCGCCGTGGGCGTGGCCGTCGTGGTCGCCGTGGAGCGGCGCCCTGCCGGCGACCTTCAGCATCAGCCACGGCGTCACGATCACCGCGACGAAGAAGGAGAAGATCATCGCCGCCGAGGCGTTGGACGGGATCGGGCTCATGTAGGGGCCCATCATCCCCGACACGAACAGCATCGGCAGCAGCGCCGCGACCACGGTGAGCGTGGCGACGATGGTGGGGTTGCCGACTTCGGCGACGGCCTCGACCGCGGCGTCGCGGCGCGAACGGCCGTCGGCCATGCCCCAGTGGCGGGCGATGTTCTCGATCACGACGATGGCGTCGTCGACCAGGATGCCGATCGAGAAGATCAGCGCGAACAGCGAGACGCGGTTGAGCGTGTAGCCCATCAGGTTGGCGGCGAACAGCGTCAGCAGGATCGTGACCGGGATCACGATCGCCACCACCAGCGCCTCGCGCCGGCCGATCGCGACCCAGACCAGCGCGATGATCGAGAGCGTCGCGAGACCGAGGTGGAACAAGAGCTCGTTGGCCTTCTCGTTCGCGGTCTCACCGTAGTCGCGCGTCACCTCGACCGCGACGTCCTCCGGGATCAGGCGGCCGTGCAGGGCCTCGACGCGCGCGAGCACGTCCTCGGCGACGGTGACGGCGTTGGCGCCGGCACGCTTGGCGATCGCCAGCGTCACCGCGGGCACGCGCACCGGCGCGCCGTCGGCGCCGCGGACGACGGTGGCGACGTGGAGGTCGGCGGTGTCGGTGACGAAGGCGACGTCCGCGACGTCGCGGACGTAGACCGGCCGGCCGTCGCGGCTGGTGATCAGGAGGTCGCCGATGTCGGCGGGGGTCTTCAGCGTCTCGCCGGCGACGACCTCGATCTCGCCGCCGCCGTCGCGGACGAGGCCGGTGGAGAAGGCGCGGTTGGCGGCGCCGACCTTGGCCGAGAGCTGCTGCAGCGTGACGCCGTAGAGCGCGAGGCGATCCGGATCGGGGGCGATGCGGATGGCGTCGCCGGTTTCGCCGACGAGATAGGTCAGGCCGACGTTCTCGACCTTGGCGACCTCGGCGCGCAGTTCCCGGGCGATCCGGGTGAGGTCGGCGGCGCCGACCGCCGCGGCGGCGCCGGGCTTCGGCGACAGGGTGAGCGAGACGATGGCGACGTCGTCGATGCCGCGGCCGACCACCGTCGGCTCGGGGATGCCGACCGGGATGCGGTCCATGTTGGCGGCGAGCTTGTCGTGGACGCGCAGCACCGCGGCGTCGGCGGAGGTGCCGACCAGGAAGCGGGCCGTGACCATGACCGCGTCGTCGCGGGTCTGCGAATAGACGTGCTCGACGCCGTCGATCGCCTTGACGATCGTCTCGAGCGGCTCGGTGACGAGCTTGACCGCGTCCTCGGCACGAAGGCCGGGGGCGCGGACGTGGATGTCCACCATCGGCACCGAGATCTGCGGTTCCTCCTCGCGCGGCAGCGTCACCAGGGCGACGAGGCCCATGGCGAGCGCGGCGAGCAGGAACAGGGGCGTCAGCGCCGACCCGATGAAGGCCCGCGTCAGACCGCCGGCGATGCCGAGCTTCATGGCGTGATCACCTCGTCTCCGGCCGCGAGGCCGGTCAGCACCTCGACCGCGTCGCCGTGGCGCTCGCCGACCACGACGGTGCGCTCGCTCTCGCCGGAGCCGGCGCGCACCTTGACGAAGTCGAGGCCGGCGCGGCTCACGACCGCGGCCGCCGGGATCGTCAGGGCGGCGCGCTCGCCGATCGGGACGCGCACCAGCAGGCGGGCGTCGACGAAGGCGGTCGGCAGGTCGCCCACCTCGACGTCGGCGACGACGCGGCCGTTCTCGATCTGCGGGTAGACCTTGGCGAGCCGGCCGGCGGCCGTGCCGGTGCCGGTCTCGACGTCGAGGGCGGCGCCCTCCCTCAGCAGCGCCGCGTGGCGCTCGGGAATGGCGAGGCGCAGGAAGAAGCCGCCGCCGGCGACCGTCGCCACCGTCTCGCCGGGCATCAGCACGGCGCCGCGGGTGACCGGCACCGTCAGCACGAGGCCGGCGGCGGGGGCGAGGACGGCGCCCTCGTCGCCCTGCTGCACCACGACTTGGCGCTGCGCCTCGGTGGAGGCGATCTGGTTGCGGTAGACGTCGGCCTGGGTGCGGAGCTGGTCGAGCCGCTGGGCGGTGGCGACACCCTTGTCGACCAGAGCCTGGGCGCGCGCGAGGTCGGATTCGGCGTTCTTCAGCTGGGCGCCGAGCGCCTTCAGCTGGGCGTCGAGGGCCGAGACCTGGAACGCGATCTTGTCGTCGCGCACGGTGGCGATGCGCTGGCCGGCGGCGACCCGGTCGCCCTCGGAGACGAGGAGTTCGACCAGGGTGCCGCCGATCCGGGCGCGGGCGGGGATGGTGTCGCGGGCCTCGACGCGGCCGTAGACGGCCTTCCACTCCGGGACGGCGGTCGGCCGCACCACGACGGATCCGGCCGAGACCGGGCCGGCGAGGAGCGCCAGGGTGAGGACGGCGAGCGGAAGGCGCATCGTCGGCTCCGGGTCAGAAGGCGGTGCCGGGCTTCACGCCGAGCGCCTTGAAGATCATGGCGGCCGGGCAGAAGCCGGTGAACGCGGACTGGATCATGTTGACGCCGACGAAGACCGTGAACCAGATGAAATACGGATGCACGAGCACGGTCAGCACCACCGAGAGGAGCACCATGGCTCCGGCGAAGGCGAGGACGCTGCGGTCGAGGGTCATGGCGGAGACTCCTATTTTCGTATTTCAGTAGATACTGAATTATTCGGCGGTCGCAACCCCTCTCGGTGGTGCCCCGGATGCGGTGCCGTCGGAAGTCCGGCACCGCATCCGGGTCGCCGCCTCCGCCTCGAGGGGGCGGGCGGAAGGGTCGATCGCCGTCGGGCGTCAGCGCGTCAGGGGCAGGCCGTGGGCGCGCCAGGACGAGATGCCGCCGGCCATGTGGGTGTCGTAGCGCGAAAGGCCACCGGCCGCGCAGGCGGCGATCGCCTGGGCCGAGCGCCCGCCGGACAGGCAATAGAACACCACCGGCTTGTCCGTCGGGATGCCGGGCGCGAGTTCGCGCAGCCGCGACAGCGGGGCGTGGATCGCCCCCGGGATCCGCCCCGACGCCCATTCGCCGGCCTCGCGGACGTCGACCAGGGTGATCGCGCCGCGATCGAGGAGATCGCGCACCTCGGGCGGCGACAGCGTCTTCACGGTGGTCCTCGTCCCGAAACCGAACATGCGGCGCCTC
Organism: Oharaeibacter diazotrophicus; assembly: GCF_004362745.1. Lineage (NCBI taxonomy): Bacteria > Pseudomonadati > Pseudomonadota > Alphaproteobacteria > Hyphomicrobiales > Pleomorphomonadaceae > Oharaeibacter > Oharaeibacter diazotrophicus. The sequence continues at coordinate 146,674 of NZ_SNXY01000010.1, read as the reverse complement.
TTTTCCGTTTGTGTGTTCGTATCTTCTAATATACTGTCATGAACGACGCCGCAAGGGCCTCGGCCATCGGCGACGTGAACATCCCCGCCGACCGGGAGGACGCGGGGACCTGCCGGGAGGAGACGGACATGGCACGGGTGGTTGTCGTCGGCGCCGGATTGGGCGGCGTCATCATGGCCTACGAACTGAGGGACGTGCTCGGCAAGGGGCACGAGATCGTGGTCGTCAACAAGGGCTCGACCTATTCCTTCGTGCCGTCGAACCCGTGGGTGGCGGTCGGCTGGCGCGAACGCGAGGCGATCGAGGTCGACCTCGCGCCGGTGTTCGCCGACCGCGGCATCCAACTCCACACCGAGGGCGCAGCGCGCGTGGTTCCCGCCGAGAACCGCGTCGAACTCGTCGGCGGCGGCAGCGTCGCCTACGACTACCTGGTGATCGCGACCGGCCCCGACCTCGCCTTCGACGAGATCGAGGGCTTCGGCCCGGACGGCCACACCCAGTCGATCTGCCACGTCGACCACGCGCTGGCAGCGCGCGACGCCTTCCGCGAGCTCGTGAAGAACCCCGGCCCGGTGATCGTCGGTGCCGCCCAGGGCGCGTCCTGTTACGGCCCGGCCTACGAGTTCACCTTCGTGCTCGACAAGGCGCTGCGCGACGCCCGCGTGCGCGACCGCGTGCCGATGACCTTCGTCACCGCCGAGCCCTACGTCGGCCACCTCGGCCTCGACGGCGTCGGCGACACCAAGGGCCTGCTCGAGGCCGAGATGCGCCAGCACCACGTCAAGTGGATCTGCAACGCCAAGGTCGAGAAGGTCGAGGCCGGGCGCATGGTCGTCGCCGAGCACGCCGAGGACGGCTCGGTCAAGGCGACTCACGAGCTGCCCTTCGCCTTCTCGATGATGCTGCCGGCCTTCCGCGGCGTGCCCGCGGTGCGCGGCGTCGAGGGGCTCGTCAACCCGCGCGGCTTCGTCCTCGCCGACAAGCACCAGCGCAACCCGACCTTCCGCAACGTCTTCTCGGTCGGCGTCTGCGTCGCCATCCCGCCGGTCGGCAAGACGCCGGTGCCGGTGGGCGTGCCGAAGACCGGCTTCATGATCGAGTCCATGGTCACGGCGACCGCGCACAACGTCGCCCGGCTCGTCGCCGGCAAGGAGCCGGACGCGGAAGCGACCTGGAACGCGGTCTGCCTCGCCGACTTCGGCGACGGCGGCGTCGCCTTCGTCGCCCAGCCGCAGATCCCGCCGCGCAACGTCAACTGGTCTTCGTCGGGCCTCTGGGTGCACGCGGCCAAGATCGGCTTCGAGAAGTACTTCCTGCGCAAGATCCGGATCGGCAAGTCCGAACCCTTCTACGAGCGCCTCGCCCTCCAGGCCCTCGGCATCGACAAGCTGAAGGCGATCAAGGTCGAGGAGCACCTCTGACCGACGTCCGACCGCCCGAGCCGCGGCCTTCCGCGGAACTGCGGATGGCGGGCGCAGGTGTCCGCCTCTACCAATGGTCGGCGCGCGGTTACCCGCGCCGACCGGCCCCTCGCGGCCGAGGAACCGCCATGCGCGTCGCCTACGACACGTCGACCAGCCCCGAACGCGGCCGTCTGCGCCGCGAGTGGACGGCCGTGCTCGGCATGCTCGCGGTCACGCTCAACGTCGTGCTCGGGCTCCTGTTCGCCGACCGCCCGGCCGCGGCGGCGGCCGCCTTCGATCCCTTCGTGATCTGCACGTCGACGGGCGGCACCGTGCCGTCCGCCCCGCCGGTCGGCGGGTTCCACGACGGCGCGATCCACTGCGTGTTCTGCCTGCCGCTGATGCAGGGCGACGCCGTCGCCGGCGCGGCCGACGGGGTCGGCCTTCGCAACGCCCTCGGCACCGATCTCGCCTTCGCCGCGGCGCCCGCGCCGCGGCACGCCACCGCCGCTGTCGCCTCGGTGCGGGTGCGCGGACCACCGACCGCCGCGGCCTGACGCCCCGCCGCGCCCTTCCCGCGCGGCCCCGCCCCCGGTTCGACCGCGGCCACCCGCCGCCGTCGCACCCGGCGCGCATCGCCGCGACGGCCGCCCGGCCGTCCCCGCTCCCCGAACGCGGCCCCGCCGACGGCGCTCCCTCGCGCCGCCGCGCGCCGCCGCGTCCCCATCCGGGATCTCACCCATGGAACTGGACGTCGTCGCCCTCTCGCGGCTGCAGTTCGCCGCGACGGCCATGTATCACTTCCTCTTCGTCCCCCTGACGCTCGGGCTCTCGGTCCTGCTCGGCATCATGGAAACCGTTTACGTCATGACCGGCCGCGAGATCTGGCGGCGCATGACGAAATTCTGGGGCACGCTGTTCGGCATCAACTTCGCCCTCGGCGTCGCCACCGGCATCACCATGGAGTTCCAGTTCGGCATGAACTGGAGCTATTACAGCCACTACGTCGGCGACGTGTTCGGCGCGCCGCTGGCGATCGAAGGCGTGATGGCCTTCTTCCTCGAGGCCACCTTCATCGGCCTGTTCTTCTTCGGCTGGGACAAGCTGTCCAAGGTCGGTCACCTCGTCGTCACCTGGCTGGTGGCGATCGGCTCGAATCTCTCGGCGCTCTGGATCCTGATCGCCAACGGCTGGATGCAGAACCCGGCCGGCTCCGCCTTCAACCCCGACACCATGCGGATGGAGGTGACGAGCTTCTACGAGGTCATCTTCAACGAGGTGGCACAGGCGAAGTTCGTGCACACCGTCTCGGCCGGCTACGTCACCGCGGCGCTGTTCGTGCTCGGCGTCTCCGCCTGGTACCTGCTGCAGGGCCGCCACCGCGAACTGGCGCTGCGCTCGATGGCGGTGGCCGCGAGCTTCGGTCTGCTGTCCGCGCTCAGCGTCGTCGTGCTCGGCGACGAGAGCGGCTATTCCGCGACCGCGCACCAGCGCATGAAGCTCGCGGCGATGGAAGGCATGTGGGAGACCGAGCCGGCGCCGGCGGCCTTCACCCTGTTCGCCCTGCCGGACGAGGCGGCGCGCGAGAACCGCTACGCCGTCAGGATCCCCTACGTCATGGGCCTGATCGCGACGCGGTCGCTGACCGAGGAGATCCCCGGGATCGTCGACCTCGTCGCCGACGCCGAACGGCGCATCCGCGAGGGCGTCGTCGCCTATGACGAGCTGCAGCGGATCCGGGCCGGCGGCGCGGCCGACGAGGCCGCGCTCAGGGCCTCCTTCGCGGCCAAGGACCACCAGCTCGGCTACGCCTACCTCCTGAAGCGCTACGTCGACGATCCCCGGCAGGCCACCGACGCGATGATCGCGGCGGCGGCCTGGGACACCGTGCCGTCGGTCGCGCCGCTGTTCTGGTCGTTCCGGCTGATGGTCGGGCTCGGCTTCTACTTCATCGCGCTCACCGCGGTGTTCTTCGTGCTCGCCTCGCGGCGCCGCCTCGACGCCTCGCGCCGGCTGCTGTGGCTCGCCGTGCTGTCGATCCCGCTGCCGTGGATCGCGGCCGAACTCGGCTGGTTCGTCGCCGAGCACGGCCGCCAACCCTGGGCGATCGAGGGCCTGCTGCCGACCGCCGTCGCGGTGTCCAACCTCGGCATCGGCGAGGTCGCGCTGACGCTGGCGCTGTTCACCGCCCTCTACACCGCGCTGTTCGTGGTCGAGATGGGCCTGATGCTGAAATACGTCCGCAAGGGTCCATCCGACGAGCCCGAGCGCACCGACCGTCCGGCCGCCCCGTCGCGCGGTGCGGTTCCCGTCGCCGCGGAGTGACATGTCATGATCCTCAACGAACTCGTCGACTACGAGATCCTGCGCCTCGTCTGGTGGGCGCTGCTCGGCATCCTCCTGATCGGCTTCGCCGTGACGGACGGCTTCGACATGGGCGTCGGCGCCCTCCTGCCCTTCGTGGCGAAGACCGACCTCGAACGGCGCGTCGCCATCAACACCGTCGGCCCGGTCTGGGAGGGCAACCAAGTCTGGCTGATCCTCGGCGGCGGCGCGATCTTCGCGGCGTGGCCGCCGCTCTACGCGGTCAGCTTCTCCGGCTTCTACCTCGCCATGTTCGTGGTGCTGGCGGCGCTGATCGTCAGGCCCGTCGCGTTCAAGTACCGCTCCAAGCGCGAGGACGCACGCTGGCGCGCGGGCTGGGATTGGGCGCTGTTCGTCGGCGGCGCCGTGCCGGCGCTGATCTTCGGCGTCGCGGTCGGCAACGTGCTCCAGGGCGTGCCGTTCCGCCTCGACGGCGATCTCCGGATCACCTACGACGGCGGCTTCTTCGGCCTGCTCAACCCCTTCGCCCTGCTCGCCGGCCTCGTGTCGGTGGCGATGCTGGTCATGCACGGCGGCGCCTGGCTCGGCCTCAAGGCCGACGGCCCGGTCGCCGTGCGGGCGCGTGCGCTCGGGCGCATCGCGGCGCTCGCCACGATCGTGCTGTTCGCCCTCGGCGGGGTGGCGCTCTGGCTGTTCGTCGATGGCTACGCGATCACCTCCGCGATCGACCCGAACGGGCCGTCCAACCCGCTCGCCAAGGAGGTCGCGGTGGTGCCGGGGGCGTGGTTCGCCAACTACGCCGCCCATCCGCTGCTGCTGGCCGTGCCCGCCCTCGGCTTCCTCGGCGCGATCGGGGCGTATGTCGGGCTGTCGACGCGGCGGGAGGGGCTGACCTTCCTCGCCTCCAAGCTCTCGGTGGTCGGCATCGTCGCCACCGTCGGGGTGTCGATGTTCCCGATGATCCTGCCGTCGTCGGTGGATCCGCGCTCCAGCCTGACCGTGTTCGACGCCTCGTCGAGCCGGGCGACGCTGTTCAACATGCTCGTCGTCGCCCTGGTCGGGATGCCGATCGTCGTCGCCTACACCGCCTGGGTCTACCGGGTGCTGTGGGGCAAGGTCGACGAGCGCACCGTCGCCCGCGACGCCGACCACGCCTACTGACGCTTCCCCCCGCGAGGTCCCCGGGGATCGGGACCTCGCGGGACCGGCATGAAAAGGAGAACTCCCCGATGTGGTACTTCGCCTGGCTGCTCGGCCTGCCGCTGGCCGCCACCTTCGCCGTGCTCAACGCGATGTGGTTCGAGATGACGTCGGACGCCGCCGTCCGGCACGACCTGGTCGATCGCCGGGGCTGAGCCGTCCGCCGCCCCGACGAACGACCCGGGCCCCGCCGCCACTTCCGGGCGGCGGGGCCCGAACCCCACCCGATGTGCGTCGGTCGCTGCCGCGCCGCCGTCAGCCGCGGTGCTGGCGGCGGAACTCCCAGGGCGTGACCTTGCCGTCGTGGTCGGTGTCGGCCGCCTCGAAGCGGGCCTTGCCGCCGTCGAGGAACTCGGCGCGCGAGACCGTTCCGTCGTGGTCGCCGTCCATCGCGTCGAAGCGGGCGGCCTTGGCGTCCTGCCGCTCGGCCTGCCGGGCGGCGTTGGTGCCGGTCTGCGGGCCCATGCGCACGGCCATGTATTCCTCGCGCGTCAACCGGCCGTCGTCGTCGGCGTCCATCGCGACGTAGACCAGTTCGACCGCCGCGGCCGCCTCCTCGGCGGAGACGACGCCGTCCTGGTCGGCGTCGACGGTGGCGAAGCGGGCGAGACCGGGGGCGTCCGGATTGCCGGCGCCGCGGCCCGCGCCGCAGCCGCCCATCCCGCCCCCGCCGTTCATGGCGCCCATGCCCTGCTGCATCCGGCCGGCCATGGCGCCATGGCCGCAGCCGGTGCCGTCGCCGGCGGGCTGGGCGAGGGCGACGCCGGCGATCATCGTCGCGGCGGCGAGGGCGAGGGTGAACGTGGAGATCTTCGACATGATCTTTCCTCCGTATTTGCGGATCCTTCGATCCGATGGGAAGATCATACCGCCGTTCACCGACGCACCCTGTTGATCGCGGTCAAGAACACCTGCAATAGAGTGCAACGAATTGTATCACCGAATACGTCTCAGGCGGCCTCCGCGACGAAGGTCGCGAGCTCGCGTGCCGACATCGCCCCGGACCGGCGCGCGACTTCACGGCCGCCGCGGAAAAGGATGACCGTCGGGATCGACCGGATGCCGAGGGCGCCGGACAGCGCCCGTTCGGCGTCGGTGTCGACCTTGAGGAAGCGGGCCGCACCGCCGAGCCGGGCGGCGGCCTCGGCGAAGGCCGGTGCCATGGCGCGGCAGGGCCCGCACCAGGAGGCCCAGAAATCCACGACCACGGGCAGGTCGGAGCGCTCGACCGTGCGCCGGAACGCCTCGGCGCCGACGTCGACCGGGCGGCCGGGGAACAGCGGCGCGGCGCATTTCGGGCAGTGCGCCTTCTGCCAGTCGGCGGCGAGGCGGTCGTCGGGCACGCGGTTGACGGCGAGGCAGGACGGGCAGACGACGTGGGTCACGAAGAATCCCCTCTGCGGCAGTAGATGTCGTGGAGGACGGCGATCAGCCGGCGCGCGTCCTCGGAGGCGAGTCGGTAGTAGATGGTCTGGCCGTCCCGGCGGGTGGCGACGAGGCCGAGGTCGCGCAGGCGCGCGAGATGCTGCGACAGCGCGGAATGGCCGAGGCCGACGGCCTCGGCGAGCGCGCCGACCGACATCTCGGCCGCCATCAGCCGGCACATCGCCAACAGCCGGCTGGTCTGGCCGAGAGCGGCGAGCAGGCGGGCGGCCTCGCCCGCCCTGTCCTCGAGGACGGCGAGTTCGCGCGATCCCGGCGCACAGGGCCCCGCCGTCGCGACCGGCCCGTCGTCCCCGTCCACGGCCATTGCCGACCTCCCCGCCGCCGCCACGGCGTCGATCGCCCCGGACGCCGCGCGGGTCAGTCCCGGCGGCAGGTGGAGATGCCGAGCGGCAGGTAGGCCGGGCAGAACCGGAACACGCCGGTGAGCAGCATCACCGCACCGACGGCGGCGAGCAGCCATTTCCAGGCGCCGAGGCCGGCGACGATCGAGAAGCCGAGGGTCGGACCGGCGAGGGCGACGGCCAGGAGCACCAGGCCGACGACGATCCGGAGCATGCGATCCGTGGAGCCGACGTTCTGCATCGGGGAATCTCCCGCTTGAGGTTGGACAGGAAGAAAAGTATATTATTGAACTCTAATATTCAAGAGCGTCGGAGGATGGCATGAAGGATCGGCTGGTGACCGTGGCGGAGAGCGGCAACGGCCCCTACGGCCAGGTGGTGACCGCGGGCCGGCACGTGTTCGGCGCCGACGAGCCCGAGGCCGTCGGCGGCCGCGACACCGGACCGGACCCGTTCGAGCTGGTGATGGCCGGGCTCGGCGCCTGCACGGCGATGACGGTGCGCATGTACGCCGAGCGCAAGGGCTGGGCGGTCCGGAAGGTGACGGTCACGCTGCGCCACGCCCGCCGCGTCGGCGCCGACGGCCGCGACACCGACGTGTTCGAGCGCGTGCTCGACATCGACGGCGACCTCGACGCCGCCCAGCGCGACCGTCTCGTCGAGATCGCCGCCAAGTGCCCGGTCGGCCTCACCCTCGGGCGCGGCTCCGAGGTGGTGACCCGGCTCGCCGGACCGGCGGCCGACGCGGCGGTGTGACCGCGGCGGCGGACGGAAACGGGACCACGCTTCGCAGGGACGGGAGCGGCGCACTTGATCGTCACGGACGTCGCCGCCATCGCGGCGGGTGGCCTCGTCGGGCTGGTGCTCGGCCTGATCGGCGGCGGCGGCTCGGTGCTGGCGGTGCCGCTGCTGGTCTACGTGGTCGGCGTGCCCTCGGCCCACGTCGCGATCGGTACAAGCGCCGTTGCGGTGGCCGCGAGCGCCTTCGCCAACCTCGTCGCGCACTGGCGGGCCGGCAACGTCAAGGCCCGCTGCGCCGCCGTGTTCGCCGCCGCCGGCGTCCTCGGCGCCTTCGCCGGTTCGAGCGTCGGCAAGGCGTTCGACGGCGCGCGCCTGCTCGCGCTGTTCGGCCTCCTGATGATCGCGATCGGGCTCGTCATGCTGCGCCGGCGCGGCGCCGAGGGCGACCCGGCGGTGCGGCTGACGGCCGCGACGGCCGGGCGCCTGCTGCCGGCCCTCCTCGGCACCGGCTTCACGGTCGGCGCCTTCTCCGGCTTCTTCGGCATCGGCGGCGGCTTCCTGGTGGTGCCGGGGCTGGTGTTCGCCACCGGCATGCCGCTGGCGAACGCGGTCGGCACCTCGCTGGCGGCCGTCACCGCCTTCGGGGCGACCACCGCCGCCAACTACGCGGTATCCGGTCTGGTCGACTGGACGCTGGTCGCCCTCTTCGTCGGCGGCGGGCTGGCCGGCGGCCTCGCCGGCATGGCGCTCGGCCGCCGGCTGGCCGCGCGCAAGCGCGCGCTCGGCACCCTGTTCGCCGCCGTCGTGATCGCCACCGGCCTCTACGTCGTCGCGCGCGGCGTCACCGGCTGAACGGCCGCGCGCGCCTCGCTTCCTCGTCGCGGCGGCGAGCGCCGCCTCACTTCTTCATGGCGGCGGCGAGGGCCGCCGCGAGCGCGCTCTGGGGCGGCAGGTCCTTGCGCGGGCCGCGGTCGTCCCGGCGCGGGCCGCCGGAGGGGCGGTCGTCGCCGCGCGGTCCCGGGCGCGGCGCGCCGTCGTCCTTGCGCATCGACAGCGCGATGCGCTTGCGCTTGACGTCGACCTCGACGACGCGGACCTTGACCACGTCGCCGGCCTTGACCACGTCGCGCGGGTCCTTGACGAAGCGGTCGGCGAGCTGGCTGACGTGGACGAGGCCGTCCTGGTGGACGCCGATGTCGACGAAGGCGCCGAAGGCGGCGACGTTGGTGACGGTGCCCTCGAGCACCATGCCCGGCTTCAGGTCGGCGATCTCCTCGACCCCCTCGGCGAAGCTCGCGGTGCGGAACTCCGGCCGCGGGTCGCGCCCGGGCTTCTCCAGCTCGGCGAGGATGTCGCGCACGGTCGGCAGGCCGAAGCGATCGTCGACGAAGCGGCGGGGATCGAGCGCCTTCAGGGCGCCGGCGTCGCCCATCAGCTGGCGCAGGTCCCGGCCGCAGGCGGCGACGATGCGGCGGGCGACGCCGTAGGCCTCGGGGTGCACCGAGGAGGCGTCGAGCGGCTCGTCGCCGTCGCGGATGCGCAGGAAGCCGGCGGAGAGCTCGAAGGTGCGGGCGCCGAGACGGGCGACGTCGAGCAGGCGGCGGCGGCTGCGGAACGGCCCGTTGGCGTCGCGGTGGGCGACGATCGCCTCGGCGAGCGCGGTGCCGAGGCCGGAGACGCGGGCGAGCAGCGGCGCCGAGGCGGTGTTGAGGTCGACGCCTACGGCGTTGACCGCGTCCTCGACCACGGCGTCGAGCGTCTTGGCGAGGCGCGACTGGTCGACGTCGTGCTGATACTGGCCGACACCGATCGACTTCGGGTCGATCTTGACCAGTTCGGCGAGCGGGTCCTGCAGGCGGCGGGCGATCGAGACGGCGCCGCGCAGCGAGACGTCGAGGCCGGGGAACTCGGCGGCGGCGAGCTCGGAGGCCGAGTAGACCGAGGCGCCGGCCTCGGACACCACCACCTTCACCGGCTTCGGGGGGGCCAAGTCGGCGAGGAGCGCGGCGACGAGCCGGTCGGTCTCGCGGCTCGCCGTGCCGTTGCCGATCGCCACCAGTTCGACGTGGTGGCGGCGGATCAGCGCGGCGATCTCGGCCATGGCGCCGCGGACGTCGTTGCGCGGCTGGAACGGGTAGACGGTGGAAGTCGCGAGCAGCTTGCCGGTGCCGTCGACCACCGCGACCTTGACGCCCGTGCGGATGCCGGGGTCGAGGCCCATGGTGGCGCGCGACCCGGCGGGGGCCGCGAGCAGCAGGTCCTTGAGATTGGCGGCGAAGACGCGGATCGCCTCCTCCTCGGCGCGTTCGCGCAGCGTCGTCATCAGGTCGAGCGAGAGGTGCAGCGACAGCTTGACCCGCCAGGCCCAGCGCGCGACCTCGACGAGATGGACGTCGCCCGGCAGCTTCGGCGCCGCCGGCACCGCCAGCGCGTCGGCGACGATGCGCTCGACCGGCTTCAACGGCGACGGATCGTCGGCGTCGATCTCGAGGTCGAGCGACAGGATCTCCTCGTTGCGCCCGCGCAGCATGGCGAGCGCCCGGTGCGAGGGAATGCCGGACCAGCGTTCCGCGTGGTCGAAATAGTCGGCGAATTTCTCGCCGGCGGCCTCCTTGCCGGCGACGACGCGCGAACGCAGCACGGCACGCTCGCGCATCGTGGCGCGCAGCCGGCCGACGAGGTCGGCGTCGTCGGCGAGACGCTCGACCAGGATGTCGCGGGCGCCGTCGAGCGCGGCCTTGACGTCGGCGACCGGACCGCCGACGAAGGCGGCGGCGTGGTCGGCGGGGGCGCGGGCGCGGTCGGCGAGCAGCGCTTCGGCGAGCGGGCCGAGGCCCTTCTCGCGGGCGATCTCGGCCTTGCTGCGGCGCTTCGGCTTGTAGGGGGCGTAGAGGTCCTCGATCTCGGCCTTGGTGAGGGCGGCGGCGAGGCGGGCGGCGAGGTCCGGCGTCAGCTTGCCCTGGCCCTCGATGGCGGCGAGCACGGCGGCGCGCCGGCTCTCGCGCTCGCGCAGGTAGGCGAGGCGTTCGTCGAGCTTGCGGAGCTGGGTGTCGTCGAGGCCGCCGGTGGCCTCCTTGCGGTAGCGGGCGACGAAGGGGACCGTGGCGCCTTCGTCGAGGAGGGCGACGGTGGCGGTCACCTGCTGCGGCCGGCAACCGATCTCGGCCGCGATCTCGGCGGCGATGCGCTCGGCGGTGGCGTCGGCCATCAGGCCCTCCTCTCGGCGTCGGGGCCGACCGGGCGGTCGGCGGGACGGCGAAGAGACGGGCGGTCGGCCCGGGTTGTCAACCGCGGGCCGCGCGTTTTCCCCGGGCCGGGGCCCGGGACGGAGCATGCCGCCGGGCTACGGCGGCGGGGATCAGGACGCCTTGCGACGTCGCACCGCCGGCAAGTCGCCCTCGATGGCGGTGGTCGGCTCCTGCATCACCGTCGGATCGCTCGCCGGGAAGGTGTCGGCGAGCGCCGCGTCGAGCGCGGCTTCGCGCTGCGGTTCGCCCGCGGCGGCGTCCTCCTCGTCGATGATGCGGGCGGCGATGTCCCAGTGGACGTCGGAACGGTCCTCCGGACGCCCCTCGCTTTCCCAGATCCGGTGCGCCCTCTCGCGGATGCGCGCTTCCCTGTCGTTCGAGCTCATGGTCGGCCTCCTCGCATGCTGGACCTGCAACGCCAACACGCGAGGGGCGCCATCGTTCCGTCCGAAACGTGATCTCGCCGAAATCCGCTCAGGGCGCGGCACGGTCGCGGTCGGCGCCGTCGTCGGCCCGGTCGCGGTCCCTCCCGCCGTGGGCCGCCTGCCCGCCCTTGCGACCGGCGGCGGCGGCGAGCTCGCGGTTCTGCGAGAACGACCGCTTGGCGTCGGGCACGCTCTGCCCGCCCTTGCGGCCGGCCGCCGCGGCGAGGTCGCGGTTCTGCGAGAAGGACCGCTTCTCGTCGGGCACGTTCTGGCCGCCCTTGCGTCCGGCCGCCGCCGCCAGATCCGGATTGCGTGCGAAGGAACGCTTCTCGTCCGGCACGCTCTCGCCGCCCTTGCGCGCGATCTCGCGCTGGCGCTCGCCCTTCATCGCCGCGAAACCGCGGGGTGACTTGGCGCGATCGTCCGCCATCGATGTTCTCCTCGGTGGACCGTCGGAATGTCCGACCCCGCCCCCTCCGTTCCGAGAACACCCGTCGCGGCGAACTTGTTCCGCGACCCGGCCGATCCGCCGCACCCGCCGGGTCGACGCCCTCGGTCGCGCGAAGGGCGGGGTCGCCCCCGCCCTCCGATCTCGGTCGCTTCGTTGGCACGGTCGCCGGTCAGCCCGCCGGTTCGGCCGCGGGCCTGCGGGTGCGGCGCGCCGGTTTGGGCGCATCCGGATCGGCGACGGCCTTGGCCGCGCGCGTCCGCTTCGGCGCGGCCGGGGCTTCGGCGCCCTCGCCGGCGGCGGCGGTCTTGCGCGCCCGCGGCTTGCGCGCGGGCTTGTCGACGGCGAGCGGCTCGACGTCGGCGGTCTCGGCGGCGACCGCGAGGTCCGGGCCGGTCCTCTCCTCGCCCTGGTCGGCGAGACCGGGGAACTCGCCCTGGTTCTCGACGGCGATCGCCGGCTCGGCGACGTCGTCGGTCACCGGCACCGTCGGCGGGCCGCCGGCGTCCTCGAGCGCCACGATCTCGCGCGCCTCGGCCCAATGGAACTCCTGCCGCCCCTCCGGCCGCCCCTCGGCGAGCCAGAGTTCATAGGCCTTGCGGCGGATCCGCTCCTCGTCGTCGAGCATCGATATGGTCTCCCGGTGGAATGCCGTTGGCTGGACGGCGCGGCGCCGGAGCGGGCGCGCGAACCGTGTCCCGTGGTCATGATCACACAGATTCGGTCATGCGCCGATCGCATTTCGCGCCGACGTCGTCGCCCCGAGACCGCCGGAACCGCATGGCTCAGCCCGTGCCGGCGCCCGTGTTCGCCGCGGCGACCATGGCGCGGACCGAGCGCAGCATCCGCTCGATCTCGGCGTCGGCGGCGCGTTGGACGGCGAAGGCGCGGTCGGGCAGCGCGCCCGGATCCTCCTCCGCCGACTGGGGACCGAGCCGGAGCTCGATGTCGTCGACGAGACCGGCGGGATCGCGCGAGGACAGCGCCATCGCCGCGACCAGCAGTTCGACGAGGCGACCCTGTGCGGCGAGGCGGCCTTCGAGGCCGGCGTCCGGTTCGCCCGTCATCGGTTGCCACCCGCCGTCCGGCCGGAATGGTCCCCGGTCGCGGCAACACGGCTCTCGTCGGCGGCCGCGGAGGTGCGGGGGGTGACGTCGTCGGGGGTCGCGTGGCTCCGCCCCGGAGTGTCGTCGCCTTCGGCTCGGCGCCGCGACGTCCGCTCCGCGTCGGCGTGCGGGCCCCGCTCGTCCGGTCCGCGGTGCGGCCCCGAGCGGTAGGACTCGACCTCGGTGGTATAAGGCTTTGCGCCGCCCTCCGACCGACGCTCGGCACTCTCGCCGCCGCGGTCGTCGAACGGGCGCGATACCGGTGTGCCGTCCTCGTCCACCGGGCTCCGCCCGAGCGGCTGGCCCTCGTCCCTGCGCGCCGTGTCCATGGCATCCTCCTGCGAGCGTTCACGGCGCGGAACGACCGTGCCGTCACCCTGGTTCCCGACCGGGTGCTCGTCCGAACGGCCGACGACGACGCGCGCGTCGGGGTGGCTGGCGACGAACTGGAGGTCGGCCGCGAGCTGGCGCGGATAGACCGGGCTGATCACCACGGTGACGATCGCGTGGAACTCGTCGACGCCCAGCACGACCAGCGACCGGTCGGCCGGGCGATACTCCATTTCCTCGATGCGGACCCGCACGTGCGCCATTCGCGTCGTTCTCCTCGCGTTGCCGACACCGAAGCGCCAAGCGGCCCGCAGGTTCCACCAAGGGGGCGCCGGGCCGCCCGCGCGCGGGAACGAACACGTGATGCGGGCGTTGTCGAACGGGGGACGACGGGGAGGAGCGCCCGGTCCGCAGCGGTCTCCATCCGGAACGAGCACGATGACCGAACCGACGTGGGACGCGCGCCGCGAGATCGCGGCGTTGATACCGGCCCTACGGGCCTTCGCCAGGACCCTCGTCCGCAACCCGACGGACGCCGACGACCTCGTGCAGGAGACCCTGGCCAAGGGCATCGCCAACGCCCATCGCTTCCAGCCCGGCACCAGCCTGAAGTCCTGGCTGTTCACGATCCAGCGCAACACCTTCTACACCAGCCTCAAGATCTCCGGACGCGAGCATCCCGGCGCCGCCGGCTGCGTCTCGGAGACTTGCGTGCTGCCGCCGACCCAGGAATGGTCGCTGCGCGGCCTCGAACTGCGCGAGGCGCTCGACCGGCTGCCGCCGGAGCAGCGCGAGGTGCTGATCCTGATCGGCGTGCTCGGCGTCTCCTACGAGGAGGCGGCCGAGATCTGCGGCTGCGCCGTCGGCACCATCAAGAGCCGGCTCAACCGGGCGCGCAACCGGATGCTGGCCTTCCTGGAGGCGGAACGCGCCGACGATCTCTTCGTCACCGACGGGCGGATGCCGCGCGACACCGTCGTCGCCGCCTGATCCGTCCAGAGCCCGAACCGACACGCCGCGGACCGACCTCCGGCCGCGGCGTTCGCACGTCCGGACGCCGTCAACGCCGGCCGCCGAGTGCCGCGGCGGCTCCGGTCTCGGAGGCGGTGTCGGCCCCTGCTTCGGACGGTGCGTCGTCCGCGTCGTCCCCCGCGGTCGCGGCGTCGCCGCTGCGGCCGAGCCGCTCCGCGAGGGCCGCTCCGGCCGCGGCGAGCGCCGGTGGCGTCGCTTCGTCCTCCGACGGCCCGAATTCGGCCCGCAGCGTAGCCGACAGTTGGCCGAGCCGCGCCGTCGGCAGGAGCGCCGCGCCAGGGACGTGCTGATCGTCTTCTTCGGACATCGCGTCGGTTCCGGCGAACATCGCCGTCACCATCGCACATCCCGCAGGCGGGCTCCACTTCTGACGAGGCGGCACGAACGATGCGCGCGAAAAGCCCCCGGGAAGCGATGCTTCCCGGGGGCGGAACCGTCACGGTCGACCGGGTGCGCCGGCCGTCACTGCGCCGGGGCGGTCGGGGCGACCGGCGCCGCGGGATCGGTGGCGGAACCGTCGCGCACGGTCGAGCCGGTGGTGTTCGGCGTCACGCCCTCCGTGGTGGCCGACGCGGTGGTCGGAGCCCAGCGGGTGAACTCGGGCGCGCCGTTCAGCTCGTCCTTGGTGGTGTCGAGGCTGATGCGGATGTCGTCGTCGTTGGCGTCCGGACGGGTGATGGTGACGCGCTCGAACGGGATCGCGACATCCTTCTCGCCGATGCCGAGGAAGCCGCCGACGCCGACCACGACGCCGACCGCCTTGCCATTCATGTCGAACACCACGTCGTTGACGTCGCCGAGATCCTCGTCGGCGGCGCTGCGGACGTCGGCACCCATCAGGTTGGAGCCGAGGAACTGCATGTCGGTCTGGGCCTGCAGGAAGGTCGGCGCAGTGGTGCTCGGGGCCGCGGCGGTGTCGGTCGTCGAGGCGGCCGGCGGGGTGGTCTGGGCGGTGTCGGGCGTCGTCGACGGCATGGTCGAAGTGCCCGAGGTGCCGCTGTCGCTCGCCGCCGGCGGGGTGGTCTGCGGCATGGTCGGCGAGGTCTGGTCCTGCGCCATCACGGGGGCGGCGAAGAGGGCGAGAGCGGCCGTGATCGCGAGCGTGGACGTCGTCTTCATCGGATTCTCCTTCTGATTTCGGAGCGCTCCTGGCGCTGGGAGGGGAATGCCGAAAGCGCTTCGGAGGTTCCCGGAAAAGCGCCGCCTGGGCGGCGCGGGGTCGGTCAGGGGCGGGTCGCCCAATAGGCGATCAGGAACGCCACGGCGACGCCGACGATGCCGATCGCCAGCACGAGGCGCATGCGGCCGAGCGGCGTGCCCTGGCGCGCCTCGGTGGGGTTGCGGACCGGGGCGGCCGGGTCGCGGCCGTCGCCGGACGTACGGGCGGACGTGGTGCGGTCGGGCTCGTAGGTCATGTCGGATCGTCTCCCGAAGGGGTTTCGGCGGCGTCCGCCGTCGGCATGGCGGCCTCGTAGAGCCTCAGCGAGCGGCCCGACAGCACGACGACGTCACCGGAGGCGACCTCGTCGCCCTCCGGCACGTCGCCGGCGGTGTCGACGACGAGGCGCCAGGTGGCGGGCTGACCCGGCACGGTGAATTCGACGCCGGCCTCGGCGCCGTTCAGCATCACCAGCATCACCGGTTCGCGCCGGCGCGACGGCGACAGCCGGACCGAGAGGCACTTGACGTGCGGCTGGGTCCAGTCGTCGGCGGACATCCGCGCCCCGGTCGAGCCGTACCAGGTCACCTCCGGCAGGCCGCGGACGCCGCGGTCGCCGGTGAGGAACTCGGCCCGGGCCAGCGCGGTGCGCCGGCGCCGGAGATCCGAGAGCCTCCCGATGAACTCGAACAGATCCGGGTCGTCCTCGTTCCGCCAGTCGACCCAGCCGATCTCGTTGTCCTGGCAATAGGCGTTGTTGTTGCCGCCCTGCCCGTTGCTCATCTCGTCGCCGGCGAGGATCATCGGCACGCCCTGGCTGACGAACAGCGTGGCGATCAGGTTGCGCTTCTGGCGGGCGCGCAGGGCGAGCACGTCGGGATCGTCCGTCTCGCCCTCGACGCCGCAGTTCCAGCTCCTGTTGTCGGAGTGGCCGTCGCGGTTGTCCTCGCCGTTGGCCTCGTTGTGCTTGTCCTGGTAGGTGACGAGATCGTGCAGCGTATAGCCGTCGTGGGCGGTGACGAAGTTGACGCTCGACCACGGCCGCCGGTGTCCCTCGCCGAAGAGGTCCGCCGAGGCGGCGAGGCGGGACGCGAAGGCGCCGATGAGGCCGTCGGCACCGGCCCAGAAGTCGCGCACGACGTCGCGGTAGTCGCCGTTCCACTCGGAGAAGCCGGCGGGGAAGTTGCCGAGCTGGTAGCCGCCGGGCCCGACGTCCCAGGGCTCGGCGATCAGCTTGAGATTGCCGAGCACCGGATCCTGCTGGATCGCCTGGAAGAACGGGTGGCGCGGGTCGAAGCCGTCGGGCCGCCGGCCGAGCGTGGTGGCGAGGTCGAAGCGGAAGCCGTCGACGCCGTGGACGGTCGCCCAGTGGCGCAGGCTGTCGAGCACCATCTGCAGGACGCGCGGGTGGTTGGTGTCGAGCGCGTTGCCGCAGCCGGTGAGGTCGTCGTAGTGGCGCCCGTCGCCCGGCATCAGGCGGTAGTAGGAACGGTTGTCGATGCCGCGCCAGGACAGCGTGGGGCCGAGGTGGTTGCCCTCGCAGGTGTGGTTGTAGACGACGTCGAGGACGACCTCGATGCCGGCGTCGTGCAGGCGGTCGACGGTCTCGCGGATCTCCTCGCGCGCGCCGCTCGAGAGATAGCGCCGCTCCGGCGCGAAGAAGGACAGCGTGTTGTAGCCCCAGTAGTTCGACAGCCCCTTCTCGACGAGGTGGCGGTCCTGGGCGAAGGCGTGCACCGGCATCAGTTCGACCACGGTGACGCCGAGCTTGCGCAGGTGGCCGACGATCTCCGGCCGGCCGAGGGCGGCGAAGCTGCCGCGCAGGCGCTCGGGGATGCGCGGGTGGCGCATGGTGAGCCCGCGGACGTGGGCCTCGTAGATCAGCGCCTTGTGCCAGGGCACGCCGGCCGCGCGGCGCGGCGGCGCCTCGTCCGCGACCACGCGGGCCTTCGGCACGAAGGCGGCGCTGTCGCGGCCGTCGAGCACGAGGTCGGCCTCCTCGCCGGCGCCGACGGTGTAGCCGTAGACGGCGTCGTCCCAGACGAGGTCGCCGACGAGATCGCGGGCGTAGGGGTCGATCAACAGCTTGTTCGTGTTGAAGCGGTGGCCGGCGTGCGGATCCCAGGGACCGTCGACGCGCCAACCGTAGACCGCGCCGACGCCGACGCCGGGCACGCGGACGTGCCAGACGCCGTTGGTGCACTCCTCGACCTCGATCCGCTCGGTCTCGGCGCCGCCGGCCGGATCGAACAGGCAGAGCGTGACGCGCTCGGCGTGGTCGGAGAACAGGGCGAAGTTGGTGCCGCCGGCGTCCGGCGTGGCGCCGAGCGGAAAGGGCTGGCCGGGCTCGACGCGCCGGCGCGCGCTTCGGACGGCGGGCGCGGCGGGATCGAGGGTGGAAAGATCGGTCATGTCATCTCCCTGGCGCGGGCGGGACGGGGGGTCCCCGGCGCGGGTGGGCCCGAGGTCGGGAACGAACCGCGGCGCCGGCGGTTCCGTCGCCGCCGAGGCCCGGTCCGCCGCGGAACCCGGAGGGGGAGCGTCGCATTGTCCCGTAACCGGGAGCCGACGCCCCGCAACGGGGCGCGCGAACCGCCCGTCCGTGGACGGCGCCGACGGCGACGATGGAGGAAGACGCCCATGACCCTGCGCAACATCCTGATCGTGGAGGACGACCCGATCTTCGCCATGGACCTCGCGGACATGGCCTGGGAAGCCGGGTGCACCCCGATCGGGCCCGCGCACTGCCTGCAGGGCGCGCTGGAACTCGCCAGCCGCCACCCGATCGACCTCGCGGTGATCGACGTCAACCTCTCCGACGGACGCACCGGCCTCGCCGTCGCCCGTCTGGTCCAGGAGCAGTACGGGGTGCGCACGATCGTGCTCTCCGGCGAACTGCCGGATCCGAGCGCGCTCAAGGCGCACGAGCACGTGTTCGTCCGCAAGCCGGTGCCGCCGCACGTGATCCGCGAGATCCTCGCCGCCCGTCCGGTCGACCCCGACCACGCCGCCGCGGCCTGAAACAGCTTCCGAGGTCCCGGTCGTCCGGGGCCTCGGGCACGGCCGCGAACGTCAGGCCGCCGCCGTCTCGGCCGGCACCAGGATGACGACGCGGGTGCCGGCATGGGCGCGGTCGATCTCGGCCGTGGCGCGCAGGGCGTCGAGCATGGCGCGCACCACGCGCATGCCGAGGCCGGAGCCCTTGACGTCGCCCTCGGCCATGCCGACGCCGTCGTCCTCGACCACCAGGGCGATGCCGCCCCCGCCGCGTTCGGCGAGGCCGACGCGGATCTCGCCCGAGACGCCCTCCCCGTAAGCGTATTTGAACGCGTTCGTGACGAGTTCGGTCACCACCACGCCGAGCGACACCGCGCGGTCGGTGGCGACGCGCACCGGCGCCACGTCGAGCACCAGCCGGTGACCGTGGCCGGAGGCCGACATCGCCGCCTCGAGCTCGCCGGCGAGGCCGGAGAGATAGGACTGCATCTCGACGGCGCCGACGTCGGCGGAAGTGTAGAGACGGCGGTGAATCTGGGCGATCGCGGCGATCCGGCCCTGGGTCTCGGCGAGCGCCGCCCGCGCCGCGGGATCGGCGACACCGCGTTGCTGCATCGCCACCATCGACCCCACCAGCTGAAGCGAATTGGCGACGCGGTGGTTGACCTCGCGCAACAGCATCTCGGCCCGCTCGCGCGCCACGCGCATCTCCGCTTCGGCGCGCTCGCGGGCGAGGCGCAGCTCGCGCGCCTCCAGCGCCTGCTCGACGGCGCCGCGCAGGAGGTCGAGGAACACGCCGCCGACGTCCTTGATGACGTAGTCGGCCGCCCCCGCCTTCATGGCGGCGACGGCGATGCGGCCCTCGTTGGCGCCGGTCACGTAGATCACCGGCGGCGCGCCGTCGGCGACCGCGAGGTCGGGCAGGATGTCGAGACCGTCGCGGTCGGGCATGAAATGGTCGAGCGCCACCGCGTCGAAACCGCCGGCGGCGAGCAATGCGAGTCCGGCGTCGCCGCTCGGCACGTGGACGACGTCGATGCCCTGGCGCGCGAAGGTCTTCTGGACGAGGCGCCCGAGCGCCACGTCGTCGTCGATGTAGAGGAGCCTGATCGGCCTGCCCTCGGCGGTCACGGCGCCTCCGGGATCTGCATCACCGAGAGGAACAGGCCGAGCTGGCGGATCGCCTGGGCGAAGGTGTCGTAGATCACCGGCTTGGTGATGTAGACGTTGCAGCCGAGGTCGTAGCAGCGCTGGATCTCGCGCTGGTCGTCGGTGGTGGTCAGCACCACCACCGGCGCGCGCTTCAGCCGTTCGTCGCCCTTGATGCGGGCGAGGATGTCGATGCCGCTCATGTCGGGCAGGTTGAGGTCGAGCAGCACCAGCACCGGGCCGTCCTCGCGGGCGTCCGAGAACAGGTGCTCGACCGCCGCGGTGCCGCTCGAGAAGTGACGGACCTCGTTGCAGACGCCGGCGCGGCGGATGTTCTTCTCGATCAGACGGGCGTGACCCTCGTCGTCCTCGATCATCAGGATGGTGACCGGCTGTTGCCGGGAGAGATTCGTCATCGTGTCCCCTCGCCGTCGAAGCGCTTCGGCAGCGTGATGGTGAAAGTGGTTCCGGCGCCGGGCTCGGAGGCCACGGCGATGCGGCCGCCGAGCTTGCGCACCAGCAGCTGGACGTAGGCGAGACCGATGCCTTCGCCGGGTCTGTCCTGAACGCCGGCGCGGCGGAAGAGTTCGAAGATCCGGCCGAAATCGCGCGGGTCGATGCCACGGCCATTATCGGAAATCGCGAAGTCGATGTCATCGCCCGCATCCGTGGCCGTGACGGCGACGCGCCCGGGCCGGTCGTCGCGCAGGTATTTCACCGCGTTCTCGACCACGTTGGCGAACACCTGCTCGACCGCGAGGCGGTCGGCGACGATGGTCGGCAGCGGCCCGATCTCGATCACGGCGTCGCGCTGGCCGAGCTGGTGGGCGAGGCTGCGCCGGAGCGGCTCCAAAAGCTCCGCCATGTCGAGCGGTTCGGGCTGCAGCACCCGCCGCTCGGTGCGCGACAGCGTCAGGATGGCGTTGATCAGCCGGTCCATCTTGGCGGTGGAGGTGCGGATGAAGCCGATCGCCTCCTCGAAGT
Source organism: Oharaeibacter diazotrophicus (assembly GCF_004362745.1). Taxonomy (NCBI): domain Bacteria; kingdom Pseudomonadati; phylum Pseudomonadota; class Alphaproteobacteria; order Hyphomicrobiales; family Pleomorphomonadaceae; genus Oharaeibacter; species Oharaeibacter diazotrophicus. The sequence continues at coordinate 126,340 of NZ_SNXY01000010.1, read as the reverse complement.
CGGTCTCGACCAGGGCCGCCATCTCGCCGCCGGCGAGCTCGGGCGCGGCGGCGACGGCGCGGGCGTAGAAGTCCTCCACCGTGTGCCGTGCCATCTCGAGCTCGGCGGTGAAGCCCATGATGTTGACGAGCGGCGCGCGCAGGTCGTGGCTGACGATGTAGGCGAAGCGCTTGATCTCCTCGTTGGCGGTGCGCAGTGCCTCGGTGCGCGCCGCCACGGTCGCCTCGAGGCCGCGGTTGGCCTGCTCGAGCGCGATGCGGGTGCGCACCAGTTCGCCGGTGCGCTCGTTGACCTTGGTCTCGAGCCCGTCCGCGAGGTCGCGCAGCGCCGCTTCGGCGCGCTTCAGGTCGGAGACGTCGGTGTGGACGCCGATCCACTCGACGACCCGGCCGTCGGCGGCGCGGATCGGCGTGGCGCGGACCAGCATCGGCAGATGGGTGCCGTCGGCCCGGCGCAGGCGATGCTCGACGTGGTAGAGGCGACCGGCGGCGACGGCCTCGCGCCAGGCCGCGAGCGTGCGGGCCCGGTCGTCCGGGTGGATCGCGCCGATCCAACCGTCGCCCTCGAACTCGTCGGGGGTCTGGCCCGTGAAGGCGCCCCAGGCTTCCTGGTCGCGGCCGAGCCGGCCGTCGGGCGGGCAGCGCCAGACCACCGCCGAGGTCGCCTCGACCAGCGAACGGAACCGCGCCTCGCTGTCGTGCAGGGCGAGTTCGGCGCGCTTGAGGTCGTCGATGTCGGTGCAGGTGCCGAACCAGCGCAGGATGCGGCCACCTTCGCCGCGGGCCGGCAGGGCACGGCCGAGCACCCAGCGCCAGACGCCGTCGCGCCGGCGCAGGCGGTATTCGATCTGGTAGATCTCGCCGGTTTCGAGCGAACGGCGCCAGCGCTCCCAGGCGACCGGCTGGTCGTCGGGATGGAAGATGCCGTTCCAACCCTCGCCGTCGGTGGAGCCGTCGGGAACGCCGGTGAAGTCGTACCAGCGCCGATTGAAATAGTCGTGGAAGCCGTCCGGGCGCGTCGACCAGACCATCTGCGGCATCAGGTCCGCCATGGTGCGGAAGCCGAGTTCGTCGTCGCCGCGGCCCTCCGGCCGGCCGCCCCAATTCGTCTTCACGCTTCGGTCGCACCCTCTCGCGCGCGGGTCCGTCCCCGCGTCGCCGCTGGAGAAAAGCGCGGAGACGGCAAAAGGTTCCCGGACGGTCGCGAAACCATGGATCCTTTTTCGCCGGTCGGTCGTTCCGCCCCATGCGTTGCCCCTGGCCGCGTCATTCCGTCGACGAGGCGGCGGGATGCCCCTCCGACGACCCGACGAGCGCGCGCCCCCCACGATGACGATCCGACCACTGACGGCGACCTACAGGGTCCAGTTCTCCACCGCCTTCACCTTCGACGACGCCCGCCGGCTGGTGCCCTATTTCCGCGACCTCGGCATCAGCCACCTCTACGCCTCGCCGATCTTCCAGGCCCGGGCCGGATCGGCCCACGGCTACGACGTCGTCGACCACGACGCCGTCAGTCCCGAACTCGGCGGCGAGGCCGGCCTGCGCCGCCTCGCCGAGGCGCTCCACGCCGCCGGTCTCGGCCTGATCGTCGACATCGTGCCGAACCACGCCGGCATCGGCGGCGGCGACAACCGGCGCTGGCGCGACGTGCTGGAGTTCGGCCGCCGCTCGCGCAACGCGCGCTTCTTCGACATCGACTGGAGCGCCGGCCCGCTGGTGCTGCCGGTGCTCGGCGCGCCGCTGGGCGAGATCCTGGCGGAGGGTCGGGCCGGCATCGTCGTCGAACCGGACGAGGGCCGGTTCTTCCTCGCCGTCGAGGAGACGCGGCTGCCGCTGCGCCCCAAGAGCGTCGGCGATCTCGCCGCCGCCGCCGCGGAAGCCGCGGACGATCCCGCCCTCGGCGCCGCGGCCGAAGCCTGGGCCGGCCTCGAGGACGGCCGCTTCACCGCCGGCACCCGCCGCGAGCGCCGCCGCGCCCTCGCCGACGCGCTCGCGGCGGAGGGCGCCCGCGCCGCGCTCGACGCCGCGATCGGGCGCGCCGACGTCGGCGCGGTCGTCTCCGAGCAGCACTACGCGCCGATGCACTGGCGCGAGGGCGCCGCGGCGATCAACTACCGCCGCTTCTTCGACATCACCGACCTCGCGGCGCTCCGGGTCGAGGAGCCGCAGGTGTTCGACGCGGTGCACCGGCTGCCGCTGGCGCTGGTCGAGGAGGGCGTCGTCGACGGCCTGCGCGTCGACCACGTCGACGGCCTCGCCGACCCCGCCGCCTATTGCGAGCGGCTGCGCGCCCGCGCCGGACCCGGCGCCAGCCTGCACGTCGAGAAGATCCTCGGCCACGGCGAGGCGCTCCGGCCCTGGCCGGTCGACGGCACCACCGGCTACGAGACGCTGAACCTGATCAACGCCGTCTTCGTCGACCTCGCCGGCTGGGACCGCTTCTCGGCCCGTCTCGCCGCCAACGGCCACGGCGGGGAACCGGTGACGCGGCGCATCGCGGCCAAGCGCGAGATCCTCGAGCGCGTGTTCTCGGCCGAACTCGACGCGCTCGCCCGCCTCGCCACCGACCTCGCCCGCCGCGCCGACCGCCCGGTGCGGCTCGGCACCGCCCGCGACGTCGTCGCCGGCCTGATCGCGGCGCTGCCGGTCTACCGCACCTACGTCGCCGCTTCGGCCGATCCGGAGGACGTCCGGCTGCTCGAGACCGCCGCGGCGCTGGCGCGGCCGGCGCTGTCGCGCGGCGAGAAGCGGGCGCTCGCGACGGTGACCGGGATCCTCGCCGACGGCGCGGCCGACGCGGAGAGCGCCGAATTCGTGCGCCGGGTGCAGCAGCTGTCCGGGCCGGCGATGGCCAAGGGCTACGAAGATACCGAGCTCTACCGCGCCGTCGCGCTGGTCTCGGTCAACGAGGTCGGCAGCCATCCCGAGCGCCCGACGCTGTCGATCGACGGCTTCCACGCGGCCGCCGGCGCGATGGCGGCGCGCGGGCTCGCCTCGCTGACGCCGCTCTCCACCCACGACACGAAGCGCGGCGCCGACACCCGGGCGCGGATCGACGTGCTCTCCGAGATGGCCGACGACTGGCTCGCCGCCTGCGACCGCTGGCACGAGCGGCACCGGGGGCTCCGCGCCACCGTGGCCGGCCTCGACGCCCCGGACGCGATCGACGAGGACCTGATCTACCAGACCCTGCTCGGCGCCTGGCCGATCGACGCGGCGCGGGCCGAGCGCTACGTCGTCAAGGCGCTGCGCGAGGCGCGGCGGCATTCCGCCTGGGTCGAGCCCGGAACCGCCTACGAGGCGGCGACCACGGCCTTCGTACGGGCGCTGACCGAGAGCGCGGCGGGGGCCGCCTTCCGCGACGAGCTCGCGGCGATCCTGGCGGTGGTCGGGCCGGCCGGCCGGCGCAACGGCCTCGCCCAGGTGGTGCTGCAGGCCTGCCTGCCCGGGGTGCCCGACGTCTACCGCGGCGCCGAGTTCCTCGAGCACGTGCTGGTCGATCCCGACAACCGCGCCCCCGTCGACTTCGAGGCCCGCGTCCGCGCCCTCGCCTCCGATCCGCCCGAGGGGCCGGACGCGCAGAAGCAGCGCCTGCTCGCCGGCCTGCTCGCCGCCCGCCGCGCCGATCCGGAGCTGTTCCGGGCCGGCAGCTACGAACCGGTGCCGGTCGCCGGCGGCAGCGACGTCCTGGCCTTCGCGCGCCGGCACGGCTCCCGCCTGCTCGTCGTCGCCGTGCCGACCCGGGCACTGGCGCCGGCCCGCGGCGACGTGCTGCTCGACCTCGGCGAGAGCGTACCGCGGCGCTGGCGCCGCATCGCCGGTTCGACCGAGGTTCGCCAGGAGGGCCGCCTGATCCGGCTGGAGCGGGCCGGCCTGCCGGCGGCGGTGATCGGCGAACCGCGGGAGTGACGCCGCAAGGGGGAACCGGATGCCCGAGGTCTTCGCCGAACCGTCCACCGCCGGCCTCTCGACCATGCTCGCCAAGCTGACGGCGGCGACGCTGGCCGGGCTCGTCATCGGCTTCGACCGCGAGCTCAAGGGCCACGCGGCGGGCCTGCGCACCCACGCGCTGGTCGCCCTCGCCGCCGCCGCCACCGCGATCCTGGCGCTGGAACTCCACGCCGAGCTGCTGCGGCTGCACCCGAACACCAACGCCGATCCGCTGCGCATCCTGGAGGGCCTCGTGGCCGCCGTCGGCTTCCTCGGCGGCGGCATCATCATGCGCTCGGGCGGCCGGGTCCGCGGACTGACCACCGCCGCCAACCTGTGGGCCTGCGGCATCGTCGGCCTGTCCTTCGGCGCCGGGCTGTGGCGGCTCGCGCTGCTGACGCTGGCGCTCGCCGTGGTGGTGCTGGTGCTGCTCAGGGTCGTCGAGCGCCGGCTGATGCCGCCGGAACGGCACGAGCCCTGACCGCGAACCGGGGACGACCGCCCCGAGGCTCTTGCGCGGCCACGATTTTCCGGGTGCGATGGAGGCCCCTGCCCTCGCCGCCCGGACGCCGCCATGGTCGACCTTCTCGTCAAGAACGCCAACCTGCCCGACGGCCGCAGCGGCGTCGACGTCGCGATCGACGGCGGCCGGATCGTCGGCATCGGACCCGGCATCGACGCCGAGGCCGGCCGGGTGATCGACGCGACCGGGCGGCTGGTGTCGCCGCCCTTCGTCGACCCGCACTTCCACATGGACGCGACGCTGTCGCTCGGCATCCCGCGCCTGAACCGCTCGGGCACCCTGCTCGAGGGCATCGCGCTCTGGGGCGAACTGAAGCCGCTGCTGACCGTCGAGGCGGTGGCCGAGCGGGCGCTGCGCTACTGCGACCTCGCGGTCGCCCAGGGCCTCCTCGCCATCCGCACCCACGTCGACGTCTGCGACGACCGGCTCACCGCCGTCGAGGCGCTCCTCGACGTCAAGCGCCGGATCGCCCCCTATATCGACCTGCAGCTGGTCGCCTTCCCGCAGGACGGCCTCTACCGCTCGGCCGGCGCCGAGCGCAACCTCCTGCGCGCCCTCGACATGGGCGTCGACGTCGTCGGCGGCATCCCGCATTTCGAGCGGACGATGGAGGACGGCGCCCGTTCGGTGCGGCGGTCCTGCGAGATCGCGGCCGAGCGCGGCCTGCCGGTCGACCTGCACTGCGACGAGACCGACGACCCGATGTCGCGCCACGTCGAGACGCTAGCCGCCGAGACCGTGCGGCTCGGGCTCCAGGGCCGGGTGGTCGGCTCGCACCTGACGTCCATGCACTCCATGGACAACTACTACGTCTCCAAGCTGATCCCGCTGATCGGCGAGGCCGGGCTGCACGCCGTGCCGAACCCGCTGATCAACATCACGCTCCAGGGCCGTCACGACAGCTATCCGAAGCGGCGCGGCATGACGCGGGTGCCCGAACTGATGGCGGCCGGCGTCAACGTCGCCCTCGGCCAGGACTGCTGCATGGACCCGTGGTACTCGCTCGGCTCCGGCGACATGCTGGAGGTCGCGCACATGGCGGTCCACGTCGCGCCGATGACCTCGCGCGACGGCATGCGGTCGCTCTTCGACGCCGTCACGGTCAACTCGGCCAGGGCGCTCGGCCTTGCCGGCTACGGCCTCGAGGTCGGCGCCCATGGCGACCTCGTCGTCCTCCAGGCCCGCGACCCGATCGAGGCGATCCGCACCAAGGCGACGCGCCTGACGGTGGTCCGGCGCGGCAAGGTGATCGCCGAGACGCCGGAGAAGCGGCCGAAGCTGTTCCTCGACGGTCGGCCCGACGCCATCGACCCCGCCGCCTACGCGCCGCCGCTGGACTGACCGCGGCGAACTGCCCGCGCGAGTGGCATCGCCTGCCCATCTCGGGTGCTTGACAACGGATTGGGCAGGGCGTTCCTTTGACCACCTGGACAAATTAACGAGGGACCGCCCGGCCGCGACGGCCGGTACGGCAACCGAGGGGGACAGCACCATGCCGCATCCGTTCACGCGTCGCCGCTTTCTCGCCACCTCCGCGGCGCTCGGCGCGCTGCCGCTCTTCGGCCGCGCCGCGATCGGCGCGGAGAAGCTCAAGGTCGCCGGCATCCACGCCGACCCGGTCGAGAACGCCTGGAATTCGCGCATCCACGCGGCGCTGACCTCGGCGGCGGCCGACGGCACCATCGACTACGTCTTCTCCGAGGGCGTCGCCGCCACCGACTACGCCCGCGCCATGCGCGAATACGCCGACCAGGGCGTCAAGCTGATCTGGGGCCAGTCCTACGCGCTCGAGGCCGAGGCCCGGCAGGTCGCCGCCGATTATCCCGAGACCGCGTTCCTGATGGGCTCCTCGGGCGGTCCCGAGGGCGACAACTTCGGCGTCTTCGGCACGCGCAACCACGAGGCCGCCTATCTCGCCGGCATGCTGGCGGCGAAGATGTCGAAGTCGGGCGTGTTCGGCTCGGTCGGCGGCTATCCGATCCCCGAGGTCAACCTCTTGATCAACGCCTTCCGCCTCGGCGTGAAGGAGGTCAAGCCGGACGCCAAGTTCCTCAACGGCTTCATCGGCACCTGGTTCGACCCGCCGAAGGCCAAGGAGGCCGCGCTCGCCCAGATCGACGCCGGCGCCGACGTGCTGTTCGGCGAGCGCATCGGCACCGCCGACGCCGCCAAGGAGCGCGGCGTGCTCGCGATCGGCTCGCTGATCGACTACACCCCGCGCTATCCGGGCGCGGTGTTCGCCAACGCGATCTGGAACTTCCGGCCGACCGTCGACGCCATCGTCGCCGACGTCCTCGCCGGCAAGCCGGTCGGGCGCGACTACACCGAGTATTCCTTCATGAAGTACGGCGGCAACGAGCTGATCTACGTGAAGGATCAGGTGCCCGCCGACGCGCTGCCGGCGATGGAGGCCAAGGAGGCCGCCATCAAGTCCGGCGCCTTCGAGGTGCCGATCGACGCCAACGAGCCGGCCTGAGCCGGCCCGGTGACCGCGGCGAGCCCGTCTCCGGCCGACGCCACCGCCCTCGCCGACGCCGTCCGGCGCGGCGAGACGACGGCGGGCGCCCTCCTCGAGGCGGCGCTCGCCCGCGCCGCCGAGACGGAGGCGCTCGGCGCGATCACCTTCGCCGCGCCCGACCTCGCCCGCGAGGACGCGGCGCGCTTCGACATGTTCGCCGCCCGCCGCAGCCCGCGCGCCACCCGCGCGCCCTTCGGCGGGTTGCCCTTCCTGATGAAGGACCTCGGCAACGCCGCCCGCGGCCTGCCGCCCGCCGCCGGCTCGCCCGCGATCCGCCGCCGCGTCACGGACGACGGCGTCGACAGCGCCCTCGCCCGCCGCTTCCGCCGCGCCGGGCTGGTGCCCTTCGCGCTCTCGACCACGCCCGAGTTCGGCCTCGCGCTCACCTCGGAGCCGCCGGGCGGCCCGGTGGCGCGCAATCCGTGGGATCCCGCCCGCTCGCCGGGCGGATCGTCGGGCGGGGCCGCCGCCGCGGTCGCCGCCGGCATCGTCGCGATCGCCCACGGCACCGACGCCGCCGGCTCGACCCGGGTGCCGGCCGCCGCCTGCGGCCTCGTCGGCCTGAAGCCCTCGCGCGGGGCGACGCCGAACGGCCCGGCCTTCGGCAACCACCTGATGGGCATCGCCGGCGAACTGGTGCTGGCGCGCGCGGTCCGCGACGTCCGCACCGCCCTGCTCGCGCTCTCCGGCGCCGCCGAGGGTCCGTTCGCCGACCCGGACGTCGACGGCTTCGACCTCGACGGCCCGCTCCGGATCGCCGTGGTGCCGACGGCACCCGGCGTCGCGATCGGCGACGAGCAGGCCGCCGCGGTCGAGACCGCCGGCCGCATCCTCGAGGCCGCCGGACACCGGCTGGTGCCGGTCGACGCCGGGGCGCTCGCCGACCTCGCCGCCCGCGCCGGCCGCATCGCGCGTGCGATCTTCTCCGCCTCGCTCGCCGGCTGGATGGACGGGCTCGGCGTTTCAGACGACGAGATCTCGCCGAACGCCGCGGCGGTGCGCGCCGAGGGCGCGGCGATGCCCGCCGCCGCCCTGTTCGCCGCCGACCGCGACGGCGTGCTGGTCGCCCACGGGCTGTGGCGGCTGTTCGAGCACGCCGACGCCATCCTGACGCCGGTGCTCGCCGGCCCGCCGCCCCTGGTCGGCGCCTTCCCGCCCGACCACGGCGATCCCGACCGGCTGTTCGCGCAGATGGCGGCGACCGCTCCCTTCGCCGCGCTCGCCAACGTCGGCGCCGTGCCCGCGCTGTCGGTGCCCTGCGGCGCCGACCGCGGCGGCCTGCCGATCGGCGTGCAGATCCTCGCCCCGATCGGCGGCGACATGCTGGCGCTGGCGCTCGCCGACCTCGTCGCCGCCGAACGCCCGGTGGTGTTCCCCCACGCGATCGCGGGGATGCCGACGTGAGCCGGCGGACCGTCCTCGCCCTCTCCGGCGTCACCAAGCGCTTTGGCGCGCTGACCGCCAACGACGACGTCTCGCTCGCCCTCGGCGAGGGCGAGGTGCTGGCCCTGCTCGGCGAGAACGGCGCCGGCAAGACCACGCTGATGAACATCCTGTTCGGCCACTACACCGCCGACGCCGGCGAGGTCTCGGTGTTCGGCAAGGTGCTGCCGCCCGGCCGGCCGCGCGCCGCTATCGAGGCCGGCGTCGGCATGGTGCACCAGCATTTCACGCTGGCGCCCAACCTCACCGTGCTCGAGAACGTGATGATCGGCACCGAGCGGCTCGACGCGATCGCGTCCGACCGCCGCAAGGGCCGCGCCCGGCTGGTGGCAATCGCCGCCCGCTTCGGTCTCGCCGTCGAGCCGGAGGCCCGGGTCGGCGACCTCTCGGTCGGCGAGCGCCAGCGCGTCGAGATCCTGAAGGCGCTCTACCGCGACGCCCGGATCCTGATCCTCGACGAGCCGACCGCGGTGCTGACCCAGGTCGAGGCCGAGCGGCTGTTCGGCACGCTGAAAGGCATGGCGGCCGAGGGGCTGTCGGTGATCTTCATCTCGCACAAGCTCGGCGAGGTCATGGGCGCTGCCGACCGCGTCGTGGTGCTGCGCGGCGGCCGCGTCGTCGCCGAGCGCGACACCCGTTTCACCAACCGCGCCGAACTCGCCGAGCTGATGGTCGGCCGCCGCGTCGCCCGTCCGGTGCGCGAGCGCCGCGCCCCCGGTCCGCCGCTGCTGGTCGCCGACGCCGTCGACGTGGTCGAGGGCGGGGCCAAGCGCCTCGACGGCGTCTCCTTCACCGTGCGCTCGGGCGAGATCCTCGGCGTGATCGGCGTCTCCGGCAACGGCCAGGCCGCGCTCGGCCGGCTGGTCTCGGGCCTCGCGCCGCCGGCGGTCGGGCGACTGACGCTCGCCGGCGCGGACATCGGCCGGACGCCGCCGCGGGCGCTGGTCGAGGCCGGCGTCGGCCGCATCCCGGAGGACCGCCATGCCGAGGGCGCCGTCGGCGAGATGACCGTCTGGGAGAACGCCGTGCTGGAACGGGTGCGCGAACCGCGCTTCTCGCGCCGCGGCCTCGTCGACCGCGCCGCCGCCCGCGCCTTCGCCGCCGCGCTGATCGAGCGCTTCGACATCCGCGGCGCGACGCCGGACACCCGGACGCGGCTGCTCTCCGGCGGCAACATGCAGAAGCTCATCCTCGGCCGCAATCTCGCCGGAAGCCCGCGGCTGGTGGTCGCCAACCAGCCGACCCGCGGCCTCGACGAGGGCGCGATCGCCGCCGTCCACGCCGAGTTGCTCGCCGCCCGCGCCGCCGGCGCCGGCGTGCTGCTCATTTCCGAGGACCTCGACGAGGTGACCGCGCTGGCCGACCGGGTCCAGGCGATCGTCAAGGGCCGGCTGTCGCCGTCGGTCGACACCGACGCCGCCGACGCCCGGACCATCGGCCTGATGATGGCCGGCGTGTGGGAGACCTGACGGCCATGCAGTTCGTCCGCCGCTCCCACGTGCCGACCCGCCTCCTGATCGCCGCCCCGCTGGCGGCGGTGGCGGTGTCGCTGGCGCTCTCCGGCCTCCTGATCGCCGCCGCCGGCGCCGATCCGTTCGAGGCCTACTGGAAGATGCTGGTCGGCGCCTTCGGTTCGCGGCTCTCGATCACCGAGACGCTGACGCGGACGACGCCGCTGATCCTGACGGGGCTCGCCGCCGCCGTCGCCTTCCGCGCCCGGCTCTGGAACATCGGCGCCGAGGGCCAGTTCTTCGTCGGCGCCCTCGCCGTCGCCGCCCTTGCCCACGGCGTCCTCGCCGGCACGCCGGCGATCGTCGGCACGCCGCTGCTGCTCGTCGCCGGCGCCGCGGCCGGCGCGCTGCTGTTACTTGTGCCGCTGGCGCTGCGGCTGCGCTTCGGCGTCGACGAGGTGGTGACGACGCTGCTCCTCAACTTCGTCGTCCTGCTGTTCGTTGGCATGATGATCGAGGGCCCGCTCAAGGACCCGATGGCCTTCGGCTGGCCGCAGTCGGTGCCGGTGCCGGGCGGGTTGATGCTGCCGAAGCTGGTGCCGCGGAGCCGGCTGACGATCGGTCTCCTGATCGCGCTCGCCGCCGCGCTCGCGGTCGCCTTCGTGCAGGCGCGCACCGTGTTCGGCTTCGAGGCGCGCGCCGCCGGTCTCGCCCCGCGCGCCGCCGCCTTCGCCGGCGTCTCGCTGCCGCGCACGCTGGTGGCGGTGGCGTGCCTGTCCGGCGCGCTCGCCGGGCTCGCCGGCGCGGTCGAGGTGCTGTCGGTGAAGGGCTTCGTCACCAAGGACCTGTCGCCGGGCTACGGCTATTCCGGCATCGTCGTCGCCATGCTGGCCGGGCTGAACCCGATCGGCGTCGTCGCCGGCGCCCTCTTCGTCGGCATCGTCTTCGTCGGCGCCGACGGCATGAGCCGCGCGCTCGGCGTGCCGAGCTTCATCGCCGACGTCATCGTGGCGATCTCGCTGCTCAGCATGCTGGTCGCGCTCCTGTTCACCAGCTACGAGGTCCGGCGATGACCGCCGCGCTCGACATCCTCCTGACCGCCAGCCTGTGGGCGGCGGTGCTGCGGATCGCGACGCCGCTGATCTTCGGCACCCTCGGCGCGCTGATCTGCGAGCGCTCCGGCGTGCTCAATCTCGGCATCGAGGGCATCATGACGCTCGGCGCCATGGTCGGCTGGCTGACGGTCTACCAGGGCGGCGACCTGTGGACCGGCCTCCTCGCCGCCGCCGCCGCCGGCGCGGCCTTCGGCCTGCTGCACGCCGCGCTGACCGTGCCGCTCGGGCTGTCGCAGCACGTCACCGGGCTCGGGATCACGCTGTTTTCGTCCAGCCTGACCTATTTCGTGTTCCGCCTGTCGGTGCCGGTGTCGTCGACGCCGCCCACGATCGAGCCGTTCCGGCCGCTGGCGATCCCCGGCCTCTCCGACCTGCCCTTCCTCGGCGAGGCGCTGTTCCAGCAGACCGCGCCGACCTATCTCGCCCTCGCCGCCACCGCCGCCGTCGCTTGGTTGCTCGCGCGTACGCCGCTCGGACTGGCTGTGCGGATGGCCGGCGAGAACCCGCACGCGGTCGAGGCCCAGGGCCTCGACCCGATCCGCATCCGCATCGGCGCGGTGGTCGCCGGCAGCGCGCTGATGGGCCTCGGCGGCGCCTTCCTGACGACCGCCGCCTTCAACAGCTTCTTCCCGACCATGATCCAGGGCCGCGGCTGGGTCTGCATCGCGCTGGTGGTGTTCTCGTCGTGGAAGCCCGGCAAGGCGCTGTTCGGCGCGCTGCTGTTCGCCCTGTTCGACGCCTACCAGCTGCGCCTGCAGCACGTGGTCGAGGGCGCGGTGCCCTATCAGCTGTTCCTGATGGTGCCATACGTGCTGTCGATCCTGGCGCTGGTGGTGATGAGCCGCCGCGCCCGGGTGCCCCAGGCGCTGATGCAGCCCTACCGCCGCGGCGAGCGGTAGGGCAGACGCACCCGGAAGACGCCTCATACCGAGCTCGCAAGGTTCCGACCTCCGGTCGGAGCGTTGCGGGCGAGGAGCGCCCGACCGGGCGCCGGCCGGATGGCCGAAGCCCCGTGAAGCCCCGACGAGTCGGGACTTCACGGGACAGGTTCGAACCCGCCTCACATCGCCCGGAGCAGGGCGTGGTCGGGCCAGCCGTCGGCGGGCAGGCCGAGCTGGATCTGGACGGCGCGGACGGCCTCGCGGGTGCGCGAGCCGAGCTTGCCGTCGATCGGGCCGGGGTCGAGGCCGCGGTTCGCCAGCGCCTGCTGGATCGCCTTGATGTCGGCGGCGCCGAGCACGTCGACCGGGCCGTTGCCCTGGCCGACCCGCGGCGCACCGGCGAGGCGGGTGGCGTAGTAGGCGGCGGTGGTCGAGTAGACCAGCGACTCGTTCCAGCCGAGGTAGACGTCGAAGTTGTGGTAGGCGAGGAAGGCCGGGCCGTTGCGGCCCATCGGCAGATAGAGCGAGGCCTCGCCCGCCGGGATCGCGCCGTGGGCGGGCGAGACGCCCTCGGCCTGCCACGCCGCCGCGCTCTTCTTGGCGGCGAGGTGGGCCTCGCCCCAGTTCATCGAGGCGGGCACCCGGACCTCGACCAGCCACGGCGCGCCCTGCTGCCAGCCGAGGCTCTTCAGGTAGTTGGCGGTGGAGGCGAGCACGTCGGCCTTGGAGCGGATCAGGTCGCGCCGGCCGTCGCCGTCGAAGTCGACGGCGTATTTGACGTAGTTGGACGGCAGGAACTGGGTCTGGCCGAGTTCGCCGGCCCAGGCGCCGCGCATCTCGGCGGGCGTGAGGTCGCCGGCGGCGACGATCTCGAGCGCCGCGGTCAGTTCGGGGCGGAAGCGGTCGGGGCGGCGGCAGTCGAACGCCAGCGTCGCCAGGGCGTCGAGCGTCGCCATCGAGCCGGTGTTGGCGCCGAAGTCGGACTCGAGACCCCAGACGCCGACCAGCACCTCCGCAGGCACGCCGTAGGTCGCCTCGATGCGGTCGAACAGCGCGCGGTTCTTGGCGATCTGCTGCAGGCCGGCCTTGACGCGGTAGCCCTCGACCATGCGGGTCGAGAACTCGAGGAACGTCTGCGAGAACACGCCCTGGCCGCGGTCCTTCTTGATCACCGCCGGGTCGTAGGAGACGCCGGCGAGCGCCGAGGCGACCACGGACGCCGGCACGCCCGCGGCGACCGCCTCGGCCTTGTAGCTCTCGAGCCAGGGCCCGAAGCCGTCGGCCCCGGCGCGGCAGGCGGCCGACGCGGGGCCGGCCGCGACGAGGGCGGCGGCGAGGATGGCGAGGCGGCGGGCGGGCCGGGCGGCGGGCATGCGGGCTCCTTCTCGGACGGGCGCTGAAAGCGCGATCGAATCGAGGCTAGACCGTTCCGGTGGAATCCGGCCAGAGTGCGGCGGCCACACCGGCGGTTTTTCGCGTCCCGCCCCGACCGTGGCCGCCGTCAGCGCTCGGGCAGCGGGATGAACTCGCTCTCGCCCGGCACCGCGGCGAAGGCGCCGGCCGACCAGCGCCGCTTGGCCTCCTCGATCCGCTCCGGATCCGACGACACGAAGTTCCACCAGACGTGGCGCGGCCCGTCCATCGGGTCGCCGCCGAGCACGAGGAAGCGCGCCGGCGTCGCCGCCGTCACGGTGACGCGGTCGCCGGGGCGGAACACCAGCAGGCGGCCGGGCTCGAAAACGTCACCGGCGATCGTCACCGTGCCGGTCAGCGTGTAGATCGCGCGCTCCTCGTGGACGGCGTCGATCGGCAGCGAGGCGCCGGCATCGAGGATCGCGTCGGCGTAGATGGTCTCCGACGCCGTCTCGACCGGAGAGGCGGCGCCCCAGAGGGTGCCGGCGACGACGCGGATCCGCTTGCCCTCGGCCTCGATCGTCGGCAGCGAGCCGCGGCCGTGGTGGACGAAGGCGGGGGCGTCGTCCTCGCGGCCCTTCGGCAGCGCCACCCAGGACTGGATGCCGAACAGCGGTCCGCCGGCGGCGCGCACGTCCGGTCCGGTGCGCTCGGAATGGGTGATGCCGTGGCCGGCGGTCATCCAGTTGACGTCGCCCGGCCGGATCGGCTGCACACTGCCGAGGCTGTCGCGGTGCAGGATCTCGCCCTCGTAGAGATAGGTCACGGTGGCGAGCCCGATGTGGGGATGCGGGCGGACGTCGAGGCCGCGCCCGGTCAGGAACTCGGCCGGGCCCATCTGGTCGAGGAACACGAACGGGCCGACCATGCGGCGGCCCGCGGCCGGCAGGGCGCGGCGGACCTCGAAGTCGCCGATGTCGCGGGCGCGCGGCACGACGAGCGTCTCGAGGTAGGACGGCAGCGGGGCGGTCATCGGCGGCACTCCTGTCGGTCGGTGCCGCTCCGGGGGCGGGCGACGGCGACGGGACCAATGTAGCGCCTCCCGAGCGCGCTGCCGACGGCGCCGCCGTGAACGATCCGTCGCCGTCGGTGGAACGATCGCGGGGGGCGCCGTGTTGTCCCGGCGAACCCCACGCACACGGAGGAACCGACCATGGCCAGCGCCAACGGCCGCGAAAATCGCGAACCCCTCACCAGCGGTCCCACCCAGGGCCCCGCCGCCTCCATCCTGGAAAGGTCCAACATGAGCTCCACCGCCTCCTCCAACGACGACGTCGCCGAGCTCCGGCGCGAGATCTCCCGCCTGTCGGGCCTCGTGTCGGACATGGCGCAGACCCGCTACGCCAAGGTCAAGGACCAGGCGGCGGGCGTCGCCCAGGAGGTCGTCGACCGCGGCAGCGAACTCGGCGAGGAGGCCTACCGCCGCGCCTCGGCGATGGAGCGCGAGGTCGAGCGTTCGATCCGCGACCGGCCGCTGACGGCGGTCGCCCTCGCGGCGACGGCGGGCTATCTCCTCGGCCTGTTCTCGCGCCGCTGACGGAGGGGCGATGATCGGCCCCATCCTCTCGGCGCTCGCCGTCGCCGAGGTCAAGCACAGGGCGCGCCGGGCGGCCCGGCGCGCCGCCCTGACGGCGGTCGCCGGCGCGTTCGGCGCGGTCGCGCTCGGCTTCGTCGTCGCCGCCGCCTACGTCGCGCTCCTGCCGCATCTCGGCCCGATCGGGACGCCGCTCGCGGCGGCCGGCCTCTTCGCCGCCGTCGCCCTGGTGGTGCTGGCGGTGCGCGGCTTCGGCCGGCACCGGCGCTCGCTGCCGGCCGCCGAGACCGCCGCCTTCGGCGTCGCCGCCGGCTCGGCCGGCGGCACCTCGCGCGGCGGCGGTCTGATGCCGTCCGGCCGGGCGGTGCTGCTCGTCCCCGCCGCCGTCTTCCTCGGCGCCCTCGTCGCCGGTCGCCTGTCGGGCGGCCGGTGACACCCGTTCCACCGCCCGTCGCGGACCGTCAGAGCGACAGCCTGACGGCGCCGTTGCGGATGTCGGCGGCGATCGCCTCGTAGATCGTCCGGATGTAATGGGTGCTCGTCGTGTTCCGCGACGCCGTGAAGGCGTGGGCGGAAGATGTCGCGCAGTCGGCGAGGGCGGCCGGATCGGCGTCCTCGTCGTAGGAGACGGTGTAGATCGCGATCCCCGTCGCCTTCATCGCCGTGCAGATCCGGTCGAGGTGAGCGGTCGCCAGCGTGTTGCAGGCGGCCGATTTGGCGTAGGTGCACAGCCAGTCGAACTTGCCGGTGCTGGCGCCGTATTGGGTGTTCATCCGACCGTCGGTCATGAACACCACGATCTTGTGCGTCGTCGCCGACACGTCCAGCGGCGCGGCCGTGTCCGGCCAACTGCCGCGCCACTTCGGCGACAGCGTGTACCAGCCCGCGACCATGCCGGCGTCGAGCCGGGTCGACCCCTCGGAGGTCAGGGCCGCGGCGGCCGACGTCAGCATGGCGAAGTCGGCGGAGAGGCCGACGATGGGCGGCGGACAGAAGCTCTTCGCCGACTCGGAATTCTGATCCATCGCCAGGAAGCGCGCGGCCGACGGCGCGGCGTCGGACAGAGCCGCCGCGTCGAGCGTGCCCATCACCCGGAGCGCGACGTCCGAGCGCGGCTCGACGCAGCCCATCCAGTAGTAATTCTTGCCATTGTACTTGCCGATGGTCTGCCCGTCGATCCACGTGAGCGTCGAGTAGCTCGACGACGAATAGTACTTCGACGGATTGATCCACCGGTCCGGCACGGCGGCCGTGCCCGAGAAGCCCTGCAGCCACGCCGTATGGGTCAGGCCGACGTTGACGCGACTCGAGAACGGAACGATCGCGATCTTGGTCCGCTTGTTCATCTTGGCGTCGTCCGCGAAGGACGACACGAAGCTCTTCACCGCGGTCACCATCGGATCGAAGCGCGCGTTCTCGATCATCGAGGACGAGACGTCGACCACCAGAGAGATCTCGAAATGCTCCTCGGCCGGCAGCGCCGCGCAGGCCTCGGTGGTGACGGCGACGCCGCGAACGCCGGCGAGCGCCATGAAGGTGGTGGGAACGGTGTCCGCCATGGCGAGGCAGAGTTGGGTCCCGCCGTCCTCGAGATGCGGCGCCTCGCTCACCTTCGGATCGTGCAGGCTACGGGTATCGGCGGTGATCGCCGCGTCCGCGACGTCGGCGAGGTCGGACAGCGCGACGCCGGCCCCGTAGGAACGCGCCGCCATCAGCGCGGCGGCATCGGTGACCGCCTGCAGCTCCGAACGCGTGTTGGCCGCCCGCGCGAAATCGATGCCGACACCGACCATCAACGACACCGGCAGCAGCGCCAGCGCGAAGATCACCACGGCGCTCCCCGCCCGATCCGCGATCGCCGATCGTCCCATGTCCCGCAACTCCCCGATCGCGACCGCGCGCGCCTCCACCTGCACCCGTGACGGGAGGAATTGAACCTCGCAAACGATTACATTACCGCTAACGACGCGTCTTCGGCAGATCGCGCCAGAGCGGAGAGTGCCCGCTCGTCCGTCATGCGGCCGGCGTTCCGCGCTCGGCGCCGATCCGGCTCATACCACGTCCTGCACCGACGTCTCCGCCGCCTCGGGCGCGACCTTCTTCTGGCGCTCGAAGATGAACAGGCCGGCGCCGACGATGATGACGCCGCCGATCAGCATGTCCGTCTTCGGCACGTCGCCGAACACGGTCCAGCCGAACACCAGCGCCCAGATCAGCAGCGTGTACTGGAACGGCGCCACCACGGCGGCCGGCGCGAGCTTGAGCGCGCGGTTGATGCAGAGATGCGCCACCATGGCGACGACGCCGAGGGCGGCGAGCAGGCCCCAGTCGCGCGGGGTCGGCGGCACCCAGGAAAAGGGTGCGATCACCAGCCCGGCGGCGAAGGCGCCCGCGGTCTGCCAGAACACCAGCGTCAGGTCCGGCGTGTTGCGCAGCTGCCGGCTCTGGATCACGATCAGCGCGAAGGCGAAGCTGCCGAAGATCGAGATCAGCGCCGGCGCCGACAGCGTCTCCGGCGACGGCTTCAGCGCGATCAGCACGCCGACGAAGCCGACCGCGATCGCGGTCCAGCGTCGCCAGCCGACCCGCTCGCCGAGCAGCCACGGCGACAGCGCCGCCACGTAGATCGGGCCGGCGAGGTAGAAGGTCATGACGTCGGCGATCGGCAGGTGGACCGCCGCGGCGTAGAAGGCGATCAGTTCGACGATCGACAGCGCCACCCGGCTCACCTGCGTCCACGGCCGCTCGGTCGGGATCAGGATGCGCCAGCCGGCGCGGTGGATCATCGGCGCCATCACCAGCAGCGCGGCGCCGCTGCGGATCAGCAGCACCTGACCGACGGTGTAGGTCGCCACCAGCCACTTGCCCATGGCGTCGTTGGCCGAGAACAGGAAGTCGCCGAGCAGCATCATGGCGATGCCGAGGGCGACGTGGTCGCGGACGGCGGGACGGCGGACGGGGGCGTCGGTCACGGTGGCGGCGGATCCGGGAGGGGGGCGCGGGCTCTCCGCATACACCGCCGCGCCGGCCGACGCGAGGGCGACGCGAAGGCGCGCGGAACGCTCCGTTCATCTCCGGCCGGCACACTCCGCCGCGACGAGACCGGCCACCGACGGCGGACATGACGGCACGATCGATCCTCCTCCACACCCGCGCCTCCGGCGGCGGCGGCGCCGAACGGGTGTTCGCGACACTGGCGACCGGCCTCGCCGCGCGCGGCCATCGCGTCGTGCTGGCGGTCGACCACGTCGAAACCGGCTTCCGTGCCGGCCCGGGCGTCGAACTGGTCGAGACCGGCGGCGGCCACGCCCGCGGCCTGCTCCGCCTCGCCGGCCTGATCCGGCGCCTCGCGCCCGACGTCGCCGCCGGCGCGGTCTCGGTGTCCAACGTCAAGCTCGCGGCCGCGGCCGTCCTCGCCGGCCGGGGTACGCCGCTGGTGCTGTCCTACCACGGATTCGAGGAGTGGAAGACCGGCCGGCTCTCCGCGCTCGCCTATACCGGCATGCCGCTGCTGCGCCGACGCGCGGCGCGGATCGTCGCCGTCTCCGACGGGCTCGCCGCCGCCCTCGTCGGGCGCTGGGGCGCCGATCCCGCCCGTACCGTCCGGATCCACAACCCGGTCGCCCTGCCCCCGCTCGTGCCGCTCGCCGCGGCGGCGCTGGCGGCCCGGCCGCCGCTGGTGGCCGCGGTCGGTCGGCTGTCGCCGGAGAAGGGCTTTCCCGATCTGGTCGATGCCTTCGCCCGGGTGACGACGGCGGGCGCGCGGCTCGCGATCGGCGGCGAGGGGCCGGACCGCCCCGCCGTCGAGGCGGCGATCGCCCGGCACGGGCTCGCCGGACGGGTGACGCTGCTCGGCGCCCTCGACGGCTCGGCCGCGCTGTTCGGCGCGGCGCGGGTGGCGGCGGTGCCCTCGCGCACGGAGGCCTTCGGGATGGCAGTGGTGGAGGCGCTCGCCGCCGGCCCGGCGGTGGTGGCGACCGACTGCCCCGGTCCGGCCGAGATCCTCGGTGGCGGCGCCTTCGGCCGGCTGGTGCCGGTCGGCGATCCCGTGGCGATGGCCGGCGCGCTCGACGCCGCCCTCGCCGATCCCGGCGACCCGGCCCCCCGGCAGGCGCGCGCCGCCGGCTTCGACGTCGCGCACGGGCTCGACGCCTGGGAGGCGCTCTTCGACGCCGTCGTCCGCGAGGCCGTCAGGCGCTGACGGTCCGGCTGCCGGCCGGCGCCGCCGGGTGCCGCGACAGCGAGCGGTGGCGGTCGAACAGCTTCGGCATCTGCACGGCCACCGAATAGGGCCGAACCAGCGCACGGATCGCCTCGGGATCGAGCCGGCCGGCGCGGATCGCCCGCCACAGGCCGACGAAGCCCTCGGCCATGGCGTCGGCGGCCGCGGCGGGACCCTCGGGACGTTCGCGCAGGAAGCCCGAGACGCCCTCGACCACCAGCGGATCGTATTGCGGCAGCCGGATCGCGCCGCAGGGCCGGCCGCTCGACAGCAGTTCCAGCAGGTAGCAGGGCATGCCCTCGAAGAACGAGGTCAGCACGCCGGCGTGGCAGCGGCGCATGATCGCCGAGACGCCGGCGGCGTTCTGGAAGCCGTGGCGGACGGTGAAGCCCTCGATCGCGGCGAACTCGGGATCGCGGGCCGGGTCGGAGGTGCCGATGTAGTGGAACTCGAAGCGGCCACCGAGGGCGGCGTGGATCCGCCGCATCGTCTCGAACATCAGCGGCGGGTCCTTGAAGGCGTCGAGGCGGCCGGCGAAGACGACGCGGAAGACGTCGTCGGAAACGTCGAAGCGCGCGGCCGGGAAACGGTCGGTGTCGACCGAGACGGTCAGCATCTCGGCCTTGGCGGCGACCTTCGGCATCTCGCGCTCGTAGCGCTTGACGATGTTGCCGTTGACCGCGACGACGCGGTCGGCGAGGCGCAGCGCGATCTCCTCGTTGAGGCGGTGGATCCACCAGAAGCGCTTGATCAGGCTGTCCATCTTGTCGTCCTTGCGGCCCTCGCCGTGGACGACCTGGACGACCGGGTTGCCGAGCGCGCGCGCGATCGCGGCGAACTCGAAGCGCTCGATCTCGGTGGAGGCCGACGGCGCCTTCGCGAGCCGGCGGATCGTCGGCAGGTGGCGGACGGCGCCGAGCGCGAAGCGCAGCGTCACCGACTGCCACAGCTTGCGCGCGGCCGAGTGGATGGTGTCGTCGGGGATGTGGACGACCGGCAGGAAGTCGATCGTGCGACCGTCGATCTCGAGACGGACGGGCTTGCCGAGTTCGAGGTCGCCGCGCTCGTCCATGCCGACGAACAGCACGGAGAAGTCGGCCGGGTGGCGCGCCAGCATCATGCGCACGTGGGTCTCGATGCCGCCGACCTTGGAGCCGCGCGGGTCGAGGGGATGGACGACGGTGAGGCGGTGGGTCATTTGCGGTCCGGGTTGCGGAAGTCGCGGGCGATGCCGCGGAACAGGTCGGCGGCGGCCCCGCCGGCGTGGCGGACGGTCCAGCGCGCCAGGAACAGGCCGGACAGCCAGTAGCGCCGGGCGAGGCGACGCGGGTCGTGGGCGAGGCGCCAGGACCATTCGAGGCCGGTCGCCTGCAGGATCCGCGGCGCGCGGCGCTGGGTGCCGGCGATGAAGTCGAGCGCGGCGCCGATGCAGACGAAGGTGACGCCCGGCGCGTGGGCGAGCGCCTGATCGGAGAACAGCTCCTGCTTCGGGGCGCCGAGGGCGACGAAGCAGATCCGCGCGCCCGAGGCGGCGATCCGCGCCGCGGCCTCGGCGGCGGCCGGCGAGGCCGGATCGAAGCCGTAGGGCGGCGCCTCGGTGCCGACGACGTCGAGGCCGGGGATCAGCGCGCGCAGCCGGTCGGCGGTGACGGCGAGCACCGCGTCGGAGGTGCCGAACAGGTGGACGCCGAGCCCGTGGACGGCGGCGGCGCGGCAGAGCGGCAGCACGAGGTCGGCGCCGGTGACGCGGTGGAGCGGCGCGCCGGCGGCGCGCGCCATCCAGACGATCGGCGTGCCGTCGGCGGTGACGTAGCGGGCGCGGTCGTAGGCGAGGCGGAAAGCGGGGCTCTCGTCGAGCTTGACGAGGTGGTCGAGGTTCAGCGTGAACACCGTGCCGCCGGCGCCGTCGACGGCGTCGTCGACGATGCCGCGCACGAGCGCGTCCTGGTCGCCGACGTTGAGCAGCGTGCCGGCGACGCGCGCGAGGCCCGCGGGGCGGGCGCGCCCGGAGCGCTTGGCGGCAGGGGTCGGTATGGAGCTGACGTGCACTGTCGTGACCATTCTCGTCATTGCCGGATCGTCGGTGCCGATCCGGCCGTTCATCAGCAACGGCGATGCCATCGACGCGCTCCCCCGCCCCAACCCGCGCCCCGATGATTAACCGTCGGTAAACAGAACCGTGGCAATCGGCGGGCCGCTGGTGTTCTCATAGTCTCGGCGCCGTTGGATTCACCTGAAGTCGATCGTTAAAATTCGAACGATTCTCCTCGACACCGCTCGGGCTGGTCTGGAAATGCGGGGACATATACGAATGTTTCACCCTATCGCTCCCCGTCCGTCCCGCCGCGAGACGCTGAAGGTTATCGCCGGGTTGACGGCCTGTGCGGCGCTGCCGGCCGTGTCCCGGGCCGGGACGGCCGTTCCCGAGCCGATCGGCGACGTCGCCCGCCGCGCCGGCATCCTGTTCGGCACGTCGATCGCCGACGACACCCTCGACCGGCCGGGTCAGGCCGAACTCTACCGTCGGCACGCCCGGATCTTCACCGCCGACTGGGCATTGAAATTCAACACCCTGCGTCCCGCCCCGGACGTGTTCGACACCCGCTACGCCGACCGCCTGCTCGGCTTTTCCGACGACGCCGGCATCCCGATGCGCGGCCACACGCTGGCCTGGAACGAGATGAAGCCGGACTGGCTGGTGGCGATGTCGACCGCCGAGCGCGCCGCCTTCCTCGACCGCCACGTCGACGAGACCGCCGGCCGCTACGCCGGCCGGCTGCACTCCTGGGACGTGGTCAACGAGCCGTTCTGGCCCGGACACGGCCTGCCCGGCGGCTGGCGCGACGGGCCGTGGACGGCCACCTTCGGCACCGACTACCCGGTCCGCGCCTTCAAGCGCGCCGCCGCGGCCGATCCCGGCTGCAAGCTGGTGCTGAACGAGGCCCACACCGAGCAGTGGACCGACACCGGCGCCGGCATCCGCGCCGGCCTCCTGTCGCTGGTCGACCGCCTGCAGGACGCCGGCTGCCGGCTCGACGCCGTCGGCCTGCAGGGCCACCTGCAGCCGCAGTGGCCCTACGACGACCAGGGCTTCGTCGAGTTCCTGTGGCGGCTCGCCGAGAAGGGCGTCGACATCTACCTGACCGAGCTCGACGTCAACGACGAGCGCTATCCCGACGACCCGCTGATCCGCGACGCCGCCGTCGCCGACCGCTACGAGGCCTTCCTCGGCGCCGTCCTCAAGGTGCCCGCGGTGAAGACGGTGATCACCTGGCAGCTCACCGACGCCGCCACCTTCTACATCGACGCCTGGAAACAGACCCACCCCGGCGTCACGACCCGCGCCCCGCGCCCCCTCCCCTTCGACGCCCAGATGCAACCCAAGGCCGGATACGACGCCATCGTCGCCGCCTTCCGCGACCGCCGGCCGGCGTGAAGGGGGCAGGCCGGCCATTGTCCGGTCGATCTTCGAATACGTAAAAAGGTATCCTCGGGAGTTAGGATGCGAAAGTCGGCAATGATGGTTCTTTTCTTCTCCGTCGGCCTGTTCTTATTCTACATCACAATGCGGATGGTCTCTGCGATTTCTCAAGGGTATGCCTGGACGGAAATGGACTGGAATTCCGACGGAGCGACGTCCATATCCGAGTTTATCGCTAGTAGCGATATAGGAAAACTGAAAACCAACGACGGGGAGAGAAGTTGCATTGAATATTATAGCTACAAAGATGCATCAACGATACGATTAGATTGCGATTAACAGTATCAACTATCACCGTTCGATGAGGTGCGCGTTCTGGGCGCATTGGAACTCAATTTCGAAATAACTATTGCTTTTCATGTATGATTTTAATTTACTATTGACATGATATATTTCTAAAGTGATGCTTTTGGTAGAAAATTGTACTTACTATACTCGCAATGTCGCGAACGGCAGCACCAGCGACAGCGACGAATCCTCGATCCGGACGGCACCATAGCCCTCGTACCAGCGGGCGGCCTCGTCGTCCTTGGCGTCGATCAGCAGGGCGACGCCACCGACTTCCGCGCCTACCGCCATGCAGCGCTTTCCCGCCGCGACCAGCAGCGCGCCGCCGAGACCGCGTCCCTGCACCGAGCGATCGACCGCGAGCCGGGCGAGGCGGAAGACGGGCACGTCGAAGCGCGCCAAGCCCCTCCGGGCAACCGCCGGCGTGCGGGCGTAGTCCAACGAGGCGGGGCTCAGGGAGTAGAAGCCGAGAATGCGCGACGGCGCATCGACCGGTGTGGCGACGAAGGTCTTGGCCCCGCCGCTGTCATGGTTCTGGCGGGCAAAGCGCGCCAGCCAGCCGTTCAGGTCGGGATTGCCGCAATCGAAAGCGGCCCTGTCATGATGTCTGCCGATCGGCGCTTCCTGCCAGGTCGGTGCGCTCACCCGAGAGTCCGGCCGGCTTTGGCCGCGCGCCTCAGGCGGTCGGTCGGCTCCGGGGGAAACTCCAGAAGGTCGAGCACGCGCAAGCTGGCCCGCTCCGAGAGCTGCACGTGCTCGGCCCGCTCGACCACCGCCCGCGCCTCGGGCAGGATTCGCCCGAGAATGAAGCTGGTCAGGTCGACGTTCTCGAGCGCGGCCGCGCGTGCGAGCACCGCCTTCTGCTCGGGCGGGATGCGCAACTCGATGCGGCTGGACGTATCACTGATCTGGCGCGGCATGCCCATCTCCTCGGGGCATTAATGTAAGGTACGGATTCAAGCCGTACAATCGGAATCGTCTCGCGTCCCTTACCCCACCATCCGCGCCAGCCGCTCGACCAGCCGGGCGCGGTCGTCTTCGGCGGCGGCGTTCCAGCGGGCGACGTTGGTGGCGGCGCCGGCGGCGGCGGTGGCGAAGAAACCGGGGCCGCGCACGGCCGCGGCGATCCGGGCGGCGGCGCCGGCGGGGTCGGTCGGGTCGATCAGCAGGCCGGAGGCGCCGAGCACCTCGCGGAACACCGGCTTGTCCGGGGCGACCACCGGCAGGCCGGCGTATTGCGCCTCGACCAGCGGCAGGCCGAGGCCCTCGTCGTGCGAGGTCGAGATCAGGAGATGGGCGCCGGCGAGGAGGTCGCGGACCCGCTCGGCCGGCTGGTAGCCGTGCAGGACGACGCCGGGACGGCCGGCGAGCCGCTCGGCCTCGCCGCCCCAGCCGGGCCGGCCGACGACGTCGAGGGTGGCGTCGAAGCCGTGACCCTCGTTGAGCGCCCGCACCACCTCGGCGGCGGCGACGAGGTTCTTGCGCGGCTCGACGGTGCCGACCGCGATCAGCGACAGCCGGCGGCCGTCGCCGGCGGCGCGGGCAGCGGCGGCGGACGCGGCGCGATCGGCGATGGCGAAGACGTCGCGCACCACCGGGCGGTAGAGCGTGATCTCGGCCCCGGGCGCGGCGTGGCGGGCGAGTTCGTCGGCGGTCGCGCGGGAGTTGACGAGGAACCACGGCAGCCGGGCGATCGCGACACGGAAGGCCGGCGCCATGTAGACGCGGGCGCGCCAGTTGAGGTCCTGCGGCCGGGTGATCAGGAAGCAGTCGTGGACGTAGGGCACCACGCGCCGGCCGCCGGCGAGCGTCAGCGGGATCGACGGCGGGAAGCCCGGGCAGAGCACGACGGCGCCGCGGTCGGCGAGGAGGCGGGCGGGCAGGCCGAGGGTCTGCGCCAGGATCATCTTCCGCGTCGAGCCGCCGGCGGTCACCGGCTCCAGCCGGAGCGGGGCGAGCGAGTCCGGCGCGAACAGCTCGAGCGTGATCCGCTCCAGGCCGGTGACGTGGCGGCCGAGATGGGTGTGGTCGACGAGGAGGGTCCGCGCCATGGCTCAGGCCGCTTCCGACGCACGGCCGGCGGCGGCGGCCGCGGCACGGTCGTCGACCAGGACGAGGCCGGCGAAGCCGGGGGTCAGCACCGCGAGGTCGTCGACGAGGGCGACCGCGTCCGGGTCGGCCTCGGCCGCGGCGGCGATCGCCAGCACGGCGCCGTCGGCGGCGTCCGCGAGGGCCTGCACGAGGTCGAGGTCCGGCTCGGAGCCGAGGTCGACCACGACGTGGTCGTAGCTCTCGGCGACGGCCTCGACCAGTTCGCCGATGGCGGCGCGGTCGGCGACGAGGTCGGCGAGCGGGCCGGCGGGCACCACGTCGAAGCCGTCGGAGACGCGCAGCGCGACGTCGTCCCAGCCGGCGCGGCCGTCGAGCACGTCGATCAGGTCGGGCGCGGCGGCGCCGGTCAGGGCAGTGGCGACGGCACCGCCGGCGGCGTCGACCAGGAGCGCGCGGCGGCCGGCGGCGACCGCCCCGGCGGCGATCGCGAAGGCGACCGCCGAGGCGGCGTCGCCGCAGTCGGATCCGAACACTACGGTGACGACGCCGTGGTCGCGGCCTTCGGCGAGGCGGGCGGCGAGATCGCGCGCCGCTTCGGCGCCGCCCGCGTCGGCGAGGGCCGAGGCGTAGACGTCGCGGCGGGCGCGCACCAGCGGCCGGCCGGAGCGGCCGGGCAGCGCGGGCCGGGTGTCGACGACGAATTCGGCCAGCACCTCGGCGTCCTCGCGCGGCTCGGGCAGCGGCGCGGGTGCGACGCGGGCGGGAGCCGGCGTCGGCTCGACCGCGGCCGCCGCGGGGTGACGGCGGCGGAACAGGCCGGCGAACAGGCCCGGCCGGGCCGGCGCCGCGGCGGGCGGCGACTCCACGGCGACGGCCGGTGCGGTGGACACGGCCGGCGCGACTGCGGGCGGCACCGGCTCGACGGCGTCCTCGCGGAGGGAATCGAAGATCTCGGCGAGCGGCTTGCGGCGGCGCTTCGGCGCCGCCTCCGTGGTCGCCGATGGCGCCTCCGGCGCCGGGCGGGCCGGCGCCTGCGGTGCGGCCTGCCGGGCCGGCCGCGTCTCGGCGACGGGCTCCGCTTCGTCCGCCGCGGCCGGCACCGTGCGGGCCGGACGGGCGACGAGGTCGACGCGGCCGCGGTAGAGTGCGCCGGTCAGGCCGATTCCGAAGCCGGCGACGAAGCCGAGCATCACCGCGAGCGTGCGCTTCGGCGTATAGGGCCGGATCGGCATCTGCGCCGGCACGATCACGCGGGCGTCGGAGATCTGGGTGCCGGTCTGGAGCGCGGTCTGCTCCATGCGCGAGACGAAGCTCGCGTACATGTCTTGGCGGACCTTGGCCTCGTTCTCGAGCTCGCGCAGGCGGATGCCGGCGACGCCGTTGCGGTTGACGAGGTCGGTGGCGCCCTCGAGCGAGGCCTTGGCGGCGGCCTCGGCGGCGGCGGCCTGATCGTAGTCGCTCGACGCGGTGGCGGCGAGCGAGCGCAGTTCGTCGACGATCAGGCTGCGCGTGCGGGCCGCGTTGGCCTCGGCGGCCTGCAGGCGCGGATGGCTCGGCCCGAGCTCGCGCGCCATCTCGGCGATCGAGCGCTCCGCGAGGGCGTACTCGATCTTGAGCCGGCTGAGCACCCCGCTGTCGACCGACTGCAGCGCCGAATCGACCTCGGCGCCGCCGCGGCGGACCGCGCCGGCGAGCCGGTCGCGGCGGGCCTTGGCCTCCTGGGCGCGGACGCCGGCGGTGACGTAGGCCTCGTTGAGCTGGCGCAGCCGCTCCTCGTCGACCGAGCGGCCGCTGGCGGAGACGAGGTTGTTGTCGGTGCGGTATTTCTGCAGAGCGATCTCGGCCTCGCGCGCCTTGTCGCGGAGGTCGTCGATCTGGCGGCCGAGCAGTTGCGTCGCCTGACGGATCGCGTCGGCCTTGGCGTCGACCAGCGAGGCGACGAAGGCCTCGCCGAGGGCGCCGGCGATCCGCGTCGACAAGGTCGGGTCGTTGGAGGTGACGCTGACGTCGAGCACGTAGCTCTCGTCGGCGCGCTCGACCAGGATCAGTTCGCCGAGCTTGCGGAGCGCGGTCTCGCGGTCGCCGGCGAAGGCGGGGTTCTTGCCGAGGTCGAGGGTGTCGAAGACGCGACCGAGCGTCGCCTCGGAGGTGACGAGGCTCGCCTGCGTCGCCACCCAGGCCGGATCGGTGCCCTGGGTCGGCAGGGTGATGCCCTGGCCGACGACCTGCTTGTCGCGCGGGTCGACGAGCACGCGCGAGGTCGACCGCCAGGTCTTCGGCGCCGTCAAGGCGTAGCCGAGCCCGATCGATGTGCCGATCACCGTGCAGATCAGGATGAGCTTCCAGCGCGCCAGCAGGATGCGGACGAGCGCGGCGAGGTCGATGTCGTCGAGCGTCACCGGTGCCGCCCCCTTCGGGGCCCCGGTCGGCCGCGCCGCTCCCGAACCGTCGAACAATCCGAACACCGCCATCGCATCCCACCCGAAACGGCGGTGCGTTCGCCGCGCGTTAACCATAGGTCGCGGGATTTAACGAGACGTGAATGCGATCGGTCGCATGCGGCGGATTTCCGCGCCGGGTTTTCCCCGCCCTTAACCCGTCCGGGCGCATGGTCCGGCAACGACAAGCGCCCGAGGGGCCTCGCGAGGGGCCCCGACGCGCCGGTTCGCGTCGTCTCGGCGGCGCAGGTCCAAAGGTCCGATCGATGCTGCTGCGCCAGACCCTGCAATACCTGCCCGCCCAGTTCCTGGCCCCGGCGGCGCAGTTCGTCTCGGCGCTGATGTGGACGTGGTGGCTGGCGCCGGCCGACATGGGCGCCTTCATCCTGGTCTCGGCGACGCAGGAGCTCGCCTACCTCTTCAGCCTGTCGTGGTTCTCGACCTACGCGCTGCGCTACATGCCCGGCGCCGGCGACGACGGCCTCCGGCGCCGCTTCCTCGGCACCGAGACGACGCTGATGCTGCTGCTGACGCTGCCGCAGATCGCCGCGGCGTGGCTGACCGTCGAGGTGGTCGACGCCGCCGAGCGCACGCTCCTCGGCGGCGCGCTGGTCGCGGCCTACTACGTCACGCGCAGCCTCAACACCTATTATTCCGAGCGCGCCCGCGCCCAGGGCGCCATCCTCGCCTACACCATCCTGCAGGTCGCCGGTCCCGTCGGCGGCCTCGTCGTCGGCGTCGCCGCGCTCGAGATGGTCGGGCCGAGCAGCCTCGCCCTCCTCGGCGCCTACGCGCTCGCCCAGGCGATCGGCACGCTGGTCGCCCTGCCGATGATCGGCTTCTCGCTGCGCCCGGCGCCGGTCGACCGCGAGATCATGAAGGCCGCCCTCGCCTACGGCGGGCCGATGCTCGGCCTCGCCGTGCTCGCCTGGGGCGGCGAGAACAACATGCGCTACGTCGTCGAATACATGGCCGGGCCCGAAGCCTTCGGCCTGCTCGCGGTCGGCTGGGGCATCGGCCGGCGCTGCGCCTCGGTCGCCTCGATGCTGGTGATGGCCGCCGCCTTCCCGCTCGCCTCGCGCCTCCTCAACGAGGGCCGCCGCGACGCCGCCCTCGCCCAGCTCAAGACCAACGCCGCCATCCTCGCCGCGGTGCTGTTCCCGACGGTCGCCGGCGTCGTCCTGGTCGGCGGCCTCCTCACCGACCTCGCCGTCGCCGCCGAATACCGCGAGACCACCAAGGCGATCCTCGGCCTGTCGGCGCTGGCGGGCGCGCTGCGCTACGTCCACCTGCACACCACCGACCAGAATTTCGTGCTGGAGCGCCGCTTCCTCGCCTGCGCCTCGGTCCACGTCACGGAGAACGTCCTGGTGGTGGTGCTCGCCGCGATCGGGTTGGCGACCGGCGGCCTCGTCGGCGCGGTCGCCGGCGCGGCGGTGGCCTCGGGGCTGACCACGCTCTATTCCGGCTGGCTGGCGGTGACCCGTCTCGGCTTCCAGGTGCCGGTGCTCGACCTCGCCAAGGTGACGGCCGCGACCCTGTTCATGGCCTCGGCACTCAACCTCACGCCCTATCCGCAGAACGCGACCGGTCTAGCGGTCGCCGTCGTGCTCGGCGGCGTCTACTACGTCGGCGCGATGGCCCTGCTCTACGCCCCGCTGTGGGCCCCGATTGCCCGGCGCCGGCTCGGCCTCGCCCGCGCGTAGTCCCGAACCCGCGACGCCCCCGATCGTCGGGTCGTCGGCGGGGCGGGGCGGGGATCAACGGTCGATCCGGGTCGACAGCAGGATCGACGACGTCGTGCGCTCGACGCCGTCGAGCGCACCGATGCGGTCGATCAGGGTGTCGAGCTCGGCGATCGACGGCGCGGCGACCACCGCGATCATGTCGAACGGGCCGGACACCGAGTGCAGCTGGCGCACCTCCGGGATCCGCCTGAGCGCCGCCTCGACACCCGCCGACGCCTTCGGGTGACAGGCGACGGTGACGTGGGCGCGCACCAGCGCGCTCTCGACCGCGCCGGCGAGCCGCACCGTGTAGCCCACCACCACCTTCGCGGCCTCGAGCCGCTGCAACCGACTCGTCACCGTCGTGCGTGACAGCCCGAGCCGGCGCGCGAGCTCGGCGGTCGGCGCACGGGCGTCCTCGCGCAGCAGCGCCAGCAGGGCTCGGTCGACGTCGTCGATCTGCATATCGTCCAATTCCTCTTGGCGATCCGTTCAAAGTTAGCATGCGGATCGTCGGATCTGGAATTGCGATTCGACGGCGCCCGCCGCGATCATCGGATCTCGTTCGCGAGCTTCAGGAGGGTGTGCGCGATGATGAAGGACGTGGTGATCGTCGGTGCGGGCAAGATCGGGTCCACCATCGCCGGAATGCTGGTCGCCGCCGGCGACTACAGGGTGACCGTCGCCGACCGCTCGCGCGAGCAGCTCGACCGGCTCGACGTGCCGGGCGACGTCGAACGCGCCGCCGTCGACGTCGAGGACGTGCTCGGCTTCACCCGCCTCCTGCAGGGCAAGTTCGCCGTGCTCTCGGCGGCGCCCTACCACCTCACCATCCGGGTCGCCGAGGCCGCCAAGGCCGCCGGCGCGAACTACCTCGACCTCACCGAGGACGTCGCCACCACCCGCCGGGTCAAGCAGCTCGCCGAGGGCGCCCGCACCGCCTTCATTCCGCAGTGCGGCCTCGCCCCCGGCTTCATCTCGATCGTCGCCTCGGACCTGATCCGCCGCTTCGATGCGGTCGACACCGTGCGCATGCGCGTCGGCGCGCTGCCGCAGTTCCCGTCGAACGCGCTGAACTACAACCTCACCTGGTCGACCGACGGCGTCATCAACGAGTATTGCGAGCCCTGCGAGGCGATCGTCAACGGCGAGCTGCGCGAAGTGCCGCCGCTCGAGGAGCGCGAGGAATTCTCGCTCGACGGCGTCACCTACGAGGCGTTCAACACCTCCGGCGGCCTCGGCACCCTGTGCGAGACGCTGAAGGGCGGCGTGCGCACCCTCAACTACAAGACCATCCGCTATCCCGGCCACGCCGCGATCATGAAGGCGCTGCTCAACGACCTGCGCCTGCGCGACCGCCGCGACGTGCTGAAGGACATCCTCGAGCAGGCGGTCCCGACCACGCTGCAGGACGTGGTGATCGTGTTCGTCACCGTCTCCGGCACCCGCGGTGGTCGGCTCGTCCAGGAGACCTACGCCCAGAAGGTCTATTCGCGCCCGATCAACGGCGTGATGCACTCGGCGATCCAGGTCACCACCGCCGGCGGCATCACCGCCGTGCTCGACATGCTGGCGAACGGCGACCTGCCGCAGCACGGTCTCGTGCGCCAGGAGCAGGTGCCGCTCGCGGCCTTCCTCGCCAACCGCTTCGGCAAGGTCTACGCCCAGGAGCACGGCGAGTCGCACCGCGCCGCCTGAGCGACACCGGCGCGAATTGCTTGACGACACGCCGCGGCCGGGTCCATGCCATGGACCCGGCCGCGATGCCGTCGAGGACCCCGACATGACCGTGGACGCCGCCCTCCTCGCCGAACTCCTCGACCAGGAGCGCCGCCTCGTTTTCCCGGCCTTCGACAACGACACCGCGATCGCCCTCGGCCTCGCGCTGGTCGACACCGCGCGCGCCCGCGGCCTCGCCGTCACGGTCGACGTCGCCCGCGCCGGCCAGCAGCTGTTCCACGCCGCCCTGCCCGGCACCGTCGCCGACTACGACCACTGGATCGCCCGCAAGAACGCCGTTGTTATGCGCTTCGGCCACTCGTCCTACTACATGGGCCGCGCGGCCGCCGCGGCCGGCGAGTCGTTCCACGAGCGCTTCCTGGTCGATCCCCTCGCCTTCGCCGCCCACGGCGGCGCCTTCCCGATCCGGGTCGCCGGCACCGGCCTCGTCGGCACCGCCACCGTCTCCGGCCTGCCGCAGGAGGACGACCACGCGCTGGTCGTCGAGGTGATCGCCGCCTTCCTCGCCCGCCCGGGACTATGAGCGGACGTCGGACGTTCTTCCGAAAGGGAGGCCGTCCGTCGCGACATCGCCAGCCGAGATGCCAGCCTTCAGCGTTCACGCCATGTAGCGCCCGATAACCGGAGCGTTCATCTCGCGTTCATCTTCGTAGAACCCATCGACCATGCAAGTCGTGACGATCGTATCGATCACGAACGATTGCCCTGCCGCCTCGATTTCGCCGCGCGATGGCCGCGGCTCGACCTGAGACGGCCGACTTGCGGCCGTGTTTCCCGAGAATAGTCGCCCCGAACGGAACCAATCGCCTGCGCGGGTGATTTGCCGTCACCGCGTTCAACGGGAAGGTCGAAGACCCATGAGAAGCCACAAGGCCGGTTGGCTCGCCGGAGCCGTGATCCCCGCCCTCGTCCTGACGACGCCGGGCGCGATGCCCGCGCGTGCGGCCGAGCCCGCCGCGATCGTCGTCGCCCAGGCCGACGGCCCGACGCCCGAGGAGTTGCTGCTGCAGCGCAAGAAGCGCGAGCAGCAGGGCGACGGCGCCGGCCAGGGCCGCAACGACGGCGGCGAGCGTCCCGCCGGCAAGCCGCGCAAGAACGACGACGCCGGCCCGGCGGAGCAGCAGCGTCCGCGCAAGAACCAGGGCGGCGAGGGGCAGGCCGAACCGCAGCGTCCGCGCAAGCCCGCCGCCGACCAGGGGGCGGAACAGCCGCGCCCGCCCAAGGGCCAGCGCAACGACGGCAACGGCGGTGCGGAGCAGCAGCGTCCGCGCAAGAACCAGGGCGACCAGCCGGGTGCCGACCAGCGGCGTCCGCGCAAGCCCGCTGCGAACGAAGACGCCGCGCCGCGCCCGCCCAAGGGCCAGCGCAACGACGGCAACGGGGATACCGGCGCCGAGCAGCAGCGCCCGCGCAAGAAGCAGGGCGCGGAACCCGGCGCCGACCGCACCGACGTGCCCGGCCGCGTCGACGGCAACGGCCCGCGCGCGACCGGCGACGACGGCGCCGCGCCGCAGCGCCCGCGCAAGAACCAGGGTGCCGAGCCCGGCGCCGACCGCAGCGACGTGCCGGGCCGCATCGACGGCAACGGCCCGCGTCCGGTCGGCGACCAGAACGACGGCCAGGGCGGCGGCGAGCAGCGTCCGAAGGACCGTCCGGGCGCCGGCGATCAGGGTGCCGCCCCCGGCGGCGGGCGCAACGACGGCCCGGCCCCGCGCCCCGGCGACGACCGTCCCGCGCCCCGCCCCGGCGGCAAGCCGGCGATCGAGCGGCCCGCCGACGACGGCTCGGTGCCCGGTGGTGCGCCCGACGGCTCCGCCCTCGACGGCGGCCCGAACCGCGACCGGCTGCGCGACGAGCTGCGCGGCGGCAACGACCGCCGTCCGAACGTCGATCCCGGCCCCGGCGACGCCCGCCCCGGCCCCGACCGTCGCCCCGGCGAGGACGTCGGCCCCGGCCGCGACGGCCGGTGGAGCGGCGAGGACCTGCGGAACGAGGACATCGGCCGGATCCGCGAGGAGCGCCGGACCCGCCGCGTCGACGGGCTCGACGTCATCACCGAGCCCGGCGGCCGGACGATTCTGCGCGACGATCGCCGCGTCATCATCCGCAACGACGAACTCGACCGGCTCGAGGACTTCGGACAGGTGCGCCGCGAGCGCCGCGGCGACGACTACGTCACGATCGTCGAACGCCCCGGCGGCGTCCGGATCGTCACGATCACCGACATCGACGGCCACGTCATCCGCCGCGTCCGCCGCATGCCCGACGGCCGCGAATACGTGCTGTTCGTCAACCGGCCGGACCTGCGCGACCGCTACGACGTCGACGTGATCGTGAACCTGCCGCCGCCGCCGATCGACATCCCGCGCGACGAATACGTCGTCGAGGCCGACCGGGTGCCGCCGCAGGTGATCTACGACACCTTCGCGGCCCCGCCGGTGGTGCAGGTCGACCGCCGCTACAGCCTCGAGCAGGTCGTCAACAGCCCGAGCGTGCTGGAGCGCGTCCGCCGCGTCGACCTCGACACCATCACCTTCGACACCGGTTCGTGGAAGGTGGCGGAGAGCGAGATCGGCGCGCTCGACGCGGTCGCCAAGGCGATCAACGACCTCCTCGCGAAGAACCCCAACGAGGTGTTCCTGATCGAGGGCCACACCGACGCCGTCGGCTCGGACATCGACAATCTCTCGCTGTCCGACCGCCGCGCCGAGGAGGTCGCCTATCTCCTGACCGAGTACTACAAGGTGCCGCCGGAGAACCTGACCACCAAGGGCTACGGCGAGAGCCAGCTCAAGGTTGCGACCGATGGTCCCGCCCGCGAGAACCGCCGCGTCACCATGCGCCGGATCACGCCGCTGCTCGAGACCAGCGAGGCGAACTGACCGCCTCCCGGAACGCCCCCGGGGGCCGCCGACCGCCGTGTCGGCGGCCCCCGGTCGTTTCGTCGCACGGCGCCCCTCGACTTCCGCGCGGCGGGGGACCAAAAAGGGGACCTCGCCGACGGCAGCGGCCGCGGCCACGCATCGCGGAAAGGTTCGGGCCTTGGAGATCAAGTGGCTCGAGGACTTCGTCAGCCTCGCCAACACGCGCAGCTTCTCGAAGTCCGCGGTCGAACGTCACGTCACCCAGTCGGCCTTCAGCCGCCGGATCCAGCAGCTGGAACAATGGCTCGGCGTGCCGCTCGTCGACCGCTCGACCTATCCGACCACGCTGACCGCCGAGGGCCGGCGCTTCCGCGAGACCGCCGAGGAGGTGCTGCGGCTGATCTACGTCGAGCGCTCGCAGTTGCGCTCCGGCCGCGCCCAGGGCCAGGGTGCGATCACGATCTCGACGCTGCACACGCTGTCGATCAGCTTCTTTCCCGGCTGGCTGAAGCGCGTCGAGGAGGGTTTCGGCCCGATCAACGCCCGGCTGATCACCGACAACTTCCACGATTCGATCCGGGTGTTCGCCGAGGGCGACTGCGACTTCCTGCTCACCTACGAGCACCCGCGCATCCCGGTCCTGCTCGATCCCGAGCGCTTCCCCTCGCTCGACCTCGGCGGCGACCGGATGATCCCGGTGTCGGCCCCGCTCGACGACGGCCGGCCGCGCCACCAGCTGCCCGGTGCGAAGGACCGGCCGGTGCCCTTCCTCGCCTATGCGCCCGAGACCTTCCTCGGCAAGCTGGTCTCGGTGATGGTGGCCGAGCAGGGCGACGGGC
Source organism: Oharaeibacter diazotrophicus (assembly GCF_004362745.1). NCBI lineage: Bacteria > Pseudomonadati > Pseudomonadota > Alphaproteobacteria > Hyphomicrobiales > Pleomorphomonadaceae > Oharaeibacter > Oharaeibacter diazotrophicus. The sequence goes on along the minus strand of NZ_SNXY01000010.1, from coordinate 91,879 downwards.
TCAACCTCGCCCACATCTACGAGAACCCGATGGCCGAGGCGCTGAAGGTGATGGCGATGACCGGGCGCGGCGTCGCGTGGCTGCCGGAATCGGCGGTGAAGACCGAACTCGCCGCCGGCACGCTGACCGTGGTCGGCGCCGCCGCCACCATCGACATGCGGATCAAGATCTACCGCTCGATGGAGAAGGTGCGCCCCACCGTCGAACGGCTGTGGAAATACCTGCGCGAGCGCACGCCCGTCGCCGCCGTGGCGTGACGGGCGCCGGCCCCCGCCGGTCAGCGCCGGCCGTAGCGGGCCGCCAGCACCGCGTAGAGCGCGCGGATCACCTGCGCCTCGCCGCCCTCCGGGCTCGCCGGCTTCGCGCTCGGCGTCCAGGCGAAGATGTCGGCGTGCAGCCAGGTCCGCGCCTTCTCGACGAAGCGGCCGAGGAACAGCGCCGCGGTGATCGAGCCGGCGTAGGAGCCGCCGGAGATGTGGTTCACGTCGGCGATCTTCGACTTCAGCATGTCGTCGTAGGGCGGCCACAGCGGCAGACGCCAGCACGGGTCGGCGACCGCCGCGGAAGCCGCCGCGAGTTCGGCGGCGAAATCGTCGTCGCGGGTGTAGACCGGCGGCAGGTCGGGCCCGAGGGCGACGCGGGCGGCGCCGGTCAGCGTCGCCATGTCGACCAGCACCTCCGGCGCCTCCTCGTCGGCGAAGGCGAGCGCGTCGGCGAGGATCAGCCGGCCCTCGGCGTCGGTGTTGCCGATCTCGACCGTCAGGCCCTTGCGACTGCGATAGACGTCTCCCGGTCGGAAGGCGTTGCCGGAAATGGAATTCTCCACGATCGGCACGACGACGCGCAGGCGCACGGAGAGGCCCGCCTCCATCACCATGCGGGCGAGGCCGAGCACGTTGGCGGCGCCGCCCATGTCCTTCTTCATCAGGAGCATGGAGGCGTCGGGCTTGATGTTGAGGCCGCCGGTGTCGAACACGACGCCCTTGCCGACCAGCGTCACCTTCGGCGCGGCCGGATCGCCCCAGGTGAAGGTGACGAGCCGCGGCGGCCGCGCCGAGGCCGCGCCGACGGCGTGCACCAGCGGATAGTTGGCGGCGAGCAGATGGTCCCCGACGATCTCCTCGATCTCGGCGCCGTGCGCGGCGGCGAGGGCGTGGACCGCGGCGGCGAGTTCGGCGGTGCCGAGGTCGTTGGCGGGGGTGTTGACGAGGTCGCGCACGCCGTGGACGGCGGCGGCGGTGCGCAGGATCGCCAGGACGTCGGCCTCGGACGGCAGCACGAGGCGCGGCCAGGTCTCCTTCGGCGCCACGTAGCGCTCGAAGCGGTACGCGCCGAGGGCGAAGGCGGTGAGCGCGAGGTCGAGGTCGCCCTCGAAGGTGGCGAGCCGGTAGGCGCCGGGGGGCAGCACGCCGGCGAGCTTGCCGAGCAGCATGTCGGTGCGGGCGCCGTCGGGTTTGCCGAGCCCGAACAGCACGCCGGCGAGCCGGCCGTCCTCGTCCGGCAGCAACAGGTGGGTGCCGGCCTTCGCCTCGAAGCCAGCGACCCCGGCCCAGGCCCTCGCCGCCGGCCCGAGCGCGTCCAGCGTGCCGGCGAGGTCGGCGGCGGCGATCGCGTGGACGGGAACGGCGGCCTCGGTGGTGTCGGGCGGGAGGAAGCAGGCGAGCACGGCGGGAACTCCGGTGGAACGGCCCGACGCGACGCCGGAACGCGGTCGCGATGATGGCCGCCGGGGCGACGGCCCGCAAGCCCGCGGCGGGCGTCCGGGGGTCCCGCCCGCCCTCGTTAACTCCGCATTAGGGTTAACGGATTATCTCCTGGGACGACCGGCGGCCCGCTCCCGCGACGTTCGCCCGGGTCCTTCCTCGAGCGGGTCGTCCCCATGATGCAGCAGCGCGCGCGCCTCCTCCGTCTCGCCGTCGCCACCGCCGGCGCGCTCTGGCTCGCCGGGTGCCAGTCGAGCGGCCCGATCACCACCCACGGCGGCGTCTCGGTGACCGGCTCGGTCAACATGACCGACCAGCAGGTGCAGGCGGCGGTGCAGAGCTGGGGCCGGCAGTACGACGCCGCGCCGAAGGACCGCCTGACCATCCTCAACTACGCCGCCGCCCTCCGCCTCAACGGCCAGAGCGAGCAGGCCGTGGCCGTGCTGCGCAAGGGCGTGATCGCCTATCCGAAGGACCGCGAGATGCTCTCGGCCTACGGCAAGGCGCTCGCCGCCTCCGGCAAGTTCGATCAGGCGCTCGGCGTGATCCAGAGCGCCCAGCACGCCGACCGGCCCGACTGGAAGCTCTATTCCGCCGAGGGCGCGATCCTCGACCAGATGGGCCGCACCGTCGAGGCGCGCGACCGCTACGCCAAGGCGCTGGCGATCGCGCCGGGCGAGCCGACCATCCTCAACAACATGGCGTTGAGCCACCTGCTCGTCGGCGAACTGAAGCCGGCCGAACAGCTGCTGCGACAGGCCGCCACGCAGCCGAACGCGTCGAGCCGGGTGCGCCAGAACCTCGCCCTGGTGCTCGGCCTGCAGGGCCGGTTCCCCGAGGCCGAGGCGGTCGCCCGCCAGGAGATGGACCCGGCGCAGGCCGACCAGAACGTCGCCTATCTCAAGTCCATGCTGAGCCAGGCCAACACGTGGCAGCAGCTGAAGTCCGGCGACGGCAAGAAGGCGGCCGGCTGATACCAGTCTCGCAAATTCCCGACTCGTCGGGACCTTGCGAAGTTTCGGCCATCCGGCCAGCGCCCGGTCGGGCGCTCCTCACCCGTAAAGCTCCGACCAAAGGTCGGAACTTTGCGCGTTCGGTACGAGGCCGGTTCACCGGTTCCGGACCGCCCCGCCGTCCGCGGCGGCACCCCGTTCCGGCGCGGTGCGCCGCGGGGCTTGATCGCGCCCGCCGGCGCGGGCATCAAGCCCTCGCCATGGCCCCCGCTCCCCTCCCGATCGACGCCGTCCTGCCCGACCTCCTCGCCGCGCTGGCGGCCGGCCCGCGTGCCGTGCTGGTCGCCCCGCCCGGCGCGGGCAAGACCACCCGCGTGCCGCTCGCCCTCCTCGGCGCGCCCTGGCGCGGCGACGGCCGGATCGTGCTGCTCGAGCCGCGTCGGCTCGCCGCCCGCGCCGCCGCCGCCCGCATGGCCGAGGCGCTCGGCGAGGCGGTCGGCGACACCGTCGGCTACCGCGTCCGCATGGACGCCAAGGTGTCCCGGCGGACCCGGATCGAGGTGGTGACCGAGGGCGTGTTCACCCGGATGATCGGCGACGATCCCGGCCTCGACGGCGTCGCCGCCGTGTTGTTCGACGAGTTCCACGAGCGCTCGCTCGACGCCGACCTCGGCCTCGCGCTCGCCCTCGACGCCGCCGGCGCGCTGCGCGAGGACCTCCGCCTCGTCGTGATGTCGGCGACGCTCGACGGCGCCCGCGTCGCCGCCCTGCTCGGCGACGCCCCCGTGATCGCCAGCGCGGGCCGCGCCTTCCCCGTCGAGACCCGCCACGTGGCGCGCGATCCCCTGAAGCGCTTCGAGGATCAGGTCGCCGACGTCGTCGTCGAGGCGCTGCGGACCGATCCAGGCTCGGCGCTGGTGTTCCTGCCCGGGCAGGCCGAGATCGCCCGTCTCGCCGAGCGGCTGCGCCCGCGCGTCGGCGCGGACGTCGACGTCGACCCGCTCTACGGCGCCCTGCCGCCGGCGGCGCAGGACCGGGCGATCCGCCCGGCCCCCACCGGCCGGCGCAAGGTGGTGCTGGCGACCGCGATCGCGGAGACCTCGCTGACCATCGAGGGCGTGCGCATCGTCGTCGACGGCGGCCTCTCGCGGGTGCCGCGTTTCGAGCCGGACACCGGCCTGACCCGGCTCGAGACCGTGCGCGTCTCGCGCGCCGCCGCCGACCAACGCCGCGGCCGCGCCGGCCGCACCGAGCCGGGCGTGTGCTGGCGGCTGTGGTCGGAGCCTCAGACCGCGGCGCTGGAGCCCTTCGCCCGCCCGGAGATGCTGGAGGCCGATCTTTCCGGCCTCGCGCTCGACCTCGCCGGCTGGGGCGTCGCCGATCCCGGCGCCCTCGCCTTCCTCGATCCGCCGCCGAAGCCGGCCTGGGACGAGGCGGTGCGCCTGCTCGCCCGGCTCGACGCCGTCGACGGCGACGGCCGCATCACCGCCGCCGGACGGGCGCTGCGCCGGCTGCCGCTGCATCCGCGGCTCGCCCACATGGTCGGCGAGGCCGCCGCCGAGGGCGAGGCCCGGCTCGCCGCCGAAGTCGCGGTGGTGGTCGGCGAGCCCGGTCTCGGCGGCGACGGCACCGACCTTTCCGAGCGGATCCGGCGCCTGCGCGCCGACCGCTCGCCGCGGGCCGAGGACGCCCGCCGGCTCGCCGAGCGCTGGGCCCGGCTCGCCGGCGGCGACCAGGGGAGCGGCGATCCCGACGACGTCGGCCGCCACCTCGCCCGCGCCTATCCGGACCGGGTCGCGCAGGCGCGTGGCGCCCGCGGCGCGTTCCGCCTCGCCAACGGCCGCGGCGGCATCCTCGAGGAGCACGACCGCCTCGCCCGCGAGGCCTTCCTGGTGGTCGCCGACCTCACCGGCCCGGCCGAGCGCGCGAAGATCCGCCTCGCCGCCGCGCTCGCCCGCGAGGATCTGGAGGCCCTGTTCGGCCACCGGATCGAGACGGCGGTGGAGGTCGGCTACGACCGTTCCGCCCGCGCGGTGCGCGCCCGCCGCACGCGCCGGCTCGACGCGCTGGTGCTGGCCGAGGAACCGGTGGCGGTGCCGGACGGCCCGGCCGCCGTCGCGGCGCTGGTGGAGGGCGTGCGCCTCGCCGGCGTCGACCGGCTCGGCTGGTCGAAGGAGCAGCGTGCGCTGCGCGGCCGCGTCACCTTCCTCGCCCGCACCATCGGCGAGCCCTGGCCCGACCTCTCCGACGCGGCGCTGGCCGCCTCGCTCGACGACTGGCTGGCGCCGGTAGCATCTGGGGTGACGAGGCTCGACGACGTCGACGCCGCCCTTCTCGCCGTCGCGCTCGACCGGCTGGTGCCCTATGCCCTGCGCGCCGAGCTCGACCGGCTGCTGCCCTCGCACTACGAAGCGCCGACCGGCTCGCGGGTGCCGATCGACTACGACGCCGAGGGCGGGCCGGCGATCGAGATCCGGGTGCAGGAGCTGTTCGGCCTCAAGGCCCACCCCGCCGTCGCCGGCGGTCGGGTGCCGCTGACGCTGGTGCTGACCTCGCCGGCGCACCGCCCGATCCAGACCACCCGCGACCTCCCCGGCTTCTGGGCCGGCTCATGGCGCGACGTCGCCAAGGACCTCAAGGGCCGCTACCCCCGCCACCCCTGGCCCGACGATCCCGCGAACGCCGAGGCGACCCGGCGGGCGAAGCCGCGGGGGACGTGAGGCGGGGGCGACTGCGGAGTATGGAACCGGCTTGGTCCGCGAAGGCGGACCATCCACGAACCTTCTTTTTTCAAATGCCAATCGCCCGGTGACGCACCCGCCCCGTGGATGGTCCGCCTGCGCGGACCAAGCCATGGAAATGGTCGGAGGGCACTCTACGAGCACCCGAGCGTCCGCGCCGCCCCGCCCCCGCGTCACACCGTGATCCGCGCGCGCACCTCGTCCTCGTCGAGCGTCTCGCGCGTGCCGGCGATCACCACCTCGCCGCGGTCCATGACGATGAAGCGGTCGGCGAGTTCCTTGGCGAAGTCGAAATACTGCTCGACCAGCACGATCGCCATCGAGCCCTGGTCGCGCAGATAGGAGATCGCGCGGCCGATGTCCTTGATGATCGACGGCTGGATGCCCTCGGTCGGCTCGTCGAGCACCAGGAGGCGTGGCCGGGTGACGAGGGCGCGGCCGATGGCGAGCTGCTGCTGCTGGCCGCCGGAGAGGTCGCCGCCGCGGCGCTTCAGCATGTCCTTCAGCACCGGGAACAACTCGAACACGGTGTCCGGGATGGTGCGGTCGCGCCGGGCCAGCGGCGCGAAGCCGGTGCGCAGGTTCTCCTCGACGGTGAGCAGCGGGAAGATCTCGCGGCCCTGCGGCACGATGGCGATGCCGCGGCGGGCGCGGTCGTGCGGGGTGAGCTTGGCGACGTCCGCGCCCTCCCACAGGATCTTGCCGCCGGAGATCGACTGCAGCCCGACGATGGCGCGCATCAGGCTGGTCTTGCCGACGCCGTTGCGCCCCATCACGCAGGTGACCTGACCGGCCTCGGCGGTGAGCGACACGCCGCGCAGCGCCTGGGCGGCGCCGTAGTGGAGATCGACGGTTTCGACGTTCAGCATGGCCCTCGTCCCGATCTGTCGTCGGCGGCTGTCCGCCCGGTGTGTCCTTGGACGCCGCTCGCCCCCTCTCCCTGTCCCTCCCCCTCCAGGGGGGAGGGGACGATGGGGAAACGTCCGGGCGAGAGCGGATGCGCAGCGCCCGTGTCCGCGTCGTCGCCGTGCGCGTAGCCCGGCCGCTCGGTGGCGACGTTTGGCTCTCCAACTCGCCGCCGCAACCGCGTCCCCTCCCCCCTCGAGGGGGAGGGACAGGGAGAGGGGGCACCGACCCTTCCGCCCCCGCCGACGGTCCCGACCGCCCTCACCGCCCCAGGTAGACCTCCACCACCTTCGGATTGCTCGACACCGCGTCGAGCGACCCTTCAGCCAGCACCGAGCCCTCGTGCAAGACGGTGACCTTGACACCGAGGTCGCGGACGAAGGTCATGTCGTGCTCGACCACGACCACCGACTGCGTCTTGGCGATCTCCTTGAGCAGGATGGCGGTCTCGGCGGTCTCGGCGTCGGTCATGCCGGCGGCGGGTTCGTCGACGAGGAGGAGGCGCGGCTCCTGCGCGAGCAGCATGCCGATCTCGAGCCACTGCTTCTGGCCGTGGCTGAGCCGGGCGGCGAGCATGTGGCGCTTGTCGGCGAGGCGCGTGATCGCGAGCAGTTCGTCGATCCGCGCCGCCTCGGCGGCGGTGCGGCGGTGGAACAGCGTCGCCCAAGGCCCGCGCTTGGCCTTGAGGGCGAGCGCGATGTTGTCCTCGATGGTGTGGCTCTCGAACACCGTCGGCTTCTGGAACTTGCGGCCGATGCCGAGATTGGCGATCGAGGCCTCGTCCATGGCGGTCAGGTCGACCGAGCCCTCGAACAGCACGTCGCCGACGTCGGGCTTGGTCTTGCCGGTGATGATGTCCATCATCGTGGTCTTGCCGGCCCCGTTCGGGCCGATGATGGCGCGCATCTCGCCGGGCTCCAGCACCAGCGACAGGCCGTTGATCGCCTTGAAGCCGTCGAAGCTCTTGGAGACGCCGTCGAGGTAGAGCAGCGTGCCCTCGGACTTGTCGCTCATGGATCGTGCCCTCCGGGGCTGGCGTCAGGGGAACGGGATCACTCGGCCGGCTTCGGCGTCAGCGCCGCCGGCGGGGCGGCCGGGCGGCGGGCCGCGAACCGCGCCTGCACCCAGCCGACGATGCCCTTCGGCAGGAACAGCGTGACGACGACGAACAGGGCGCCGAGGGCGAACAGCCAGACCTCGGGCAGCACGCCGGTGAACCAGGTCTTGCCGAAGTTGACCGCGATCGCGCCGACGATCGGCCCGACCAGGGTGCCGCGGCCGCCGACGGCGACCCAGATCACCGCCTCGATCGAGTTGCCCGGCTCGAACTCAGAGGGGTTGATGATGCCGACCTGCGGCACGTAGAGCGCGCCGGCGACACCGGCCATCATCGCCGACAGCGTCCAGACGAACAGCTTGTAGTGCTCGACCCGGTAGCCGATGAAGCGGGTGCGGCTCTCCGCGTCGCGCACGGCGACCAGCACCTTGCCGAGCTTGGACCGGGTGATCGCCGAGGCGAGCCAGAAGAAGGCGGCGAGGAACAGCGCCGAGGCGGCGAACAGCGCCGAGCGCGTGCCGTCGGCCTGGACGGGGAAGCCGAGGATGTCCTTGAAGTCGGTCAGGCCGTTGTTGCCGCCGAAGCCCATGTCGTTGCGGAAGAAGGCGAGCAGCAGCGCGTAGGTCATCGCCTGGGTGATGATCGACAGGTAGACGCCGGTGACGCGGGAGCGGAAGGCGAACCAGCCGAACACGAAGGCGAGCAGGCCGGGCGCCAGCAGCACCATGGCGAAAGCGAACCACGCCATGTCGAAGCCGTGCCAGAACCAGGGCAGTTCCTTCCAGTTCAGGAACACCATGAAGTCGGGCAGGATCGGGTCGGCGTAGACGCCGCGGGTGCCGATCTGGCGCATCAGGTACATGCCCATGGCGTAGCCGCCGATGGCGAAGAAGGCGCCGTGGCCGAGCGAGAGGATGCCGCAGAAGCCCCAGACGAGGTCCACCGACAGCGCCAGCAGCGCATAGGTGAGATACTTGCCGAACAGCGTCAGGGCGTAGGTCGGCACGTGGAACGGATTGTCGGGCGGGAGCAGGAGGTTGCTCGCCGGGACGAGCAGCGCGACCGCGACCAGCAGGGCGACGACCACGCGCGCCCGGGTGTCGAACCCGTTCAGGAGAAAGCCGGTGATCATGCCTCGATCGCCCTTCCCTTCAGCGCGAACAGACCGCGCGGCCGCTTCTGGATGAACAGGATGATGAAGACGAGCAGCAGGATCTTGCCGAGCACCGCGCCGGCGTAGGGCTCCAGGAACTTGTTGGCGACGCCGAGCGTCAGCGCGCCGACCAGCGTGCCCCAGAGATTGCCGACGCCGCCGAACACCACGACCATGAAGCTGTCGATGATGTAGCCCTGGCCGAGGTTGGGGCTGACGTTGTCGATCTGGCTGAGCGCGACGCCGGCGATGCCGGCGATGCCGGAGCCGAGGCCGAAGGTCAGCGCGTCGACCCGCGGGGTGCGGATGCCCATGGCGGAGGCCATCGGCCGGTTCTGGGTCACCGCGCGCATCTGCAGGCCGAAGGCGGTGCGGCGCAGCACGGCGAGCAGGGCGAGGAAGACCAGGATCGCGAAGACGATGATCCACAGGCGCGACCACGTCACCTGGATCTCGCCGACCATGAAGGAGCCGGACATCCACGAGGGGTTGCCGACCTCGCGGTTGTTGGCGCCGAACACCGAGCGGACCGCCTGCTGCAGGATCAGCGACACGCCCCAGGTGGCGAGCAGGGTTTCGAGCGGCCGGCCGTAGAGCCAGCGGATCACGGTGCGCTCGATCAGGATGCCGACGCCGCCGGCGACCAGGAAGGCGAGCGGCAGGGCGATCAGGAGCGAGAGGTCGAACAGGGCGGGCGCCGAGGTGCGGATCACCTCCTGCACCACGAAGGTGGTGTAGGCGCCGAGCATCACCATCTCGCCGTGGGCCATGTTGATGACGCCCATCACGCCGAATGTGACGGCGAGGCCGATGGCGGCGAGCAGCAGCACCGAGCCGAGCGACAGGCCGTACCAGACGTTCTGGCCGGCGTCCCAGAGGGCGAGTTCGTTCTCGATGCCGGCGGCGGCGCGCGTCGCGGCCTCGCCGATCGCGCCGCCGGCGCCGGTGTAGGCGGAGAGCAGGCCGAGGGCGTCGCGGGTGCCGAGGGCGCCGATGGTGTCGATCGCGGCGAGCTTGTCGGCCTCGGGCAGGTCGGAGGCGAGCACCGCGGAGGCACGGGCGGCGACCATGACGGCGCGGACCGAGGCGTCGGTCTCGGCGGCGACGGCGCGGTCGAGCACCGGGATCGCGGCGGCGTCGCGCGACTTCATCACCGCCTCGGCGGCGGCGCGGCGCACGGCGGCGTCCGGGCTCATCAGCGTCAGCGCGCCGACGGCGGAGGCGATCGAACGGCGCAGGCGGTTGTTGACCTTGAGCTTCTCGATCGCGCCCTTGGCGACGACGCCGCCGTCGGAGCCGTCGACCGGGCTGACGAGCTTGACGTCGGAGCCGGCCTTCTCGGCCAGGAACACCGCCCGGTCGGCCTTGCGGACCACGAGGTCGCCGGCGCCGAGCTTGTCGAGGATGCCGGCGACGCGGTCGTCGCCGGACGCGGCGAGCGCGGCGATCGCCGCTTCGGTCTCGTCGAAGCCGCCGGCGCCGAGCGCGTTCACGAGGCGCGTCAGGTCCGGATCGGATATGGCGGTCGCCGCGCGGGCCGCGAGCGGCGCGACGGCGAGCAGGACGAAGGTGAGGAGCAGCCGCAGGATCGTCATCGGCATCCGTTTCAGCTGGTCGGGGCACACGGAACGGGGGTCCCCGGAAGGACGAAGCGGCGCGCGCCCCCCGCGCGCGCCGCCTGCGGTTTGGAGACATGCACGGTCCGGGCCGCGCCCGGACCGTGGTCGGCCTCCGTCGCGCCCGTCAGGCGCCGCCGCACTTGCCCGAGACGACGTTGAAGTTGCCGCAGGACAGCGGCTTGCGCCAATCCGAGATCAGGTCCTTGGAGCCTTCCAGGTAGTCCGACCACTCGTCGCCGACCACCGGCGGGGTCTCCGACACCACCTCGAACTGGCCGTCGGCCTGGATCTCGCCGATCAGCACCGGCTTGGTGATGTGGTGGTTCGGCATGACGGTGGCGTAGCCGCCGGTCAGGTTCGGCACGGTGACGCCGATGATCGCGTCGAGCACCGCGTCGGTGTCGGTGGTGCCGGCCGCCTCGACCGCCTTCACCCAGGCGTTGAAGCCGATGTAGGTGGCTTCCATCGGATCGTTGGTGGTGCGCTTGTCGTTCTTGATGAACTTGTGCCAGCCGTCGATGAACGAGGCGTTGGCCTCGGTGTCGACCGACTGGAAGTAGTTCCAGGCGGCGAGATGGCCGACCAGCGGGCCGGTGTCGAGGCCGGCGAGTTCTTCCTCGCCGACCGAGAACGCCACGACCGGGATGTCCTCGGCCTTGATGCCCTGGTTGCCGAGCTCCTTGTAGAACGGGACGTTGGCGTCACCGTTGATGGTGGAGACCACCGCGGTCTTCTTGCCGGCGGAGCCGAACTTCTTGATGTCGGACACGATCGACTGCCAGTCGGAATGACCGAACGGCGTGTAGTTGATCATGATGTCCTCGGGGGCCACGCCCTTGGCCTTCAGGTAGGCCTCGAGGATCTTGTTGGTGGTGCGGGGATAGACGTAGTCGGTGCCGGCGAGGACCCAGCGCTCGACGCCTTCCTCGTTCATCAGGTAGTCGACGGCCGGGATCGCCTGCTGGTTCGGGGCGGCGCCGGTGTAGAACACGTTGCGCTCGCTCTCCTCGCCCTCGTACTGGACGGGGTAGAACAGGATCGAGTTCAGCTCCTTGAACACCGGCAGGACCGACTTGCGCGACACCGAGGTCCAGCAGCCGAACACGGCGGTGACCTTGTCCTTCTCGATCAGCTCGCGCGCCTTCTCGGCGAACAGCGGCCAGTCCGAGGCCGGGTCGACGACCACCGCCTCGATCTTCTTGCCGAGCAGGCCGCCCTTCTTGTTCTGCTCGTCGACGAGGTAGAGGACGGTGTCCTTCAGCGTCGTCTCGGAGATCGCCATCGTGCCCGACAGCGAGTGCAGCACGCCGATCTTGATGGTGTCGTCGGCCGCGAGCGCGATGCCGCTCGCCGAGAGCGTCAGGCCGGCGGCCATCGCGCCGAGCACCGTGCGGCGGGTCCAGGTCGTCATCGACATCGGAAACTTCCCCCTGTCAGGATTGGTCGCGATCGAGCGGCCCCGAGGCCGCCGCACCGCTCGACGCCGAGAGTGGACACCGCGCCCCATGGCGGCCATACGTCGATTGACGTAAAACCGGCCATGCCCACGACCTGGGCAGGTGATCGAAAATCGGGCAGACCGACGCCCGGATCGGGCGCGGACGGCGGGGATCGGCGAACTGCCCCGATCTTGCATGGGGCGCGAGGCGGGCGGGAACGGCGACGGGGCATGAGCGGACAGCAGCGGATCCTTCCGGTTCGGCGCCACTACAACCAGTTCGTCGCCAACGAGACGCTGGAGGACTACGCGCTGCGCTTCACGGCGCGGCGGGCGCGGCGCTGGAGCTGCCAGCAGGTGGCGCAGACCGCCATCGGCGCGATCTCCTTCCTGGCACTGGAGGCGATCGGCGGCACCATCACCCTCGCCTACGGCTTCACCAACGCGGTGGCGGCGATCCTGGTCGCCGGCGCGGCGATCTTCCTCGCCAGCCTGCCGATCGGCCGCTACGCCGCCCGTCACGGCGTCGACATCGACCTGCTCACCCGCGGCGGCGGCTTCGGCTACGTCGGCTCGACGGTGACGTCGCTGATCTACGCCAGCTTCACCTTCATCCTGTTCGCGATCGAAGCCTCGATCATGGCGACGGCGCTGGAGATCTGCCTCGGCGTGCCGCTCTGGCTCGGCTACGTGCTGTCGTCGCTCGCCGTGATCCCGCTCGTCACCCACGGCATCGCGCTGATCTCGCGGTTCCAACTCGGCACCCAGCCGCTGTGGATCGTGCTGAACCTCCTGCCGCTGCCGTTCATCCTCGGCCACGACCCCGGCGCGGTCGCCGCCTGGACCGGCTTTCCCGGCCTCCAGGACGCCGGCGCGGACGGCAGCGGCTTCGACCTCCTGCGCTTCGGGGCGGCGGCGTCGGTGATCCTGGCGCTCTTGCCGCAGATCGGCGAGCAGGTCGACATCCTGCGCTTCCTGCCCGTCCGCACCGCGAAGAACGCCAAGAGCTGGACCTTCGCCTGGCTCGCCGCCGGCCCGGGCTGGATCGTGCTCGGCATCCCGAAGCTGCTGTTCGGGTCCTTCCTCGCGGTCGTCGCGCTCGAGGCCGGCGTCGCGCCCGAACACGCCGCCGAGCCCGCCACCATGTACAACGCCGCCTTTGCCGCGGTGTTCTCCTCGAACGGCATGGTGCTCGCCGCCACCGTGCTGCTGGTGGTGGTGTCGCAGCTCAAGATCAACGTGATGAACGCCTACGCCGGCTCGCTGGCGTGGTCGAACTTCTTCTCGCGCCTCACCCACAGCCACCCCGGCCGGGTGGTCTGGCTGGTGTTCAACGTCTCGATCGCGCTGCTGCTGATGGAGCTCGGGATCTACCGGGCGCTCGAGCAGACGCTCGGGCTGTTCGCGATCGCCGCGGTGTCCTGGCTCGGCACCGTCGCCGCCGACCTCGGCATCAACAAGCCGCTCGGGCTGTCGCCGCCGGGCATCGAGTTCAAGCGCGCCCATCTCTACGACGTCAACCCGGTCGGGGTCGGCTCGATGGTGGCGGCGATGGCGGCGGCGCTGGTGGCGCTGTCGGGCGTGCTCGGGCCGGCCGCCCACGCGCTCGCGCCCTTCGTCGCGCTCGCCACCACCCTGGTCGCCGCACCGGCGATCGCGGCGGCGACGCGCGGGCGCTACGCCCTCGCCCGCAAGCCGCGCCGGTCCTACGCCCTGAAGCCGGCGATCCGCTGCTCGATTTGCGAGAACGCCTTCGAGAGCGAGGACACCTCGTTCTGCCCGGCCTATTCCGGGCCGATCTGCTCGCTGTGCTGCACCCTCGACGCCCGCTGCCACGACGTCTGCAAGCCTGAGGCGCGCTTCGAGGCGCAGGTGACGGCCGGGCTGTCGGCGCTGCTGCCGGCGGCGCTCGGCCGGCGGGTCGACCCGGCGCTGGTGCAATACGGCGGCGGCCTCGCCCTGTCCGCCGGCGTGATCGCGCTGGTGCTGACGCTGATCTGGGTCCAGGTGCCGAAGACAGACCCCGCCCTCGGCGCCACCATCGCCGGCGCGCTCTGGGGCGCCTTCTTCGTGCTGCTGGTGGTCGCCGGCATCGTGACGTGGTTCTTCGTGCTGGCGCAGTCGAGCAGGCGCGTCGCCGAGGAGGAGACCCGGCGCCAGACCACCCTCCTCCTCGACGAGATCGAGGCGCACAAGCGCACCGACGCCGCGCTGCAGAAGGCCAAGGAGGCCGCCGAGGCCGCCAACCTCGCCAAGAGCCGCTACGTCGTCGGCCTCAGCCACGAGCTCCGCACCCCGCTCAACGCGGTGCTCGGCTACGCCCAGCTGCTCGAGGCCGATCCGCTGGTGCCGGAGATCCGCCGCGGCCGCGTCGCGCTGATCCGCAAGAGCGCCGAGCACCTCGCCCGCCTGATCGAGGGCCTGCTCGACATCTCCAAGATCGAGGCCGGCCGCCTGCAGATCCAGCGCGCCGAGGTGCGCGTCGCCGACCTCGTCGATCCCCTGGTCGAGATGTTCGCGCTGCAGGCGCGCGAAAAGGGCCTCGCCTTCCACTACGAGCGCGCGCCGACCGTGCCGGAGGTGGTGCGCACCGACGAGAAGCGGCTCCGGCAGGTGCTGATCAACCTGCTCTCCAACGCGGTGAAGTTCACCCGGGAAGGCTCGGTGACGCTCTCCGTCGCCTACCGCAGCCAGACCGCGACCATCACCGTCGCCGACACCGGCGTCGGCATCGACCCCGAGGACGCCGCCCGCGTGTTCGAGCCGTTCGAGCGCGGCGCGCGGCCGGAGGCGCTGGCGGTGCCCGGGCTCGGCCTCGGGCTCACCATCACCAAGATGCTGGTCGAGCTGATGGGCGGCGACATCCGGCTCACCAGCCGGCCCGGCGAGGGCTCGAGCTTCCGCGTCCGCCTGATGATGACCGCGGTCGACGCGCCGGGCGCGGCGGTGCAGCCGAAGCGGCCGGTCACCGGCTACCGCGGGCCGCGGCGGACCATCATGGTGGTCGACGACGACGCCAACCAGCGCGCCCTGATGCGCGACGTCCTGGGGCCGCTCGGCTTCGTGGTGCTGGAGGCGACCGACGCCGCGTCCTGCCGCAACCTGACCGAGGCGGTGTCGCCGGACCTCTTCCTGCTCGACGTCACCATGCCCGGCGAGGACGGCTGGTCGCTCGCCCGCTCGCTGCGCGCCCGCGGCCAGGGCGGGCGGATCATGATGGTGTCGGCCCATCTGGTCGACGCCGACGCCCCCACCGGCGAGGACGCCGCCCACGACGCCACGCTGCCGAAGCCCTTCGCGCTCGCCCGCCTGATCGAGCGGATCGGCCAGTTCCTCGACCTCGACTGGATCGAGGAGGAGCCGGCCCCCGCCGCGCCCGACGCCGCCGTCGCCGCGCCGGCGACGGGCGCGCTCGCGGGCGGCGACGTCGAGGACCTGATCCGCTTCGGCCGGATCGGCTACCTCAAGGGCATCGAGGCCCGTCTCGACGGCATCGGCGCCGACGGCGGCCCGCTGGTCGGCGAGCTGCGCGCCCTCGTCGACCGCTTCGACTTCAAGGGTTTCGTCCGCCGCCTGGAGGCCCACCGCGATGGCGCCTGACGCGAAGCCCCGGCGCGACGTCGTCCTGGTGGTCGACGACAGCCCGCAGACCCTGCGTCTCCTCACCGACGCCATCGACGAGGCCGGCGCGATGGTGCTGGTCGCCCTCGGCGGCGAGGAGGCGCTGGAGCTCGTCGAGCAGATCACCCCGGACGTGGTGCTGCTCGACGCGGTGATGCCCGGCATCGACGGCTTCGAGACCTGCCGCCGCCTCAAGAAGAGCCGCGCCGCCGACGTGCCTGTGATCTTCATGACCGGCCTGACCGAGCCCGAGCACATCGTCGAGGGCTTCGCCGCCGGCGGGGTCGACTACGTCACCAAGCCGATCGTAATCGACGCCATGCTGGCGCGGATCCGCGCCCACCTCGCCAACGCCCGCGCCGCCCGCAGCGCCCGCGACGCGCTCGACACCACCGGCCGCCATCTCCTGGCGGTCGAGGACGGCGGCCGGGTGCTGTGGACGACGCCCCAGGCCGGCCGGCTGATCGGCGCCAGCCTCGAGGAGACCGCCGACGGCAGCCTGCTGCCGGAACCGGCGCGGCGCTGGCTCGCGGCCAGCCTCGCCGGCGGCGACGGCGGCGGCTTCGAACTCGCCGTGCCCGACGGGCCGAAGCTGGCGCTGAGCCTCGTCGGCCGGGTCGGCGGCGGCGAGGTGCTGCTGCGGCTCTCCGGCGACGACGGCGACGGCCGGATCTTCCTCCTGAAGGAGCGCTTCCAGCTCACCAACCGCGAGGCCGAGGTGCTGTTCTGGATCAGCCACGGCAAGGCCAACCGCGACATCGGCGAGATCCTCGGGCTGTCGCCGCGCACGGTGAACAAGCACCTCGAGGTGATCTACCAGAAGCTCGGCGTCGAGAGCCGCTCGGCCGCCGCGGTCGCGGCGCTGCGCGCCCTCGGCGACGGCTGACCGCGGAGATCACAGGGGAGACACGCAAGGGAAGCGCTCGAAGCCGCAATTCATCCTTCCCCTCTCCGCGCGTCGAGCGGCGTTCCCTTCGCCGGTGGCGAGAGCGTCGCACGACGCTTTCAACGGCTTGGTCCGCGGAGGCGGACCACCCACGTCCCGACGGGGCCGCCCGATTGGAACCGGATGGCGCGTGCCGAACCCCGTGGATGGTCCGCCTCCGCGGACCAATTCGGATCGGAGGGCTGAACACTTCGCTCGGACCCTCCCCTCTGAGGGGAGGGATGAATTGCGGCTTCGAGCGATCGCACCGGGGCGATGCGCGGGCGCCGTTCCCATCGGCCCGGGCGACTGCTAAGACGACGTCTCCAATCCAACATGGAGCCCCACGGGCCATGAGCACCGAGACGACCCACGCCGGCCGCCGGACCCTGGTTCTCACCGGGGCGAGCCGCGGCATCGGCCACGCCACCGTCAAGCGCTTCTCCGCCGCCGGCTGGCGGGTGATCACCTGCTCGCGCCAGCCCTTCTCCGACAAGTGCCCGTGGCCGATGGGCCCGGAGGACCACATCCAGGTCGACCTGTCGGACCCGGAGAACCTCGGCTCGGCCATCGCCGAGATGCGGCGGCGGCTGGAGTCCGACGGCTCGCGCCTCGACGCCCTCGTCAACAACGCCGGCATCAGCCCGAAGGACGAGCGCGGCCAGCGGCTCGATTCGATCCTGACGCCGATGCACCTGTGGCGCACGGTGTTCCAGGTCAACTTCTTCGCCCCGATCATGCTCGGGCGCGGCCTGTTCGCCGAACTGAAGAAAGCCGGCGGCTCGATCGTCAACGTCACCTCGATCGCCGGCGCGCGGGTGCATCCCTTCGCAGGCTCGGCCTACGCCACGTCGAAGGCGGCGCTGTCGTCCCTGACCCGCGAGATGGCCGCCGACTTCGGCCCGCACGGCATCCGCGTCAACGCGATCGCCCCGGGCGAGATCGACACCTCGATCCTGTCGCCGGGCACCGAGAAGATCGTCGAGACCATCCCACTGCGCCGCCTCGGCCAGCCCTCCGAGGTCGCCGAGACGATCTACTACCTCTGCACCCAGGGCTCGTCCTACGTCACCGGCTCCGAGATCCACGTCAACGGCGGCCAGCACGTCTGAGACCTGTCTCGCACAATTCCCGACTCCTCGGGACTTGTGCGAGGTTTCGGCCTTTCGGCCGGCGCCCGGTCGGGCGCTTCTCGCACGCAAGAGTTCCGACCAAGGGTCGGAACTTTGCGCGCTCGGTACGAGGCCCCTGCCGCGCCGGGCGCCGGCCGTCAGGGCGCCGCGGCCAGGAGCGCGCGGAGGCGCGCGACGGTGTCGGCGAGTTCCGGCCAGTAGCGGGCGTTCAGCTCGACGTCGAACCAGGCGTCGGCGGGAAAGCCGGCGGCGAGCAGCCGGTCCCAGGGCAGCGCGCCGCGGCCGAGCGGCAGATGGAGGTCGCCGGCACCGAAGGCGAGCGCCTCGCTCGGGTGGAAGAAGCGCTCCGGGGCCGGACGGCCGAAGTTGTCGTGGACGTGGACATGGCGGGCGAAGGGCGCGAGCGCGGCCGCCTCGGCGGCGAGATCCAGGCCTGCTTCCGTCGCGGCGATCGCGCCGTGGCCGACGTCGAAGCAGGCGGCGACGGCCGGATGGTCGACCGCGGCGAGCGTCGCCGCCAGTTCGGCCGGGCTCGCCGTGACGCGGCCGTTCCAGCGGAACACGTTCTCGATCACCACCAGGACGCCGGCGTCGGCGGCGCGGGCGCCGAGCCGGCGCAGCGCGTCGACCTCGCGCGCCGCGGCGGCCGCAGCGTCCACGGCCGTCGTGCCCGCCGGCAGGCGGCCGGCGTGGAAGACGACGCGGTCGACGCCGAGCCTTGCCGCGACCGTCACCATCGCCGCCGCCACGGCCTCGTGGGCCGGCAGGGCGTCGGGTGCGGCGGCGAAGTTGACGTCGAGGAAGCCGTGGGCCGAGAAGGCGAGCCGGCGTCCGGCGAGCACGGCGGCGAGCGCCGCGACGCGGTCGTCCAACACGCGGCCGGCGGCGACGAGGTGGAGCGCGAACAGCGGCAGTTCGACGAAGTCGAGCCCGAGCGCCTCGGCCTCGTCCAGCGCGGCGGGAAAATCGGAGAAATCGTAGGCGTCGGCGACGAGCGAGACGCCGATCCGGCGGCGGGTCATGGACGATCTCCGGGGCGGATCACGAGGCGGACGTGCGGGCGGGGCGTCCCCGCCCGCGGTCGGGCGATCCTCCGGCCCGACGCGCCCCTGCCTATCGCGCCCGCGCCGGCCCGTCGAGCACCGCCGCGCGGCGCCGAAAACGCGACGGCGCCGGGATCCGTCGGGATCCCGGCGCCGCCCGAGTGCGTCCGTGTCGTCCGACCGGTCAGGCCGCGGCGACCGCGCGCTTGGTCATGACCTTCACGAGGTTGGCGCGGTAGGCGCCGTCGCCGTGGATGTCCGACAGCATGGCGTCGGCGTCGACCGAGAGGCCGGCGACGGCGTCGGGCGAGAAGTTCGCCGCCAGCGCGTCCTCGGCCTCGGTCCAGCGGAACACGCCGTCCGAGCCGGCCCCGGTGATCGCGACGCGCACCGTGCCGTCCTTGGCCTTGGCCACGAAGGCGCCGGCCATGGCGTAGCGCGAGGCCGGGTTGGCGAACTTGGCGTAGGCCGCCTTCTCCGGGATCGGGAACTCGAAGCGGACGACGATCTCGCCTTCCTCGAGGGCCGTGGTGAACAGGCCCAGGAAGAAGTCGTCGGCCGCGATCGAGCGCTTGTTGGTGACCACGGTGGCGCCGAGGCCGAGCACCGCGGACGGGTAGTCCGCCGCCGGGTCGTCGTTGGCCACGGAGCCGCCGATGGTGCCGCGATGGCGCACGTGCGGGTCGCCGATGCCGCTCGCCAGCTTGGCGAGCGCCGGGATCGCCGCCTTGACCTCGGCGGAGGTCGCCACCGTGGCGTGGGTGGTGGCCGCGCCGATGGTCAGGGTGCCGCCGGAGACGGCGATGCCCTGGAGTTCGGCGAGACGGGCGACGTCGACGAGGTGGGCCGGCGCCGCGAGGCGCTGCTTCATCGTCGGGATCAGCGTGTGGCCGCCCGAGAGCAGCTTGGCGTCCTCGGTGCCGGCGAGGGCGACCGCCTCGGCGAGCGTGGACGGCCGGTGGTAGGTGGTCTGGTACATCGTGTCCGTCCTCCCGGTCAGTGCGCGGCGTTGGCCGCGGCCCACACCTTGGCGGGCGTGGCGGGCATGGCGAGGTCGTTGTTGCCGATCGCGTCGGTGATGGCGTTGATCAGCGCCGGCGGCGAGCCGATGGCGCCGGCCTCGCCGCAGCCCTTCATCCCGAGCGGGTTGCTCGGGGTCGGGGTCGACGTGTGCGCGATGACGAAGGACGGCAGGTCGTCCGCCCGCGGCATGGCGTAGTCCATGTAGGAGCCGGTCAGCAGCTGGCCGCTCTCCGGATCGTAGGAGACGCCCTCGAGCAGCGCCTGGCCGATGCCCTGGGCGAGACCGCCGTGGACCTGACCCTCGACGATCATCGGGTTGATGATGTTGCCGAAGTCGTCGGCCGCCACGAACTGCACGATCTCCGTCTTGCCGGTGTCCGGGTCGACCTCGACCTCGGCGATGTAGGTGCCCGACGGGAAGGTGAAGTTCGAGGGATCGTAGAAGGCGCTCTCCTTCAGGCCCGGCTCCATGCCGGCCGGCAGGTTGTGGGCGGTGTAGGCCGCCAGCGCCACCTGGAAGAAGGGCAGCTTCTTGTCGGTACCGGCGACCTTCAACTCGCCGTTCTCGATCACGATGTCGGCCTCGGCGGCCTCCATCAGGTGGGCGGCGATCTTCTTGGCCTTGGCCTCGACCTTGTCGAGCGCCTTGACGATCGCCGACATGCCGACCGCGCCGGAGCGCGAGCCGTAGGTGCCCATGCCGAACTGCACCTTGTCGGTGTCGCCGTGGACGATGTTGATCGAGCCGAGGCCGATGCCGAGCCGCTCGTTGACGAGCTGGGCGAAGGTGGTCTCGTGGCCCTGGCCGTGGCTGTGCGAGCCGGTGAGGATCTCGACGGTGCCGACCGGGTTGACGCGCACCTCGGCCGATTCCCACAGGCCGACGCCGGCGCCGAGGGAGCCGACCGCCTGCGACGGGGCGATGCCGCAGGCCTCGATGTAGCAGGAGAAGCCGATGCCGCGCAGCTTGCCGCGGGCCTTGGCCTCGGCCTTGCGCGCCGGGAAGCCGGCGTAGTCGACCGCCTTCAGCGCGACGTCGAGATGGGCCTCGAAGTCGCCGGCGTCGTAGCACATGATCACCGGCGTCTGGTACGGGAAGGACCTGATGAAGTTCTTCCGCCGCAGCTCGGCCGGATCGACGCCGAGGGTGCGCGCCGCCGTCTCGACGAGGCGCTCGATGATGAAGGTCGCCTCCGGCCGGCCCGCGCCGCGGTAGGCGTCGACCGGGACGGTGTTGGTGTAGACCGCCTTCACGTTGGTGAAGATCGCCGGGATCACGTACTGGCCCGACAAGAGCGTGCCGTGGAGATACGTGGGCGTCGCCGACGAGAAGGTCGACATGTAGGCGCCGATGTTGGCGATCGTGTCGGACCGGAGCGCCAGGAAGCGGCCGTCGGCGTCGAGGGCGAGCTTGGCCTTGGTGACGTGGTCGCGGCCGTGGCAGTCGGTCAGGAAGGCCTCGGTGCGGTCCGAGGTCCACTTCACCGGACGTCCCCCGATCTTCTTGGAGGCCCAGAGACAGGCGGTCTCTTCCGGGTAGATGTAGATCTTGGCGCCGAAGCCGCCGCCGACGTCCGGGGCCACCACGCGCAGCTTGTGCTCGGGCGCGATGCCGACGAAGGCCGACAGCACGAGGCGGGCGACGTGCGGGTTCTGGCTCGTCGTGTAGAGGTCGTAGCGCTCCTCCGCCGCGTCGTAGGACCCGATCGCCGCGCGCGGCTCCATCGGGTTCGGCGACAGGCGGTTGTTGACGATGTCGAGCTCGATCACGTGGGCGGCGCCGGCGAAGGCGGCGTCGGTGGCGGCCTCGTCGCCGAGGGTCCAGTCGAAGATCAGGTTGTTGGGGGCGACGTCGTGGATGACGGGCGCGCCCTCGTCCATGGCGCGGGCGGGATCGACCACCGCGGGCAGGACCTCGTAGTCGACCTCGACCAGTTCGGCGGCGTCGCGCGCCTGCGCCTTCGTCTCGGCGATCACCAGCGCGACCTGGTCGCCGACGTGGCGGACGCGGTCGAAGGCGATCGCCGGATGGGCGCCGGCCTTCATGGGCGAGCCGTCGCGCGAGTGGATCATCCAGCCGCAGATCAGGCCACCGATGCGGTCGCCGGCGAGGTCGGCGCCGGTCAGGACGTCGACGACGCCCGGGGCGGCCTTGGCGGCGGCGGTGTCGATCGAGACGATCCTGGCGTGGGCGTGCGGCGAGCGCACGAAGACGCCGTAGGTGGTGTCCTTGAGGACGATGTCGTCCGTGTACCGGCCCTTGCCGGTGATGAAGCGCTTGTCTTCCTTGCGGGTGACGCGCGCACCGATGCCTTCGACTCCCATGGGGTCTCCTCCCGAGATCCTAGGATGCTTCAGATGACCGTCACTCGGCGGCCTGGGACAGGCCGGCGATCTGATCGGCGGCCGCCTGGATCGCCTTGACGATGTTGTGGTAGCCGGTGCAGCGACAGATGTTGCCCTCGAGCTCGTGGCGGATGGTCGCCTCGTCGAGCTTGGCGCCGTGGCGCTGGATCATGTCGACCGCGGCCATGATCATGCCCGGGGTGCAGAAGCCGCACTGCAGGCCGTGGTGCTCGCGGAAGGCCGCCTGCACCGGGTGCAGTACGTCGCCGTTGGCGAGGCCCTCGATCGTGGTCACCGACGCGCCGTCGGCCTGGACGGCCAGCGTGGTGCAGGACTTCACGGCGACGCCGTCGACGTGCACGAGGCACGCGCCGCACTGCGAGGTGTCGCAGCCGACATGGGTGCCGGTGAGGCCCAGCGTCTCGCGCAGGAATTGGACGAGCAGCGTACGGTCCTCGACCGACGCCGTGACGGGCTTCCCGTTCACCGTCATCGATATGGTCGTCATCGGTTCCTCCCTGACAAACCGGATTTCAATCGATTGAACGCACTTCGCGATTCACTTGTCCGGCGCGACTCCCCGCCGGCCCGCCCGACGACGCCTCAGAGCGTCGCGACCAGGAAAACCACCACCACGACCGCCAGCGCGACGAGGCCCCAGAGCATCGGCCCGGACGGTCCGGCCTTGACGGCCGCCGCCTCGACGCGCTCCTCGACCTTGCGCTCCGCGGCCTCCGCCGCGTGGACGACGCGCTCCAACGCGTCCTCCTTGGCCGCGACCTCGCCGCCCTCGAGGGCGACGGGACCGGGATCCACCGCCGCCGGCGCGCTCGCCGCGGCTTCGGGCGCCGCCGCTGCGGCGGCCGCCCCGACCTTCTCGGTGAAGGCGGAGAAGAACTGGTCCGCCATCATCTTGGCGGTGCCGTCGATCAGCCGGCTGCCGAGCTGGGCCAGCTTGCCGCCGACCTGCGCCTTGGCGGTATAGGCGAGCAGCGTGCCGTCGCCGTCCTCGGTCAGCTTGACGTCGGCACCGCCCTTGGCGAAGCCGGCGACGCCGCCCTGGCCCTCGCCCACGATCGAATAGCCGTTCGGCGCATCGACGTTCTCGAATCGCACCTTGCCGGAGAACTTGGCCTTCACCGGCCCGATCTTGGCGACCACGGTCGCCGTCATCTCGTCGCCCGTCGTCTCCAGGCTCTCGCAGCCGGGAATGCAGGCTTTCAGGGTTTCCGGATCGTTCAGCGCGGCCCACACCGTTTGGCGCGGCGCCGGAATCCGGTATTCGCCCGTCATGTCCATGGGCTGGTCGACCTCCCGCCTCGTCGTTCTTGCGCCAAGCCCGGCGCCCCCTCTCCGCACGCGACGGTATCCGCGGCCGACCGGGCCGGGGAATTGTACTTTCGGTCTCCGCGAAGGTCACCCCGTCTCGAGCGCCGGCGCCGCGGCGAGGAGGGGCGGCGGTGCGGCGACGCCGTCGCCGCGGGAATCTTGCGTCCCGGCGAAAATGCATCCCATATGGAAGGATCGGGAGTGCGGACCTGGAGGGGTCCCTGGAGGGGTCGTGGACACGACGCGCGAGCCCGGGCGGGAGTTCGCCTGCGGCATCAGGACCATCACGCTGTCGGAGGCCGGCCTCGACGAGGCCATGGCCGTTTTGACGCACGACCTGCCGCAGGCCGTGCCGTCCTTCCTGCTCGTCTTCTTCACCGCCCGCTACGACGCCGCCGCCCTCGCCGACGCGCTGGCGAAGGCCTATCCCGGGGTTCCGGTCGCCGGCTGCTCCACCGCCGGCGAACTCTCTGCGGAGGGGCTCACCGAAGGCGGTCTCGTGGTGATCGCCTTCCCGCGCCGCGGCTTCGACGTGGTGTCGGCGCTGATCCCCGACGTCGCCCGGCTGTCGGTGGAGCGCGGCTCCGAGGCGGTGGCACGGCTGCGCGCCGAACTCGCCCGCCGCCGCCCCAATGCCCGGCCGGGCCAGACCTTCGCGCTGTCGCTGATCGACGGCCTCTGCATGCGCGAGGAGGCGGTGGTCTCCTCGATCGACTGGGCGCTCGGCGAGATCCCGCTGGTCGGCGGCTCCGCCGGCGACGACCTCGCCTACCGTTCGACCACCCTCCTCCACGACGGCAAGGTGCACAGCGACGCCGCGGTGCTGATCCTGGTCCACACCGAGCTGCCGTTCCGGGTGTTCAAGTCGGACAACTTCGAGCCGACCGCCAACAAGCTGGTCGTCACCCATTCCGATCCGGGCCAGCGCACCGTCTACGAGCTAAACGCCGAGATCGCCGCCTACGAATACGCCATGGTCGCCGGGCTCGATCCCGGGCGCCTGTCGCCGTTCGGCTTCGCCGCCCACCCGATGGTGGTCCGGGTCGGCGGCGAGTATTTCTGCCGCTCGCCGCGCACCACCAACCCGGACGGCTCGCTGTCGTTCTTCTGCGCCATCGACGACGGCGTCGTGCTGACCGTCGCCAAGCCGGTCGACCTCGTCGAGAGCCTCGAGGTCGCGCTCGAACGCGTCGATCAGGACCTCGGCGGCGTCGACTGGATCCTCGGCTTCGACTGCGTGCTGCGCCGGCTCGACGCCCAGAACCGGCAGGTGACGCACAAGATCTCGGACCTCTACCGTCGCCACAACGTGTTCGGCTTCAACACCTACGGCGAACAGTACCGCACCATGCACCTCAACCAGACCTTCACCGGCATCGCCATCGGCCGGGCGCGCGCGGCGCCGGCGACCGGGGAGCGTTGATGGACGAGCCGGCCACGACCTACGTGATCCGCCCGGCGGCGCCGCCCGTCACCGAGGTGGACGACCGCGAGGCGGTGCTGCTCGAGCGGATCCGGCGGCTCGAGAAGATCAACGCCGCGCTGATGGACCGGGTCGAGCGCTCGACCGACGTCCACGGCAACGCCTATTCGCTGTTCCAGACCGCGATCAACCTCGAGCTCCAGGTCCGCGCCCGCACCGACGAGTTGACGCAGGTGCTACGCCGGCTCGAGCAGTCCAACGAGGACCTGCGCCGCGCCAAGGAGCAGGCCGAGCAGGCCAACGCCTACAAGACCCGCTTCCTCGCCGCCGCCGGCCACGACCTCCTGCAGCCGCTCAACGCGGCGCGGCTGTCGGTGTCGGCGCTCGCCGACGTGCAGGAGGGCGAGGAGGGCCGCCGGCTGACCGGGCAGGTCGACCGCGCGCTCGGCACCATCGAGGATCTGCTCAAGACCCTCCTCGACATCTCCAAGCTCGACGCCGGCGTCGTCACCACCGAGGTCCGCCCCGTGGCGCTCGACGACCTGCTCGGCTCGCTCGGCTCGGACTTCGCGCCGATCGTGGCGCAGAAGGGCCTGAGGTTCCGCATCCGGCCCTCCGGCCTCCACGTCGCCTCGGATCCGCAGCTGTTGCGGCGGATCCTGCAGAACCTGATCTCCAACGCCGTGCGCTACACCGCCGCCGGCGGCGTGCTGGTCGGCGTGCGCCGGGCCGGCGCCGGCTCCGTCCGGATCGACGTGGTCGACACCGGCGTCGGCATCCCCGCGGACGAGCAGGAGGCGGTGTTCGAGGAGTTCCGCCGCGGCAGCGCCCGCACCGCCGACGGCCAGACCGGCCTCGGCCTCGGCCTCGCGATCGTGCGCCGCATGGCCGACGCGCTCGGCCACGGTCTCCGGCTGCGCTCGGTCGCCGGCCGCGGCACGGTGTTCTCGGTGACGCTGCCGATTGCCCCGGCCCCCGCCCCGGCCGCGGCCGAGATGGTGGCGCGCGCCGCCCTCGGCAGCTTCGGCGTCGCCGGCGCGCGGGTGCTGGTGGTCGAGAACGATCCGGCGGTGATGCGCGCCACCGAGGCGCTGCTGACGCGCTGGCGCTGCCGGGTCGCGGCCGTTCGCGGGGTCGCCGACGCCGCCGACGTCGCCTCGACCGGCGGCGCCCCGGACATCGTGCTCGCCGACTTCCACCTCGACGCCGGCGAGACCGGCCTCGAGGCGGTCGAGGCGGTGCGCGCCCGTGCCGGCCGGCCGGTGCCGGCGGTGGTGGTGACCGCCAACTATTCCGAGGACGTCGCCCGCCGCGTCCGCGCAGCCGGCTGCGAGATCATGCAGAAGCCGGTCAAGCCGGCCGAACTGCGCGCGCTGATGGCGCACATCCTCGGCTGACGGCGCGAGGACGCGGGCCCGTTCAGCCGTCGGCTTCGGCGAGGACGTGGTCGAAGTCGATCTTGGAGGCCTCGATCACAGCCTGGGTGCGCGAGTAGACGCCGAGCTTGCGCAGGATCTCCGAGACGTGGGCCTTCACCGTGGTCTCGCCGACGGCGAGCTCGAAGGCGATCTGCTTGTTGAGGAGGCCCTGGCGCAGCATCTTGAGGACGCGCACCTGTTGCGGCGTCAGCGTCTTCAGCTTGGCGACGAGGTCGGCCTTGCCGTCGGGCGCCGCCGGCGCCGGTTCCGGAAGGTTGTCGGGCACGTAGACGTTGCCGGCCATGACCTCGCCGATGGCGCGGCCGAGTTCGTCGCGGCGGACCGACTTCGGGATGAAACCGGCGATGCCGTAGGACAGCGCCTCGCGGACGATGCGGCCGTCCTCCATGCCGGAGACCACCACGATCGGCAGCCGCGGGAAGGCGGTGCGGATCCTGAGCAGGCCGTCGAAGCCGCGGGCGTCGGGCATGGAGAGGTCGAGCAGCGCGAGGTCGACGGCGAGGCCGCCGCCGAGCAGAACCTCGGCCTGTTCGATCGAATCGGCCTCGCGGATCTCCGCGGCCGGCCAGTCCCGGTGGATGACGCTCTGCAGCGCCTCGCGGAACAGCGGGTGGTCGTCGACGATCAGAAAGCGGGTCATCGCGGGTCCTCGCCTCGCGGCAGCCATGACGGTCGGCGGCAGAGCCGTCCGACGCGGGACCCATGGTATCCGCGGGCGGCGCCCGCGGATACGGTGCTTTGGAACGAGACGGCGGCGCCGTCCCGGGGCGTCGGTTCAGACGATCCGGGCGAACTCGTCGAAGTCGAGGCGGGGATTGCGCGGGTAGAGCGCGGCGCGGTCGCCGTAGCCGAGGTTCATGACCATCAGCGTGCGCCAGCGCGTGCCGGCGAAGAAGGCGGCGTCGATGGCGGCGGCGTCGTAGCCGCCCATCGGGCCGACGTCGAGGCCGAGGGCGCGGGCGGCGGTGATCAGGTAGCCGGCCTGCAGGGCGGTGCTGCGGCTCGCCGAGAAGGCGAGGCGCTCGTCCGGCGCGCCGGCGTACCACGCGCGGGCGTCGACCTGCGGGAAGGTCTTCGGCAGGTTCTCGAAGAAGTCGAGGTCGTAGGCGACGATCACGTTGACCGGCGCCTTCTCGGTCTTGGCGCGGTTGCCCTCGGACATCAACGGAACCAGCTTGGCCTTGGCCTCGGCCGACTTCACGAACACGAAGCGGCCCGGCAGCGAGTTGGCCTCGGTCGGCCCGAGCTCGGCGAGGGTGGCGAGGGTGCGCAGCGTGTCGTCGGAGACCGGCGCGGCGGTAAAGCCGCTGAAGGTGCGGCCTTCGCGGAACAGGAGGTCGAGGCCGGCGTCGTCGAGCGGGGCGGCCTTGGCGTTGGCGAGGGTATCCATGATGTGCGGCCTCGGAGGGGCGTTGCGGAAGGGAAAAATCGTCGCCTCCCATCTAGAGGCCGCCGCGGACATGCGAAAGACCACGGACGGGCGACGGTCCGTTCACGTTCGGTGGACAGCCGGTTGTCGTTCCGGGGGCCGATTCACAGCACGCGCAGCGGGCTCTCGCCGTCGGCCTCGGCCGGCAGCGCCCATTTCAGCTTCGGCCAGACCGCGTTGCCGGCACCGAACACGCCGGCGAGTTCGGCGACGATGGCACGAGCCTCGGCGTCGAAGGCGCGCGCCTCCCGCTCGGACGGGAACAGCGGGACGCTCGGATCGAGATGGCCGGCGGCGTCCTGGAACGCCCGGTCGAAGCGCTCGATCCGGCGCAGGAGCGGCTCCGGCAGGCCGAGGCGGATGGGGTCGAGGTTGCGGTCGCTGTCGTGGTCCCAGAGCGGCCAGCAGCCGAGTTCCGGGGCGAGCCGGACGCGCTCCGGCGGCGTGTCGTCGGTGGCGGCGACGAGGTCGTCGAGGTCGATCCGGGCGGTGTCGGCCTTCGGGCGCCGGAACAGCACCCGGCCGGCGACCGCGAGGGCGAGGGCGGCGACGGCGAGGGCGGCGGCCGGCAGCGGCGCGTCGATCGGAGCGAGCCGGCCACCTCGCCAGAGCCAGACCACGAAGACCGTGGCGGCGAGCCAGCCGACGAAGGCGTTGGTGCTGCGCCGGCGGCCCTTGGCCTCGTCGGCGTCGGCGGGCGGAAAGGCGGCGCGCGCGAAGGCCAGCCAGCCGCCCTGCCCCGCGGCGCCGGCGAGGAAGAGCCAGGGCGACAGCCCGCTGCCGGCCGCCAGCGCCACGCCCGCGAGCACGGTGACCAGCGAACCGACGGTGAGGAACAGGGTGCGGACGCGGTTGCGCGTCGTACGGCGGCGGTGCTCGAGCACCGCGAGCATGCCGTCGAGCGTCAGGTCCATCGCGACCGCGCGCAGCGTCACCACGCCGCCGACGGCGTAGAAGACGCCGAGCGCCCGCGCCAGGACATCGACCGGATCGACCGCCACACCGCCCTCCCCACCATCACACCCGGACGTGGAGAAGACGGGAGTCGCGGCCGGCTTTCAAGCCTTCCGGCGGTCACGAGACCGCGCGGACCTCCTGGATCTCCGGCAGGAAGTGGCGCAGCAGGTTCTGGATGCCGTGGCGCAGCGTCGCGGTCGAGGACGGGCAGCCGGCGCAGGCGCCGCGCATGTTGAGGAACACCACGCCGTCCCGGTAGGAGCGGAAGGTGATGTCGCCGCCGTCGGCCGCCACCGCCGGGCGCACCCGCGTCTCCAGGAGTTCCTTGATGGTGTCGACGGTGTCCCGGTCGGCCGGATCGAACTCCTCGCCGGCGTCCTCGTCGGCCTCCTCGCCGGCGGCCAGGATCGGCGCGCCCGACATGAAGTGCTCCATGATGGCGCCGAGCACGGCCGGCTTCAGCCGCGCCCATTCGGCGTCCGCCTTGGTGACGGTGACGAAGTCGTAGCCGAAGAACACCGCGGTCACGCCGGGAACGGCGAACAGCGCGGTCGCCAGCGGCGATTCGCCGGCCTCGTCGAGGCTGCGGTATTCGCGCGGGGCGCCGTCGAGCACGACGCGGCCGGGCAGGAACTTCAGCGTCGCCGGGTTGGGCGTCGCTTCGGTCTGGATGAACATGTCGCCTCTCTCCGGGCCCTGCGCCCGTTTTGAACGGTTCTAGACAGCGAAGATAGCCGTTCGCGCGCCGGATTCAATCGCGGCCTCCGGCGTGGCCGTCGCGAGCGACCGGATTCCACCGCCTCGGGCTCAGGCCACGGCGGCGATGTCCTCGTCGGCGAGCGTGCCCGGCACGATGGTGACGGGGATGGGAAAGGCCGCCCCGGACTTGCCGGCGATCGAGGAGACCAGCGGCCCCGGGCCGTCGGTTCCGGTCGCGGCGGCGAGCACCAGGATGGCGATGTCGCGGTCCTCCTCGATCAGCGCATTGATCGCCTCGACCGGCTTGCCCTCGCGGATCACGAGTTCGGGATCGATCGCGGCGAGGGCGCGGACGCGCTCGGCCATGCGGGCGAGCCGGTCCTCGGCGTCGTCCATCGCCTCGGCGCGCATGATGTTCTCGACGCCGAGCCAGTGCTGGAAGTCGCCGGGCTGGATCACGTAGAGCAGCACCAGCACGCCGCCGGTGCGGGCGGCGCGGCTGGCCGCGTAGACCAGCGCGCGGTCGCACTCCGGCGTGTCGTCCACGACGGCCAGGAACTTGCGGCGGTGGCCCTCTTCCCGGGCGAGGCGCTTGGAGACCATGGCGGCGATCCTAGCGGCGGGCGGCGGGAGGAGGCAAGTCCGCCCCCTCCCGGAGATCGTGTCAGCGCCGGCGGCTGCGCAGGAAGCCGACGATGTCCTTGACGTCGTCCATCACCTTGGCGGCGATGGCGCCGGCGCGTTCGGAGCCGTCGGCGAGGACGGCGTCGATGTGGGCGGGATCGTCCATCAGCTCGCGCATGTGTCGGTTGATCGGCGCCAGCACGGCGACGGCGAGGTCGGCCAGCGCCGGCTTGAAGGCCGAGAACTGCGCCCCGCCGAACTCCGCCAGCACCGCCTCGCGCGTCGTGCCGGCGAGCGCGGCGTAGATGGTGACGAGGTTGTCGGCGTCGGCGCGGCCGGAAAGTCCGGCGACCTCGGACGGCAGCGGCTCGGAATCGGTGCGCGCCTTGCGCACCTTCTGCGCGATGGTGTCCTGGTCGTCGGTCAGGTTGATGCGCGAGTAGTCGGACGGGTCCGACTTCGACATCTTCTTGGTGCCGTCGCGCAGGCTCATCACCCGCGGCGCCGGGCCCTGGGTCAGCGGTTCGGGCAGCGGGAAGAAGCCCTCGTCGGGGTCGAAGCCGGCGGCGGCGACGCTGTCGCGGAAGTCGTTGTTGAACTTCTGCGCGATGTCGCGGGCGAGCTCGAGATGCTGCTTCTGGTCCTCGCCGACCGGCACCATGGTGGCGCGGTAGACGAGGATGTCGGCGGCCATCAGCGTCGGATAGGCGAACAGGCCGACCGAGGCGTTCTCGCGATCCTTGCCGGCCTTCTCCTTGAACTGGGTCATCCGGTTGAGCCAGCCCATGCGGGCGACGCAGTTGAACACCCAGGCGAGTTCGGCGTGCTCGGGCACCTGGCTCTGGTTGAAGACGACGTGCGCCTTCGGGTCGATGCCGGCGGCGAGGAAGGCCGCGGTGACCTCGCGGATCTGCTTCTTCAGGTCGGCCGGGTTCTGCCACACCGTGATCGCGTGCTGGTCGACCACGCAGTAGATGCAGTCGTGGTGGGCCTGCATCTCCACGAAGCGCTTGATCGCGCCGAGATAATTGCCGAGGTGCAGGTTGCCGGTGGGCTGGACGCCGGAGAAGACGAGAGGCTTGAACGCCATTGCCGGGGGACTCTGTTGGAGGGAGACCGCGTGGGGCCGTCGGCGCCGTCCGGGGCGTCGGCGGCGGCCGACCGCCTTATGCAGGTCCCGCCCCGCGACTTCAAGCGCCGCGGCGTTTCCGCGCCAGGATGGCGCGGCCGTAGCGGCGGACGTCCACCGCTCCGGTGGCGACCGCCGCGAGGCCGTAGACCACCATGCCGCCGGCGCAGAGCGCGGCGAGCGCGCCGCCGGAGACCAGTTCGCGCCGGTCGCGCAGCCAGGGTTCGGCGAAATCGGCGCCGACGACGAGGGCGGCGCCCATCAGGAGGCTGGCGATCGCCAGCAGCGTCAGGCGGCGCACCAGCAGCCGGTCGGCGGCGAAGTGGCCGCGGCGCACCAGCACCACCAGCAGCATCACCGCGTTGACGGTGGCGGCGAGCGAGGTCGCGGCGGCGATGCCGACGTGGCCGAGGAAGGGGAACAGCGCCAGCGAGCCGCCGACGTTGACCGCCAGCGAAATGCCGCCCTGCACCGTCGGCGTGCGGGTGTCCTCGCGGGCGAAGTAGCTCGGCTGGAACACCTTGATCGCCACGAAGGCCGGCAGGCCGGCCGAGAAGGCGGCCACCGCCCAGCCGGTGGCGAGCGTGTCCGCGGGCGTGAAGGCGCCGCGCTCGAACAGCACGCGCATGATCGTGAAGGGGATCGCCACCAGCGCCACCGTCGCCGGCAGCGTCAGGGCCATGGCGAACTCGAGGGCGCGGTTCTGGGTATGGTGGACGCTCTCGACCGTCTCGGTGCGCAGGCGCCGGGTGAGGTCCGGCAGCAGCACGACGCCGATGGCGACGCCGATGACACCGAGCGGCAGCTGGTAGATGCGGTCGGCGTAGTAGAGCCAGGACACCGCGCCGGCCTGCAGCGAGGCGATGATGGTGCCGACCACCACGTTGATCTGGGTGATGCCGCCGGAGATCACACCGGGGATGCCGAGTTGCACGAGGCGCCGGACGTTGTCGGTCCAGCGCGGCCGCAGCAGCGACACCGGGAAGCCGATCCACCACAGCGTGCCGGCGACCGCCAGGAGCTGGGCGAAGCCGGCGACGAACACCGCCCAGGACAGCGTGTAGGCCGCGTTCGGCGTGCCGGCCCAACCCGACCACCAGATCAGCCCGAGCGCCGCGACCAGCACGACGTTGAGCAGCGACGGCGCGAAGGCGGCGACGGCGAAGCGGCCGAAGGACTGCAGCATGCCCGCCGCCATCGCCGTCAGCGACATGCAGGCGAGATAGGGGAACATGATCCGGCTCATCGCCTCGGCGGCGGAAAACTTCTCCGGCTCGTCGGAGAAGCCGGGCGCGAGCACGACGACCAGGAGCGGCGCGGCGAGTTCGGCGATCACGGTGACCACGGTCAGCGTCAGGAGGAAGACCGCCAGGATCTCCTCGGCGAGCCGGCGCGCGCCGGCGTCGCCGCCTTCGGCGAGGGCGCGGGCGAACAGCGGCACGAAGGCGGCCGAGAAGGCGCCCTCGGCGAACAGGCGGCGGAACAGGTTCGGCAGCCGGAAGGCGACGAAGAAGGCGTCCGCGATCGGCCCGGAGCCGAGCATGTTGGCCATGAACACGTCGCGCACGAAGCCGAGCACGCGCGAGGACAGCGTCGCCATGCCGACGGTCGCGAAATTCTTGACGAGGCTCATGGGGCGCCGACCACCGCTGCCGTTGCAGGACCGGAGCATTCTCCGACCGAGTTGCACGACTTGGTCGAGGGGAGAATGCTCCAGTTCAGAGATTCTGGAGCGATTTCTCGTCGACCCGATAATTCCATCGGGTCGGAAAGCGCTCCGGACCGCGGGAGTAGCGCGTCGGCGCCGCGTTGGGAAGCGCCCCCGCTCACCCCGCCTTCTTCGCGGCCTTGGCCTCGCCGGTCTCGTCGAGCGCCTGGAGGATGCGCTTGCGGATGACGGTGTGCTTGGCGCTCGACTGGATCTTCTGGCGGGTGAGGTCGGTGACGTAGAAGACGTCGACCGCCCGCTCGCCGAAGGTCGCGACGTGGGCCGAGGCGATGTTGAGCGCGAGGTC
Source organism: Oharaeibacter diazotrophicus (assembly GCF_004362745.1). Classification (NCBI taxonomy): domain Bacteria; kingdom Pseudomonadati; phylum Pseudomonadota; class Alphaproteobacteria; order Hyphomicrobiales; family Pleomorphomonadaceae; genus Oharaeibacter; species Oharaeibacter diazotrophicus. The sequence continues at coordinate 59,174 of NZ_SNXY01000010.1, read as the reverse complement.
GGAGATCGAGCGCGTCAGCTCGTAGAGCAGGCCCGGCCGGTCGAGGCTCGACACCTCGATCACCGTGAACTGCTCGGAGAGGTCGTTGTCGATCGTCACCTCGGTCGGCAGTACGAAGGCCTTCGGCGGCTTCTTCTGCTGGACGACGCGGCGCGCGATCATCTCGGGCAGGCGCTCGCGGCCCTCGAGGGCGGCCTCGATCAGCTTGGCGATGCGCTCGGCGCGGCGCAGTTCGTCCTCGTCGGCCGGGAACTCGCGGCTGACCATGATGGTGTCGAGGGCGAGGCCGTCGGTGGTGGTGAAGATCTGGGCGTCGACGATGTTGGCGCCGGCGGCGGTGCAGGCGCCGGCGAGCGTCGACAGGAGGCGCGGGTGGTCGGGGGCGACCACGGTGATCTCGGTGACGCCCTCGAAGGCGCGGGCGGTGAAGGCGGTGGCGAGGCGGCGGCCGGCCTCGTCGCTCTTCCGCAGGAGTTCGGCGTGGGCGATCTTGACCGGCAGGTCGACCCGCATCCAGTAGGGGTCGTAGTGGCGGGCGAGCGCACGCTCGCGCGCGGCCGCCGGCCAGTCGGCGAGGCTGGCGCCGAGTTCGGCCTTGGCGGCGGCGACGCGCTGGTCGCGCGAGAGCTGCGAGTGGCCGCCGAGCAGGAAGGGCTCGGTCTCGTAGTAGAGCGTGCGCAGCAGCTGGCCCTTCCAGCCGGTCCACACCCCCGGTCCGACGGCGCGGATGTCGGCGACGGTGAGGATCAGCAGGAGCTTCAGCCGCTCGATCGTCTGCACCACGGCGGCGAAGTCGCGGATGGTCTTGCGGTCGGCGAGGTCGCGCGACTGCGCCACGATCGACATGGTGAGGTGCTGCTCGACCAGCCAGGCGGTCAGTTCGGTCTCGGCCGGTGTGAAGCCGAAGCGCGGGCAGAGCCGGCGGGCGATCCGGGCGCCGGCGACCGAGTGGTCCTCGGGGCGGCCCTTGGCGATGTCGTGCAGGAACAGCGCGACGTAGAGTTCCCTGCGGTGCTGGATCTTGCGGATCAGGTCGGTGGCGAGCGGGTGCTCGCCGCCGCCCTCGCCGCGCTCGATCGCCGCGAGGATGCCGATGGCGCGCAGCGTGTGCTCGTCCACCGTGTAGTGGTGGTACATGTTGAACTGCATCATCGCGACGACCTTGCCGAAGTCGCCGATGAAGCGGCCGAGCACGCCGGTCTCGTTCATGGAGCGCAGCACGGTCTCGGCGTGCTTGCGCGACGTCAGGATCTCCAGGAACAGCCGGTTGGCTTCCTCGTCGTCGCGCAGGCGCGCGTCGACGAGGCGCAGCGAACGGGTGATCAGCTTCAGCGCGTCCGGGTGGAAGTCGAGGCCGGACTTGTCGGCGACGTGGAAGATGCGCAGCAGGTCGACCGGGTCGCGCTCGAACACGCCGTCGTCGGCGATGCCGAGCCGCTCGTTCTCGACCACGAACTGCGGCGTGTCCGGCAACGACTTGCGCCGGCGCCGGCCGGCGCGGCCGAACACGCGGTCGAGCACCGGGATCGGCTTGGCGTGGGTCTCCTCGAGGGCGGCGCAGAAGATGCGGGTGAGGTCGCCGACGTCCTTGGCGACCAGGAAATAGTGCTTCATGAAGCGCTCGACCGGCGACAGGCCGGGGTGGCCCTGGTAGCCGAGCAGCGCGGCGATCTCGCGCTGCCACTCGAAGCCGAGGCGGTCGTCCGGGCGGCGGGTCAGGTAGTGGAGGTTGCAGCGCACCGCCCAGAGGAAGTCCTCGCACTTGTGGAAGCGCGCCATCTCGGCCTTGGAGAACACCCCGCGGGCGACGAGGTCGCCGGTGTCGTCGGTCTCGTAGAAGTACTTGGCGATCCAGAACAAGGTGTGGAGGTCGCGCAGGCCGCCCTTGCCCTCCTTGACGTTGGGCTCGACCAGGTAGCGCGAGGTGCCCTGGCGGCGGTGGCGCTCGTCGCGCTCGGCGAGCTTGGCCAGGATGAACTCGGGCCCGGTGCCCTTGACCACCTCGGCCGAGAAGCGCTGCCGGAGTTCGGCGAACAGCGCCTCGTCGCCCCAGATCCGCCGGGCCTCGAGCAGGGCGGTGCGGATCGTCATGTCGGAGCGGGCGAGGCGGATGCACTCGTCGACGCGGCGGGTGGCGTGACCGACCTTCAGCCCGAGGTCCCACAGCATGTAGAGCACGTATTCGACGACGCTCTCGCCCCAGGGCGTCTGCTTGTAGGGCAGCAGGAACAACAGGTCGATGTCGGAAGCGGGACCGAGCGTGCCACGGCCGTAGCCGCCGACGGCGGCCAGCGTCATGTGCTCGGACGACGAGGGGTTGTCGACCTTGAAGACGCGTTCGACGGCGTGGTCGTAGACGATGCGGATGATGGTATCCATCATCGCCGACAGCCGCTCGGCGCAGCGCATGCCGTGGCGCTCCTCGACCAGCAGCAGGCGTGCCTTCTCGCGGCCCTCGGCGTTGACGCGCTTCAGGACGGCGAGGATGCCGGCGCGCGGATCGGTCGCCCGGCCGTCGCGCCGCGTCCCCCCGCTCGCCGCGCACAGCGCCGCGATCTCGGCGCGCACCGCCGCCTCGTCGATCAGAATGCCCGTGTCGGCCGCTCTCGTCATCGAATGCACCAGTCGTTCGGTCGGGGCCGAACCTAGGCGGAAATGGTGAAGATCGCCACCCACGCGCTTCCGGCCCACAACGAGGGTGTCGACGACGATCGATGCGTCTTGGACGCGTATGATTGCCCTGGACGACGATCGATGATGGGTTCATTGTCGCTCCCGTTCCTCATGGTTGCGGGAGGGCGACCGGATGCAGACCAAATACGGTTTCACCGCCATGACGGTGGCGGAGTTCCAGGCGTGGCTGCCGACCATCTCGGTGACGCGGGCTTTGGCACGGGTCCAGGAGCACCACACGTGGAGCCCGGCCTATGTCCATTTCAACGGGGCCAACCACTTCGAACTCCAGAAGGGCATGAAGGCCCATCACGTCGGCAACAACGGCTGGTCCGACATCGGCCAGCACTTCACGATCTTCCCCGACGGCGTCGTGATGACCGGCCGGCCGCTGGCGAACACCCCGGCCTGCATCTACGGTCGAAACGCCGGTTCGATCTGCATCGAGAACCTCGGCAACTTCGACCAGGGCCACGACGCCATGACGACCGCCCAGCGCGACGCCATCGTGGCCGTCACCGCCGCGCTGCTGAAGCGCTTCGGCCTCGGCGCGCCCGACACCGACAACGTCGTCTACCACCACTGGTACGACCTCAACACCGGCGCCCGCACCAACGGGCTGTCGGGCTCGACGAAGTCCTGCCCGGGCACGGCCTTCTTCGGCGGCAACAAGGTGCCCGACTGCCAGGCCAACTTCCTGCCGCTGGTCGCCGCCGCGATGGGGGTGGCGACGCCGCCGCCGCCCGTGGACCGCTACGCCCGCGTCACGTCGGCGACGCTGACGATCCGCTCCGGACCGGGAACGGCCAACCCGCCGGTTCCGGGCGTCCCGCCCGCCAAGCTCGGCACCATCCTCAGGGTGTACGAGGAAAAGAGCGGCTGGCTCAGGATCTCGGCGTCGAAGCAGGAATGGGTGTCGGGCACCTACACCGCGACGGTGACGCGGCGGCGCGTCACCACGCCGGACTCCAACGGCCGCACCGGTCCGGGCACGCAGTACCCGGTCGTCACGGTGTTCCAGAAGGACGAGGTCGTGTTCGTCCACGAAACGTCCGGCGGCTGGTCGCGCGTCGACTTCGATCAGGTCTGGGTATCCTCGTCCCTGCTCGCCTGAGCGGGGAGCCCGGCGCGCGGCAGCGGGTCGCCCCCGTCCCGGCCGCAGCCGCTCAGTCCCTCCGCGCTCGGGCGCGGAGGGACTTGAGGCGGTAGAGCGCGTCGATCGCCTCGCGCGGGGTGAGGTCGTCGGGCGCGAGCGCGTCGAGGGCGGCGAGGAGTTCCGTCTCGGCCGGGTCGGGCGCCGCGGCCGGAGCCGGGGCGCGGCGGCGGGCGGCGGAGAACAGCGGGAGGTCGTCGAGGATGGCCGCGGCCTTGCCGCCGTCGGTGCGCTCGAGTTCGGCGAGCACGGCGCGGGCGCGCTCGACCACCGCCGGCGGAAGGCCGGCGAGCTTGGCGACCTGGATGCCGTAGGAGCGGTCGGCGGCGCCGGGCACGATCTCGTGCAGGAACACGACGTCGCCCTTCCACTCCTTGACCTTCACCGTGGCGTTGACGATGCGGGGCAGCCGCTCGGCGAGCGCGGTGAGCTCGTGGTAGTGGGTGGCGAACAGCGCGCGGGCGCGGTTGACCTCGTGCAGGTGCTCGATGGTCGCCCAGGCGATCGACAGGCCGTCGAAGGTGGCGGTGCCGCGGCCGATCTCGTCGAGCACCACGAAGGCGCGCGGGCCGGCCTGGTTGAGGATCGCCGCGGTCTCGATCATCTCGACCATGAAGGTGGAGCGGCCGCGCGCGAGGTCGTCGGCGGCGCCGACGCGGCTGAACAGGCGGTCGACCACGCCGATCCGGGCCTGCCGGGCCGGCACGAAGCATCCGGCCTGGGCCAGCACCGCGATCAGGGCGTTCTGGCGCAGGAACGTCGACTTGCCCGCCATGTTCGGGCCGGTGACGAGCCAGAGCCGGCCGGCGTCCTCGCCGCCGAGGCGGGCGTCGTTGGCGACGAAGCTCGCGCCCTCCTCCTTCAGCACCTGCTCGACCACCGGGTGGCGGCCGGCCTCGACGTCGAAGGCGAGGCTGTCGTCGACGCGCGGGCGGACCCAGCCCTCGGCGTCGGCGAGTTCGGCGAGGGCGGCGGCGACGTCGAGGGTGGCGAGCGTCGCGGCTGCCACCTTGATGCCCTCGCCGGCCTCGACCACGGCGGCGAGGAGGTCGGAGAAGACCGAGAGTTCGATCGCGAGCGCGCGCTCCGCCGCCGACGCGATCCGGCCCTCGAGCTGGCCGAGCTCGGTGGTGGAGAAGCGCACGCAGTTGGCGAGCGTCTGGCGGTGGATGAAGGTGCGCGCGAGCGGGTCGGACATCATCGCCGGGCCGTGGGCCGGCGGCACCTCGACGAAATAACCGAGCACGCCGTTGTGGCGGATCTTGAGGGCGCGGATCTCGGTCGTCTCGGCATAGGTCGCCTGCAGCGCCGCGATGACCTGCCGGCTGTCCTCCCTCAGCGCCCGGGCCTCGTCGAGGTCGGCGCGGAAGCCGCCGCGCACGAAGCCGCCGTCGCGCTTCAAGAGCGGCAGCTCGTCGGCGAGGGCGTCGGCGATGCGCTCGCCGAGCGCGTGCGGGGCGCCGGCGAGCCCGTCCACGATCGCGGCGATCTCGACGCCGCCGTGGCCGTGCGGGGCCAGCGCCGCGGCGAGCCGGTCGGCGACCTCGAGGCCGGCGGCGATGGCGGCGAGGTCGCGCGGGCCGCCGCGGTCGAGCGAGAGGCGCGTGAAGGCGCGCGCCATGTCCGGGGCGCGGGCGAGCGCCGAGCGCAGCGTGGTGCGCAGCCCGGTCTCGGCGACCAGGAGGTCGATGGTGTCGAGCCGGTCGCGGATCGCCGCGGTGTCGGTGAGCGGGGCGGCGATGCGTTCGGCGAGGAGGCGGGCGCCGGCACCGGTGACGGTGCGGTCGACGGCGGCGAGCAGGCTGCCGCGGCGCTCGCCGGAGAGAGTGCGCACCAGTTCGAGGTTGGCGCGGGTCGCCGCGTCGATCGCCATGACGCCGCCCTCGGCGTCGCGGGCGGGCGGGTCGAGCGGCGGCCGGCCGCCGACCTGGGTCTTCTCCACGTAGGCGACCACGGCGGCGGCCGCCGACAGCTCCAGCCGCGAGAAGGCGCCGAAGCCGTCGAGGGCGCGGACGCCGTAATAGGCGGCGAGGCGGTCGTGGGCGGTGGCGCCGTCGAAGAAGGCGCGCGGCACGGGGGCGACGGCGGCGCCGGAGGCCTTCCAGGTGCGGCGGAGCTCGTCCTCGTCGAAGAGGTTGTCGGGGACGAGCAGTTCCTTCGGCTCGACCCGGGCGAGCAGCGCCGGCAGTCCGGCGGCGGCGGTCTCGGCGAGGCGGAAGGCGCCGGTGGACATGTCGATCCAGGCGAGCGCGAAACGGTCGGTCGCGCCCTCCGATCCGCGCTGGCGGGCGACGGCGGCGAGGAAGTTGGAGCGGCGGGCGTCGAGGAGGGTCTCCTCGGTGAGCGTGCCGGGGGTGACGAGGCGGACGACGTCGCGCCGCACCACCGCCTTCGAGCCGCGCTTCCTCGCCTCGGCGGGATCCTCGAGCTGCTCGCAGACGGCGACGCGGTGGCCGAGGGCGATCAGGCGCTGCAGGTAGTCGTCGGCGGCGTGCACCGGCACGCCGGCCATCGGGATGTCCTGACCGAGGTGCTTGCCGCGCTTGGTGAGCGTGATGCCGAGGGCGCGCGAGGCGGTCTCGGCGTCCTCGAAGAACAGCTCGTAGAAGTCGCCCATCCGGTAGAACAGCAGGCAGTCCGGATTGGCGGCCTTGATCTCGACGTACTGCGCCATCACCGGCGTGACGTAACCGGCCTCGCCGGCGCTCTCCTCGATGGGCGCGATCTCGTTCATGGCGGCGGACGCTAGCAGATGGCGTCCGCCCGTTCACCCCGAACCGGGGCGGATTCCCGTGGAAAGCGCGGGGTTCAGCGCATCAGCCGGCTCGGGTCGGCCGCCGAGGGCGCGGTGCGGACGACCCGCAGCGGGTGGAGCGTCTCGTCCTCGCAGGCGTCGAGCGCGGCGCGGATCGCCGCCGGCAGGGTGCGCATCAGCGCGCCGACGGATCCCGGCAGCGCGTAGACCCTGACCGTGAGCACGAGGCCGTCGCCGGTGAGGCCGTCGACGAAGACGTCGGGCAGCGGCCGGTCGGAGATGCCCTCGACACCCTCGAGGCCCGAGGAGATCGCCGCCCGTGCCGCCGCGGCGTCGGCTTCCTTCGGCAGCGCGACCTCGACGGCGACGAGGCGGCCGTCGCCGCCGGCGTAGTTGCGCAGCGCCGTGTTCCAGAGCGTCTGGTTCGGCGCGAACACGGTGACGCCGTCGACGGTCTCGAGCCGGCAGGCGAACAGGCCGATCTCGCGGACGGTGCCCGCGATCGGCGCGGTGGCGACCTCGACGTAGTCCCCGATCCGGAACGGCCGCAGCCAGAGCAGCATGATGCCGGCGGCGATGTTGGTGAGCGTGCCCTGGAGGGCGAGGCCGACGGCGAGGCCGGCGGCGCCGAGCACGGCGAGCAGCGAGGCGGTCTGCACCCCGAGCTGGCCGAGCGCCCACACCGCCACCAGCACCACCAGCGCATAGCGTACCACCGAGGCGACGACGGGCTGCACGGTGGCGTCGACGTGGCCGGAGCGGCGCAAGAGGGCGAGCACGCCCCGGCCCGCCCAGTTGGCGAGGGCGACGCCGATCGCGAAGATCAGGAGAGCGACCACGAGCCGGGGCACGAAGGCCAGCGTCCAGGCGAGCGCGAGGTCGGCGAGACGGTCGAGTTCGGCGGCGGAGAAGGGGCCGTTCACGACGACGCCCCTTCCCGCCGGCACGGATCCAGGGTCGTTCGCCGCGGCGCGCGCGGTACGGACGGTGTCGTCATTGGTCGGTCCCTCGGGTCGGAGCCCCCCGGCTCCGGACATACGAATTTCCGCAATCGTGCGAGGGTTCCAGACGAGCGCGCGAGGACTATGGTTCCGGCGGTTCCCGCCCGCCCGGAGAAGCTCGCCATGCCCGGTTCCGATCCCGTCCTCCACGTCCACGGCGCCGCCGGCACGGTGACCGGCTCGTGCTTCCTGGTGGAGACGGCGCGCGCCCGCGTCCTCGTCGATTGCGGCATGTTCCAGGGCTCGAAGACGGAGAAGGAGCTGAACTACCGGCCGTTCCCGTTCGATCCGGCGACGCTCGACGCGGTGGTGCTGACCCACGCCCACATCGACCATGCCGGGCTGATTCCGAAGCTGGTGCTGGCCGGCTACCGCGGCCCGGTCCACGCGACGCCCGCCACGGTGGACCTCGCCTCGATCATGCTGCCGGACTCCGGCCACATCCAGGAGGTCGAGGTCGAGCAGCTCAACCGCCGCAACGCCCGCCGCGGCCGCGACCCGGTCGCGCCGATCTACCGCGCCGAGGATGCCGAGGCGGCCCTGACCCAATTCCGCGGCCTCGCCTGTGGACACTGGCAGACCGTCGCCGACGGTGTCCGGGTGCGGCTGTGGAACGCCGGCCATCTGCTCGGCTCGGCGTCGGTGGAGATGGAGGTCGAGGCCGGAGGCGGCCGGCGCCGGCTGCTGTTCTCCGGCGACCTCGGCCCCGACCACAAGCTGCTGCAGCACGACCCCGAGGCGCCCGCCGGCTTCGACTACGTGATCTGCGAATCCACCTACGGCGACACCGACCGCCCGGAGACCTCGCCGGAGAAGCGCCGCCGCGCGCTGCGCACCGTCGTCCGCGAGGCGATCCGGCCGTCGGGCGCGCTGCTGATCCCGTCCTTCGCGGTGGAACGGACCCAAGAGCTGCTGGTCGACCTCACCCACCTGATGGAGGCCGGCGAGATCCCGGTCGTGCCGCTGGTGATCGACAGCCCGCTCGCCACTCGCGCCTCGCGGGTGTTCGCGGCCCACGCCGGCGAGATCGAGGACGGCGCGACGCTGACCCGGGCGATGGCCGCGCGCAACGTGCGCTTCACCGAGAGCGTCGAGCAGTCGAAGGCGCTCGACCTCCTGCACGACTTCCACATCGTGATCGCGGCGAGCGGCATGTGCGAGGCCGGACGGATCCGGCACCGGCTGAAGAATTGGCTGTGGCGCGAGGAGGCCACCGTGCTGCTGGTCGGCTACCAGGCCGAGGGCACGCTGGGGCGCATCCTCGAGAACGGCGCGGCGACCGTCAGGATCCAGGGCGAGGAGATCAAGGTCCGCGCCCGGATCCGCTCGACGGACCTCTATTCCGGCCACGCCGACGGCCCGGAGCTCGCGCGCTGGGTCGCGGCGCGGGCGCCGATCGCCGCCGGCCTGTTCCTGGTGCACGGCGAGGGGCCGGCGCTCGCCGGCCTCGCGGCCCGCGTCGAAGGGACCGTTCCCGCCGCGCGCGTTCACGTCCCGACGATCGACGCGGCCTACGCCCTCGGCGAGCACGCCGCCCGCCCGCTCGGCGGCGCGGCGGCGGCACCCGCCCGGATCGACCCGCGGGCGAGCGGCCGGCAGGACTGGCACAACGAGCTCAGCCGGCTGATGCTCGACGTCCGGGACAAGGTCGGCGAAGCCGCCGACGAGCGCGCCCGCGCCGCGGTGCTGCGGCGGATCCGCCGCGCGCTCGAGGAGGGGTGAGCCCTGTCTCGTAAAGCCCCGACTCGTCGGGGCTTTACGAGGTTTCGGCCTTTCGGCCGGCGCCCGGTCGGGCGCTTCTCGCCCGCAAGGCTCCGACCACGGGTCGGACCTTTACGCGCTCGGTGAGAGCCCTCAGCGCCAGACCGCGACCGCCTTGTCGAAGCGGCGGTGGGTGCCGAGCTTCAGTTCGACCAGCACCCGCCAGATCTCCTCGGCGTCCTCGGCGAAGCGGAACAGCTCGACGTCGTCGGCCCGGATCATGCCGTGGCGGACCAGTTCCTCGAAGCGGATCACCGAGGTCCAGTAGTCGCGGTCGACCAGGACGACCGGCAGGCGGGTGCCCTTGTTGGTCTGGCCGAGGGTCAGCACCTCGAACAATTCGTCGAAGGTGCCGAAGCCGCCGGGGAACACCACCAAGGCGTTGGCGCGCATGGAAAAATGCATCTTGCGCATGGTGAAGTAGTGGAAGCGGAAGGTCAGCTCCGGCGTCGTCCAGGGGTTCGGCTGCTGCTCGTGCGGCAGGGTGACGTTGAAGCCGATGGTCGGCGCACCGGCGTCGCGGGCGCCGCGGTTGGCCGCCGCCATGATGCCGGGCCCGCCGCCGGTGGCGACGACGTTGTCGCGCACGCCGTCGACGGGGGCGAGCGCGCCGCCGCGCTCGGAGGCGATCCGGCCGAAGGCGCGCGCCTCGGCGTACCAGCGGGCGTGGCCGCCCGGGCCGTCCTCGGCGATCCTGGCCGAGCCGAACACCACGATGGTCGAGCGCACGCCCCAGGCGCGCAGCGCCAGCTCGACCTTCTCGTACTCCAGCATGAAGCGGGCGCCGCGCAGGGCGTCCGACAGGATGAAATCCGGGTCGAGCGCGGCGAGCCGGTAGGAGGGGGAGTTCTTCTGGGCGGTGTTGTCCGGGTCGTCGGACATGGCGTCGGGCCTTCGCGGAACGGGGACTGGCGCGGCCCCGAATCGCCGTCGGGGGCGTCCGGGTCCACCGCCGCGAGACTTGCCCGCGCGGCGGGGCGCTGTCACCGTCGGCGGACACCCGATCCCGCTCACGAACGGACGGCCCCATGAGCACCGCCCTCCTCGCCGCCCTCGCCCGCAACAACGCCTTCGCCAACCGGCGAATCGGCGCCGCCCTGGCGCGCCTCTCCGCGGCGGAGTTCGCGGCGGCGCGGACCGGCTTCTTCCCGTCGCTGTTCGAGACGGCGAACCACGTGCTCGAGGTCGACCTCTACTATCTCGACGCCCTCGAGGGCGGCGGGCGCGGGCGGGCGGTGTTCGACGACTTCCGGCCCCACCACGACCCGGTCGTGCTCGCCGCCGCGCAAGGCGAGGCCGACCGGCGGCTGGTCGCCTTCTGCGACGGCCTCGGCGAGGCCGACCTCGCCCGCCGCGTGCCGACCGACCGCGGCCCCGGCCGGATCGTGCCGGAGCGGGTCGACGCGCTGCTGCTCCACCTCTTCCAGCACCAGATCCACCACCGCGGCCAGCTGCACGCGATGCTGGCCGGCACGGCGGTGGCCCCGCCCCAGCTCGACGAGTGGCTGCTCGACCACGACGCGGAGGCCCGCCTGGCGGACGAGGCCGACCTCGGCCTCTCCGGCGGCGTGCCCCCGGTCGCGGCGGCCCCGGAGGGCCCGTCTCCCGTCAGGGCGCGGTGAGGATGCCCTCGAGAGTCGTCGGCGCGATGCCGAAATTGCGCACCAGCATCAGCTTGCCCTGGCCGTTGGCGGTGAGCTCGGACACGTTGCCCTCGTAGCCGCGCTCGCCCTTGAACAGCATCTTGGCGGCCGCCCGAGGCTTGCCGTCGGCCCCGAAGCTGCGCACCCAGTAGGACCGCGGCCGCCCTTCCACCGGGCCGCCGTTGTTGATCCAGGACAGCGCGAAACCGCCGTCGGAAAGCGCCACGACCTCCGGGGCGACCTGCTCTTCCTTGGCGCTCGCGTGGGCGCGCATCTCCTTGCCGACGGGAACGCCGTTGGCCGACAGCACACGGTACTGGACGTCGAAGGCGTCGTCGCGGTCGGTGCTGCCGATGCGCGTCCAGGTCACCACGATGCGCCCGCTCTGCAGCCGCGCCGCCTCGACCTGGGCTTCGGCCTGCTGGCCGCCAGAGCCGATCGGCATGGTCTGCTGGTTGATCCGCCGCGCCGCGGCAGCCGGCACGCCGGTCGCGCTCACCGGCACGACGTAGACGTTGCCGTCGGCGCGGTTGCGGTAGGCGACCAAGGCGCCGCCCCCGGCGACGTCGACGGCGGTGAAGTCGGACGCGCCGGTCGCCACGTAGCTGGCGCGCGGGCCCGGCACGTAGGTCGGGCCGGCGATCACCTTGAGATCCGGGCCGATCGTAGTGACGGCGACGCGCTTGTAGGCCGTCGTCCCCACGAGCTCGAAACGATAGGTGACCAGCGCGAACTTGCCCCCGGCGAGCGGGACCACGTCCATGTTGGCCTCGGCCGGCCGGTCCGTGGCCGCGGCGAGGAAGGTCTTCTCCGCCTCGAGCTTGCCCGTCGCGGTGTCGCCGACGCGCGCGACGATGCCGGTCGTCGCCGGACGCATCCAGAAGGCCGTCACCTTGCTGCCGCTGCCCTGCGGGATCGCGACCGGATCGAACAGGCCGCCGGCCTGGGTGTCGAACACGAGTTCCTTGCCGGCGCGCTTGCCGTCCGGCGTGAACTGACGGGCCCGGACCGTCATGGCGACCGTCGGCGAGAGCACGATGCGGGTGTAACCGACTACGAAGCCGGCCGGGTTGCCCATCGCCTCGCCCACGGCGTCGATCGACTTGCCGTCGGGCAGCGTCAGTCCGATCGCGCCCGCGGGCGACGCGCCGGCGAGGACGGAGGCGGTCAGGAGGGCGGCAGCGAAACGCGTGGACGTCATGAACGGAAGCTCCCCGGGCGATGCGTGTCGATTTGTAACCGACGTTACCGCCGGGTCAACGACGACGGCCTCCGGGAAAGTCCCCGATAGCCGAAAGTCCGAGCGCGTCGGCGCGGTCACGGCGGCGGGACCGCGACGCCCTCGATCCTCTGGCCATACCCGAAGCCCCGGTCGTAGATCAGCATCTGCCCGGAGCCCGCGGCCGTCAGTTCGGTGCCGCTCGACACGACGCCTCCGACCGGGATGTCGAACCCGTAGGGCGCGGTGACGGGCGTGCCGTCCGGCGCGAAGTGGCGCGTCCAGTAGCGCCCGCCACCGGTCCAGGCGATCGTGAAACCGCCGCCCGGCAGCGGCACCACCTCGGGCCCGATCCGATCCTCCACGACATCCGCGTCGACCGAACGCTCGTCGGCCACCGGCACGCCGCGCGACGACAGCAGGCGGTAGCGCACGTCCAGCGTCGCGTTCCACTGACTGCCGGACAAGCGCAACCAGACGACGACGACGCGACCATCGGCGAGTTGGGCCGCCTCGACCTGGTAGTGCATCGGGGCGTCGATACGGCCCTTCGGCATCGTGGTCGGGTTCACGCGGACCGCCGTCGCCGCCACGGCCCCGGTGGCGCCCACCGGTACGGCGTAGACGTTGCCGTCGAAGCGGTTGCGGTAGACCACCATGGCGCCGCCGGACTTCAGCCCGATCACCGAGAAGTCCTTGGCCGAGACGTTCTTGAAGGGGGCGGGCGGGCCGGGCAAGAAGGTCGGCTTCGAGATCGGCTGCAGCGCCGCGTTCAGCACCGAGACCGCGAGGCGCCGGTGGAAGCCGGCGGAAAGGTCGAACCGGTAGGCGACGACGGCGGTGCGCCCGCCCGCCATCGCCGCGGCGTCGACGTGGGGCTCGCCGATCACGGTCATCACCGTCTTCACCGGCCCCAGGGCGCCGGTGGTCGTGTCGCCGGTGCGGCCGAACACGCCGTCGTTCGCGTAGGCCCAGAACCCCGCGAGCCGCGATCCGCCCGGGGCCACGACCACCGGGTTGTACATGGGCCACTCGTTGTCGTGGCGGACCTCGCGGAAGAGAACCAGTTCCCGGGCGACGGCCGCGCCGGCCGGCGTGAACTGGCGGACGCGGACGGAGTGGTCGGCCTCGTGGAAGACCCGGCGCTGCCAGACGAGCAGGAAGCCGGCGGGGTTTCCGGCGGGATCTCCGGCGATGTCGGTCACCTCGTCGTCACCTTGGGTCAGCACGACCGCGGCGGCGGGCGTGGCGGCGAGGACGGCGGCGGTGAAGAGCGCGGCGGCGAGATGCGGGCACGTCATGGACGGTGGCTCCCCCGGCGAAGGCCCGTCGATTTGCACCCGGGATCGGATCGGCGTCAACGAAGTCCACTACAGGGAATAGCACGGATAGCCGAAATGCCGAGGGCGCCGGGCACGTTCCGCGCCCTTGGACGTGTTGAGCGGCACCGGCGGGAGGGCTAGGGTCCGCGGCGAAAAACCGCCCCTCTCCGCCCCAATCCGCACCGGGAGCACCGTGGTGTCCGAGGAAAAGAAGACCGGCCCGTCCTTCACCGAGCAGGAAGCCCTGCTGTTCCACGCCCAGGGCCGGCCGGGCAAGCTCGAGGTGATGCCGACCAAGCCGATGGCGACCCAGCGCGACCTGTCGCTGGCCTATTCGCCCGGCGTCGCGGTGCCGGTGCGCCGGATCGCCGAGGATCCGGCGCTCGCCTTCGAGTACACCACCCGCGGCAACATGGTGGCGGTGATCACCAACGGCACCGCCATCCTCGGCCTCGGCAACCTCGGTCCGCTCGCCTCCAAGCCGGTGATGGAGGGCAAGTCGGTGCTGTTCAAGCGCTTCGCCGACGTCGATTCCATCGACCTCGAGGTCGACACCGAGGATCCCGACGCCTTCGTGAACTGCGTGCGCTTCCTCGGGCCGTCCTTCGGCGGCATCAACCTCGAGGACATCAAGGCACCGGAGTGCTTCATCATCGAGAGCCGCCTGCGCGAGCTGATGGACATCCCGGTCTTCCACGACGACCAGCACGGCACCGCGATCATCTCGACCGCCGGGCTCCTCAACGCCCTGCATCTCACCGGCCGCGACATCCGCACCACCCGGCTCGTCTGCAACGGCGCAGGTGCCGCCGGCATCGCCTGCATCGAACTCGTCAAGGCGATGGGGATGCCGGCCGAGAACGTCACGCTCTGCGACACCAAGGGCGTCGTCTACAAGGGCCGCACCGCCGGCGTGAACCAGTGGAAGTCGGCGCACGCCGTCGAGACCCCGGCGCGCAGCCTCGCCGAGGCGCTGGAGGGCGCCGACGTGTTCTTCGGCCTCTCGGCCAAGGGCGCCCTCACCGCCGACATGCTGCGCTCGATGAACCAGGACCCGATCATCTTCGCCATGGCCAACCCGGATCCGGAGATCACGCCGGAGGAGGCCCGCGCCATCCGCGCCGACGCCATCGTCGCCACCGGCCGGTCGGACTATCCGAACCAGGTCAACAACGTCCTCGGCTTTCCCTACATCTTCCGCGGCGCCCTCGACGTGCGCGCCACCACGATCAACGAGGAGATGAAGATCGCCGCCGCCGAGGCGCTGGCCCGGCTCGCCCGCGAGGACGTGCCGGACGAGGTCGCCGACGCCTACCGCGGCCAGCGCCCGCGCTTCGGGCGCAACTACATCATCCCGGTGCCGTTCGACCCGCGCCTGATCTCGACCATTCCCGAGGCGGTCGCCCGGGCGGCGATGGCGACCGGCGTCGCACGCCGGCCGATCGTCGACTGGGAAGCCTACCGCAACCAGCTCTCCGCCCGCCGCGACCCCGCCGCCGGCACGCTGCAGCGCATCTTCGCCAAGGTGCGCGAGAAGCCGCGCCGCGTCGTCTTCGCCGAGGGCGAGGAGGAGCAGGTGATCCGCGCCGCCGCGAGCTTCGTCGCCCAGGGCCTCGGCAGCGCCGTCCTGCTCGGCCGCGACGACCAGATCCGCGCCACCGCGGCCGCCGCCGGCATCGACCTCTCGCGCGAGGGGCTGTCGATCCAGAACGCGCGGCTCTCGACCCGCACCCGCGACTACGCCGACCACCTCTACGCCCGCCTGCAGCGCCGCGGCTTCCTGCAGCGCGACTGCGCGCGGATGATCAACACCGACCGCAACCACTTCGGCGCCACCATGGTGGCGCTAGGCGACGCCGACGCCATGGTCTCGGGCGTGACGCGCAACTATTCGGTCGTGCTCGACGACGTCCGCCACGTGCTCGACCCGAAGCCCGGCCAGCGCATGATCGGCGTCTCGATCGCGCTCTGCCGCGGCCGCACGGTGCTGATCGCCGACACCGCCGTGCACGACATGCCCTCGGCCGAGGAGCTCGCCGCCATCGCCGTCCAGGCGGCGCGCTTCGCCCGCCGGCTCGGCTACACGCCGCGGGTCGCCATGCTGGCCTACTCCACCTTCGGTCATCCGGAGGGCGAACGGTCGGCGCGGCTGCGCGAGGCGGTCGGGCTACTCGACCGCATGCGGGTCGACTTCGAATACGACGGCGAGATGGCCGCCGACGTCGCGCTCGATCCGCGCAAGATGGCGCTCTATCCGTTCTGCCGGCTGACCGGGCCGGCCAACGTCCTGATCATGCCGGCCTTCCACGCCGCCTCGATCGCCACCAAGATGCTGCAGGAACTCGGCGCCGCCACCGTGATCGGCCCGCTGCTGGTCGGCCTCGACAAGCCGGTGCAGATCGTGCCGCTCGGGGCGCGCGACACCGACATCGTCAACATGGCCGCCTTCGCCGCCTTCGACGCCGGCTGAGGGTCGTGTTCGGAACGGGCGCCGACCGACATCGAAACGTCACCGTCCGCGGGGAGGGTCCACCGCCGCGGACGGCACCGACGGCGGCGCGGGCGGGGAGGACGAGGGCGGGAATGGAGACGGCACGGGCCGGCGACGTGCCGGAGCATCCGACGCTCGCCGAGGCGACCGCGGTCTGGGCGCGGATCGGGCTGATGTCCTTCGGCGGACCGGCCGGCCAGATCGCGCTGATGCACCGCGAGCTGGTCGAGCGGCGGCGCTGGATCTCCGACGCGCGCTTCCTGCACGCGCTGAACTTCTGCATGCTGCTGCCGGGACCGGAGGCGCAGCAGCTCGCCACCTACGTCGGCTGGCTGCTGCACGGCACCCGCGGCGGCCTCGTCGCCGGCACGCTGTTCGTGCTGCCGGGCTTCCTGGTGCTGCTGGCGCTGTCGACCGCCTATGTCGCCTTCCACGGCACCACGTGGCTGCCCGGCCTGTTCTTCGGCCTCAAGGCCGCCGTGCTCGCGGTCGTCGTCGAGGCGCTGCTCAGGATCGCCCGGCGGGCGCTGAAGACGAGGGCGGCGACGGCGATCGCGGTGGTGTCCTTCCTCGCCATCGCCGCCTTCGCGGTGCCCTTCCCCGTCATCGTGCTCGGCGCCGGCCTCGTCGGCCTCGTCGGGGCGCGGATCGCGCCGGCCGCGTTCCCGGCCGGCGGCCACGGCGGCGCTGGCGCTTCCGACGACGGCGTCGTCGACCGCAAGGCCGAGGCGGCACGGCCGACGGCGGGGCGCGTGGTCGGGACGGTCCTCCTCGGCGCGGCGGCCTGGGCGGCGCCGGCCGTGCTCGCCGCCCTGATCCTCGGCCCCGATACCGTGCTGGTGCCGATCGCCGCCTTCTTCTCGAAGATGGCGGTGGTGACCTTCGGCGGCGCCTACGCCGTGCTCGCCTACGTGGCCCAGCAGGCGGTCGAGGCCTACGGCTGGCTGAAGCCCGGCGAGATGATCGACGGCCTCGCCCTCGCCGAGACGACGCCCGGACCGCTGGTGCTGGTGCTGACCTTCGTCGGCTATCTCGCCGGCTTCCGCGACCCCGGCCCGCTCGCCCCCTACGCCGCCGCCTTCCTCGGCGCGGCGATGACCACGTGGGTCACCTTCGTGCCCTGCTTCCTGTGGATCTTCCTCGGCGCCCCCCACGTCGAGCGGCTGCGCCGCGGCGGGGTCGCGGCGGCGGCGCTCGCGGCGGTCACCGCGGCGGTGGTGGGCGTGATCGCCAACCTGACGCTCTGGTTCGCGCTCCACGTGCTGTTCCGCAGCGTCGAGACGCTGCGTGCCGGCCCGCTCGTGGTCGCGGTGCCGGATCCGGCGAGCGTCGACCCGGCGGCGGTGGCGCTGTCGGTGGTCGCCTTCGTCGCCCTGTTCGGCTTCAGGGTCGGACTGGTGCCGACGCTGGTGCTCTGCGGTGCCGCCGGGTTGGTGCTGCGGCTGGCGCTGCCGGCCTGAACCGGATCAGGCCGAGCGCGCGTAGGCGGCGGCCTCGTCGACCACGGCGCGGTCGGGGCGCACCCCGGTGTAGAGCACGAACTGCTCCAGCGCTTGCAGGACCGCCACTTCGGCGCCGGAGATCCGGCGCCGGCCGAGCGCGGCGGCGGCCCGCATCAGCGGCGTCTCCACCGGCAGCGCGACGACGTCGAACACCACCTCGGCGGCCGCGACTGCCGCCTCGGGAAAGGCGAGCCGGTCGGCGTCCGCCCCGGCCATGCCGACGGGCGTCGCGTTTACAAGGAGCGCGGCGGTCCGTCCGACGGTGTCGGGCGCCCAGGCGAAGCCGTAGAGGTCGGCGAGGGCACGTCCGGAGACCGGGTTGCGGGCGACGACGGTGCCGTCGCGGTGGCCGCGGTCGCGCAGCGCCGCCGCGACCGCCTTGGCCATGCCGCCGGAGCCGGCGAGCAGGAAGGGCGTCGCGGGGTCGATCCCTTCGCGGTCCAACAGGTCGGCGATGGCGCTGTAGTCGGTGTTGTGGCCGGTCAGCCGGCCGTCGTCGTTGACGATGGTGTTGACGCTGTCGATCGCCGCGGCCGAGCCCTCGAGGCCGTCCAGCAGCGGGATCACCGCCTCCTTGAACGGCATCGAGACGGCGCAGCCGCGGATGCCGAGGGCACGGACGCCGCCGATCGCCGCCGGCAGGTCGGTGGTCGTGAACGCCTTGTAGACGTAGTCGAGGCCGAGGCGCTCGTAGAGCCGGTTGTGGAAGCGCGAGCCGAAGCTGCCCGGGCGGCCGGCGAGCGACATGCACAGCCGCGTCCTCGGGCCGATCGGCGGCTTGGCGGGGGCGTCGGTCATGGTCTGCTCGTCCCTTCGAGTGCCGGCCCGGCGGCGGATCGCCGGTCCGTCGTTTCCGGCGACCATAGGGGCGCACGCCGCCTCGTCCAAGCCCCGACCGGCACGGCGCCCCGTGGCGCGCGCCGCGCGCTTGCGTTAGCGTGCGCCGACCCGGCCGCGGATCCCGTGTTTCGCCGCGCCGGCCCGGAGACCGGATGTTCCCGCCCGCGCGCCTCGCCCTCCTCGCCGCCGTCTCGCTCGCCGCCGCCGGCCTCGGCCTCGCCGACGCCGCGGCCGAGGTCGCCTTCGTCGACAGATCGAAGGGTCTGCCGCACCGGCAGAGCTACGAGGGCGACTGGAACCACTACGTCGGCGGCGGCGTCGCGGTGCTCGACTGCGACGACGACGGCCGGCCCGACTTCTATGCCGCCGGGGGTGCGGCGCCGTCGCGGCTCTACGTCAACACCACGGAAAAGGGCGGCCCGATCACCTTCGCCAAGGCCGCGGTCGAGGACCTCGCCGACGTCACCGGCGCCTATCCGCTCGACGTCGACGGCGACGACGTGCTCGACCTCGTCGTGCTCACGGACGGGCCGAACGTGCTCCTGCGCGGCGAGGGCGGCTGCCGCTTCTCGCGGGCGCCGGCGGACTGGGGTTTCGACGGCGGCCGGGAATGGACCACCGCGTTCACAGCGACCTTCGAGCGCGGACAGGCGTGGCCGACCCTCGTGTTCGGCAGCTACGTCGATCGCACCGATCCGAAGGGACCGTTCGAGGTCTGCGACCGCAACTGGCTCGTCCGCCCCGACGGCCGCCGCTTCGGCGCGCGCCGGCCGCTCGAGCCGGGCTTCTGCGCGCTCTCGATGCTGATCTCGGACTGGCGCCGCAACGGCGAACCCGACCTCCGGATCTCCAACGACCGCCAGTACTACGTCCGCAAGGGCCGCGAGCAGATGTGGCACCTCGACCCGCTCGCCGAGTACACGGAGGCCGAGGGCTGGCCGACGCTGAAGCTCTGGGGCATGGGCATCGCCAGCCGCGACATCACCGGCGACGGCCTGCCCGAGGTGATGCTGACCTCGATGGGCGACCAGCTGTTGCAGTACAACCAGGGCGGCGGTCGGATGAAGGACGCGCCCTATTCGGTCGGCAGCTACGCCACCACGCCCTATTCCGGCGACGACGGCCGGCCCTCGACCGGCTGGCACGCCGAGTTCGGCGACGTCGACAACGACGGTCGCGACGACCTCTTCATCGCCAAGGGCAACGTCGAGCAGATGCCTTCGAACGCGATCCACGACCCCAACAACCTCCTGATGCAGACCGCAGACGGCCGGTTCGTCGAGAAGGGCGGCGTCGCCGGGATCGGCACCACGGAGCGCTCGCGCGGGGCGGCGCTGACCGACCTCGACGGCGACGGCCGGCTCGACCTGCTGGTCGTCAACCGCCGCGCGCCCTTCGAGATCTGGCAGAACGCGACGCCCGGCACCGGCCACTGGCTGGCCGCGGACCTCCGCGCCCCCGGCCCGAACAGCCGCGCCGTCGGCGCCTTCGTCGAAGTGCGGCTGCCGGGCGGGCGGGTGCTGACGCAGGAGCACACGGTCGGCGGCGGCCACGCCTCCGGCGACGCCGGCCCGCTGCACTTCGGCCTCGGCACCGCCGACGCGGTCGACCTCCGCGTCACCTGGCCGGGCGGAACGGCCTCGGCCTGGACGCCGGTCGCCGCCGACCGGGTGCTGCGGGTCTCCCCGGGCGCCGAGGGCATCCTTTCCATCGCCGAGACCGGCGTCGAGGGCGCCGACTCCGTCGTTCACGCGGGCGCCGAGGGCGCGCCGCCCGTCGCCAAGGAGCCCTGAGCGATGCGCCGTCTCCTCCGATCCGCCGCCACCGCCGCCGTCCTCGCCGCCGCCGCGGTCGCGCCCGCGGGCGCCGCCGATCCGGTGCTGCCGTCGCCGCTGACCGACGCGGACTTCCCGGTCCATTCGCGCGACGAGGTCGAACTCGGCCGGCTGCTGTTCTGGGACCGCGTCCTCTCCGGCAACCGCAACATCGCCTGCGCCACCTGCCACCACCCCCGCTTCGGCACCTCCGACGGGCTGTCGCTCGGCATGGGCGAGGGCGGCATCGGCCTCGGACCCGACCGCCGGCCCGATCCGGCCGACCATCCCGAGCAGCGCATCCCGCGCAACGCGCCGGCGCTGTGGAACGTCGGCGCCAAGGGCTTCACCGTGATGTTCGCCGACGGCCGCATCGAGGTCGACCCGAAGCGCCCGTCCGGCTTCCGCACGCCGCTCGAGGACGAGATGGTGGCCGGCTTCGCCTCGCTCCTGTCGGCGCAGACGATGTTCCCCGTGCTCTCCAACGACGAGATGGCCGGGCACTACGAGGAGAACGACGTCTCGACACTGGTGCGCCAGGGCCGCATCACCGGACCGGACGGCGCCTGGGCCGCCATCGCCCGCCGCGTCGCCGACATCCCCGACTACGCCACCCGCTTCGCCGCGGTCTATCCGGAGGTCGCCGCCGGACGGCCGATCGCCTTCACCGACATCTCCAACGCCGTCGCCGCCTACATGACCTTCGACTTCCGCTCCGACGGCTCGCCCTTCGACGCGGTGCTGCGCGGCGAGGGTCGGCTGGAGCCGGCGGCCGCCGCCGGGATGGCGCTGTTCTACGGCAAGGCGGGCTGCTCGACCTGCCATTCCGGGCCGCTCCTCACCGACATGAAGTTCCACGCCATGGGCGACCCGCAGCTCGGACCGGGCAAGGCCGAGCGCTTCGAGCGCCACCAGCGCGACATCGGGCGGATGCGCGTCTCCAACGACCCCGCCGACGCCTACGCCTTCCGCACGCCGTCGCTGCGCAACGTCACGCTGACCGCGCCCTACGGCCACGCCGGCGCCTTCCGCGACCTCGCCGCCTACGTCCGCCAGCATTGCGCGCCCGGGTCCGCCCTGTCCGGCTATCGACCCGACGCCGCCGTGCTGCCGGCGCTCGAGACCGCCAAGCCGGACTTCGCCCCGGACGAGGGCGCCGCCAACTATCCCGCCATCGCCGCGGCCGTGACCCTGGCGCCGATGGTGCCGACCGAGGCCGAACTCGCCGACCTCCTCGCCTTCCTGAAGGCGCTCGAGGACCCCGTCGCGGTCGCAGGCGGTCGGCTGCCGATCCCGGACCGGGTGCCGTCCGGCCTGAAGGTCGACGACGCCGGCGGCTGACGCGGATCACGGCCGGAGTCCCTCGGCACCGTGGACGGCCCGGCGGGTTCGCTGGACAGTGCGGGCGCCTTTTGGTAACCGAAGGAAGTGGAATTCACCATGGTCGGTCGTGCCATGGTTGTGCGGTCGTGCGGCATTCCTATGACCGCGCGTGTGGGAGTGGGGGCCGTGCTGGTTGACCGTCGATCGCGCGTCCGGGCGGCCCGGGTGATCCACCGCTCCCTCGCCGTCGGCGCGACGGTCCTGGTCCTCGCCGCCTGCAGCGCCACCGAGGGGCGCGACGCCGGCCCGGCCGTGAAGGCCGCCGTGACGCCGCCGACGACCGGCGGGCCGGTGGCGGCGTCGACCACGGTCGGCGGCCCGGTCGTGCTGCAGCCGGCCGCCGTCCAGCCGGCCACGGTCGCCGGCGTCTACCTGATCGGTCCGCAGGACACGCTCGACATCACCGTGTTCGAGGTCGCCGAGCTCAATCGCACGCTGCAAGTCTCGGGTACCGGCACGATCAACTTCCCGCTGATCGGCGACGTGCCGGCCGCCGGCCGTTCGGCCCACGACCTGGAGGCGGACATCGCCAAGCGGCTCGACCAGGGCTACGTGCGCGACCCGCACGTGTCGGTCAGCATCAAGGAGTTCAACAGCCAGCGCATCACCGTCGACGGCGCGGTACGCAAGGCCGGCGTGTTCCCGCTGCGCGACCAGGTCACCCTCACCCAGGCGATCGCCCTCGCCGGCGGCCAGGATCCGGACACCGCCGGCAGCGGCGTCGTCGTGGTCCGGCAGGTGCCGGGCGGACAGCAGACCCTGCGCTTCGACCTCGGCGCGATCCGCGCCGGCAAGGCGGTCGACCCCGCCCTCGCCAACGGCGATTCCGTGATCGTCGAGACCTCCAACGGCAAAGCCGTCCTCAACGGACTGGGCAAGATCGCCCCGGTCGGCGGCCTGATCGGATTGATCCCGTGAGCCCGGGCAACGTCACCCCCCTGCGCACCGGCGACGACCTCGTCGCCGCCAACCACGCCGTCGCCGGATTCCGGCACGACGGGCCGGGCGGCTTCGCCCCGCACGCGCCGCCCGCGAACACGCTCGCCCACGAGAGCTTCCTGTTCGCCGTCCACGAGTTCCTGCGCGTGGTGCGCCGGTTCAAGTGGGTGATCGCCTGCGTGATCGTGGCGGCGCTGCTGATCGGCTTCGCACAGACGCTGATGGCGACGCGGCTCTACACCGCCACCGTCCGCCTCGAGGTGTCGAGCTCGAGCGCCAAGATCGTGCAGAAGGGCGAGTTGACGTCGCTCGAGGGCCGCGACTTCGAATATCTGCGCACGCAGTACGAGCTGATCCAGAGCCGCAACATCGCCGAGCGCACCGTCGCCGCCCTCAAGCTGGCGGACGATGCCCAGCTCACCGCGCCGGCACCGCCCGGTCTGGTCCAGCGCCTGACCGACTTCGTGATGCCCCGTCCGGCCCCGCCGCCGGAGGACCGCGCCTCGATCGAGCGCCGTCTCGTCGGCATGATCGTCGGCGCGCGCGTGGTCAAGCCGATCCCGGGCTCGCGGCTCGTCGACATCTCCTACACCGACAGCGACCCGGCGCGCTCGCAGGCGATCGTGATGGGGCTCGCCAACGAGTACATCAACTCGCTGCGCGACAAGCGCTTCGAGACCACCGCCTACGCCAAGAGCTTCCTCGAGGACCAGCTGCGCCAGCTGAAGGCGCGCCTCCAGGAATCCGAGAACGCGCTGATCGACTTCAGCCAGAAGGAACAGATCATCGATTCGGGGCCCGACAAGACCTCGATCGCCGAGACCAACCTCGCCGCCGCCAACAGCAACCTCGACCGGATCATCAACGAGCGCATCCGCGCCGAGCAGCAGTATCGTCAGGTCGAGGGCGCGACCGACGCCACGCTGCCGCAGTTCCTGACCAACGCGGTGATCGTCGCGCTGCGCGAGCGGCGCAATGCGCTGGACATCGAGTTCCAGGAGAAGGGCCAGGTCCTGCGCGACAACTATCCGAGCATGGTCCAGCTTCGGAAGAAGATCGCCGAGACCGACCGGCAGATCGCCACCGAGATCCAGACCATCCGGGAATCGCTGAAGGGTGCCTACGACGCGGCGCTGAAGCAGGAAGAGGAAATGAACGCGCGGGTCGCCGGTCTGCGCACAGAACTGCTCGACCTGCAGAAGCGCAGCATCCAGTTCAACATCCTGAAGCGCGAGGCCGACAGCAACCGGACGATCTACGAGGACCTGCTGCAGCGCTACAAGGAGGTCGACGTCGCCGGCGGCGTCGGGGCGAGCAACGTCTTCATCGTCGACAAGGCCGAGGTGCCGACCACGCCGTCGTCGCCGAACTTCAACCGCAACATGCTGATCTCGGCGATGCTGGGCCTGATCTCCGGCCTCGGCTGCGCCTTCCTGCTGGAGCGCCTCGACAACACCATCCTGAAGATCGACGAACTCGAGCGCATCACCGGCCTGCCGACGCTCGGCGTGGTGCCGCTGATCGCCAAGGGCGCCAACATCCAGGAGGAGATCCGCAACCACGCCTCGCGGCTGTGGGAGGCCTATCGGTCGCTGTCGACGGCCCTGCAGTTCTCCACGGACCACGGCCTGCCCAGGACGCTGTTCTTCACCAGCTCCAACCCGGCCGAAGGCAAGTCGCTGTCGTCCTTCGCGGTGGCGCGCCATTTCGCGAACCTCAACCTCAAGGTCCTGCTGATCGACGGCGACCTGCGCCGGCCGACGCTGCACAAGCGCCTCGGCGTCGAGCACGACACCGGCCTCAGCAACTATATCGCCGGCGCGCCGCTGGAGGAGGTCATCCAGTCGACCCCCTACCAGAACCTGTCCTTCATCTCGGCCGGGCCGCTGCCGCCCAACCCGTCCGAACTTCTGGGGTCGCCGAAGCTGCCGGTGCTGATCCAGCTCGCCGCCGAGCAGTTCGACCTCGTCGTGGTCGACGGCCCGCCGCTGATGGGCCTCGCCGACGCGCACCTGATCTCGCGCGCCACCGACGCCACCGTGTTCGTGGTGCGCTCGGGCAAGACGCCGAAGCACCAGATCCGCGCCACGCTGAAGCGTCTGCGGTCGACGCGGTGCAACGTGATCGGCACCGTGCTTACCCAGTACCGCCAGAACGGCGACATCCACGCCTACGGCTACGGGTACGGCTATGGCTACGGATACGGCTACGGTTACGGTTACGGCCGCAATGCCGGCGACCGCCGCGGCGACATCGACGATCGCCGCGAGAAGAAGCTGTTGGGCAGCGTGAAGACGCTGCTCTTCAAATGACGGCGCCCCGGCCCCGCCGCGGCGGGCGCGCCGTGCGCTGGACCATCCTCGCCGCGGTCGCGGGTCTGCTCGGCTGGCAGGTCGCGACCCGCACCCTGCCCGCGGTGCTGGCGCCCTACGATCCCGGCGCGGCGCTGATCCTCGCCGAGGGCAACCCGCGGGCGCTGCTGCTGCTCGCCGAGCGCCGGCTCGGGCAGGATCCGACCGCCCGCAACGACGCCGACGCCCTGCCCGCGGCCGAGCGCGAGGACGTCGTCGAGGCCGCCGCCACGATGGTCGCGCGCGGCATCGCCCGGCCGCTGCTGCCGCCCGACGTCACCGCCGCCGACCGTGCCACGGTGGCGGCGCTGGCCGCCGCGGCGTGGCGTGCCGCGCCGCTCGATCCGCGTGCGCCGCGCCTGCTCGGCCAGCTCTCGGAGGACGAGGGCACCGGCCGCCGCCTGATGGAACAGTCTGTGGCGCTGTCGCGGCACGACCCGCTGGCGCTCTACTGGCTGATCCAGCACGCCTTCCTCGCCGGCGACGTCGACGGCGTGCTGCGCCACGCCGACATCCTGCTGCGCGCCCAGCCCGACTTCGCCGCGACGGTGGCGCCGATGCTGACGGCGCTGACCGCGGACGAGGCGATACGTCCGCGCATCGTCGCGGCGCTCGCCGCGGCGCCGCCCTGGCGCGACGGTTTCCTGGCCGAACTGCCGGCGTTGGCGGCCGATCCCCGCCTCCCGTTCGCGCTGCTGCGCGATCTCGCCCGCGGGCCGACGCCGCCGACGTCGTCGCAGGTGATGTCCTACCTGACCGTCCTGGTCGCCCGCGAGGACTATCGCCTCGCCCACGAGGCCTGGCGCGTCTTCCCGATGGACGGCGAGGAGCACCCCGCCGACCTCGTGTTCGACGGCGGCTTCCGCAATCGCCCGGGTGCTACGCCGTTCTCCTGGGCCTTCTCCTTCGGCGGCGGCGTGCGGATCACCACGACGGCGGCGCCGGGCCGGCCGGGCGACAAGGCCCTCGCCCTCGAGTTCGCCGGCCAGATGGTCGAGCCAATGACCGTGACGCAGGTCACGGTGCTGGACCCCGGCCGCTACCGCATCGCCGGATCGCAGGCCGGCACGTTCGAGAGCCGGCGCGGTCTGCGCTGGGAGATGATCTGCCGGCGGCCGGGCGCCGCGCCGCTCGGCGGTTCGGACGAGCTGTTCGGCGGCGGCGAGGGCTGGTCACCCTTCTCCTTCGACATCGAGATCCCCCGGGAGAACTGCCCGGTGCAGATCCTGAGACTCGTGTTCGACACGGTCGCGCAGGCGGATCGGATCGTGCGCGGCGACCTCTACCTCACCGACATCTCGATCCGGCCGCTCGGCGGCAGCTGAACCGACGCCGGGAGGGCGCGCCGGCATGTGCGGCATCAACGGCATCTTCGCCTACCGCGGCGGCCGGGCGGACCTCGACGAGGCCCGGCGCACCAGCCTCGCCCAGGCGGCCCGCGGCCCCGACGCCGCCCGCGACGCGGTGCTGGACGACGGCCGCCTCGCCTTCGCCCACCGCCGTCTCGCCATCATCGACCTCTCCGACGACGGCATCCAACCGATGACGGCGGCCGAGGGCCGCGTCACCATCGTCTTCAACGGCGAGATCTACAACCACGCGGCCCTCCGCCGCGAGCTCGAGGCGACCGGCCGGGTCTTCCGCAGCCGCTCCGACACCGAGGTGATCTGCCAACTCTACGACGCCGAGGGCCCGGACATGGTCCGCCGGCTGCGCGGCATGTTCGCCTTCGCGCTCTACGACCACGCCCGCCGCCGCCTCGTGATGGCGCGCGATCCCTACGGCATCAAGCCGCTCTACTACGCCGACGACGGCGCCACGCTGCGCTTCGCCTCCACCGTCAAGGGCCTCGTCGCCGGCGGTGCCGTGGCCGACGCGCCCTCGCCGGCCGGGCTGGTCGGCTTCGCCCTGTTCGGCAGCGTGCCGGAGCCCTTCACCGCGGTCGCCGCGGTGCGGGCGCTACCGGCGGGCAGCCTGATGGTCGTTGACGAGGCCGGCCCCTCGGCGCCGCGGCGGTGGTTCTCGCTCGCCGCGACGATCGCCGCCGCCGAGTCGGCGCCCGCGCCGGATCCGGCCGACGTGCCGGCGCTGGTGCGCGAGGCGCTCCGCGACAGCGTCGCCGCCCATCTGGTCGCCGACGTGCCGGTCGGGCTGTTCCTGTCGGCCGGGGTCGATTCCGGCGCGCTCTCCGGACTGATGCGCGACGCCGGCGCGGTGGGCACGACCGCCGTCACCCTCGCCTACGA
Source organism: Oharaeibacter diazotrophicus (assembly GCF_004362745.1). NCBI lineage: Bacteria > Pseudomonadati > Pseudomonadota > Alphaproteobacteria > Hyphomicrobiales > Pleomorphomonadaceae > Oharaeibacter > Oharaeibacter diazotrophicus. Next base: position 32,081 of record NZ_SNXY01000010.1, on the reverse strand, counting down.
CGACTTCCGCGGCACGGCGCGCGACGAGGCGCCGCTCGCCGCGACGGTGGCGGCGCGTTACGGGGCCCGCCACGTGGTCCGCACCGTCGGCGCGGCGGAATACGCCGAGGACCTGCCGCGGATCCTCGCGGCGATGGACCAGCCGAGCGTCGACGGCGTCAACACCTGGTTCGTCGCCAAGGCGACGCGCGAACTCGGCCTCAAGGTGGCGCTCACCGGCGCCGGCGGCGACGAACTGCTCGGCGGCTACGACACCTTCCACCGGTTGCCGCGGATGGTGCGGCGGGTCGCGCCCTTCGCCGCCGTGCCCGGGATCGCGCCGCTCGCGGACGTCGCGGTGCGTGCGCTGCGCCGGCTCGGTGCGCCGCTGCCGGCCAAGGCCGCGGGCGTGCTCCGCCACGGCGGCACGCCCGGCGGCGCCTTCCTGCTGCTGCGCGCGACCTTTCTGCCCGAGGACGTCCGCGCGGCCTTCGCCGATCCCGCCTTCGCCGCCGAGGGCCTCGCGGCGCTCGACCCCGCCGGCCTCGTCGCCGCGGCGCTCGACCCGATGCCGGCGACCGACTTCGGCGTCGTCGCCACCCTGGAATCGGCCTTCTACCTGCGCAACCAGCTCCTGCGCGACGCCGACTGGGCCGGCATGGCGCACGGCCTCGAGATCCGCACGCCGCTGGTCGACGCCGAACTGCTCGGCCGGCTCGCCCCGGTGTTCGCCCGCAGGGCCCCGCCCCCCGGCAAGGCCCTGCTCGCCGCCGCCCCGACAGTCCCGCTGCCGGACGAGATCCTCGCCCGCCGCAAGACCGGCTTCGGTATCCCGGTGCGCGAATGGCTCGGCGCGCCGGTCGCGCCCGCCGCCTGGAGCCGCTACCGGGTGCGCCGGCTGCTCGGGGCCTACGGCGCGGCCTGAACCGACGGCTCGGCCCCGGGCCTGAGCCCTGCCCGACTCAGCCCCGCGAGGCGCCCCAGGCCATGACCACGTCGGCGATGCGCTCGGCGGCGCGGCCGTCCCACAGCGGCGGCAGGCGGCCGGAGGGCGCGCCGCGGTCGAGCAGGTCGTGGGTGGCGGCCTCGAGCGCGGCCGGATCGGAGCCGGCGAGCCGATTGACGCCCTCGCCGAGGGTCGAGGGCCGCTCGGTGTTGTCGCGGATGGTGAGGCAGGCCGTGCCGAGCGCGGTCGCCTCCTCCTGCAGGCCGCCGCTGTCGGTCAGCACCACGGTCGCCGCGCTCATCGCGCCGACCGCGCGCAGGTAGCTGAGCGGCCCGGTGACGAGCAGCCGCGGCGCCGCGAGCCGGCCGCCGAGGCCGAAGCGCTCGATCGCCGCGGCCGTGCGCGGATGGACGGCGAAGATGAGCGGCAGGCGCTCGGAAATCCGGACCAGGGCGTCGAGCAGGCCGGCGAGCTTGGCGCCGTCGTCGACGTTCGAGGGCCGGTGCATGGTGACGAAGCCGAAGCCGTCGCGGGCGGCGGCGACGAAGTCGGCGTCCGCGCCGGCCTCGGCGAAGACGGTCGCGATCGGCACCGCCCGCTCGCGGCAAGCGAACAGGCTGTCGATCATGACGTTGCCGACGAAGTGGATCCGCTCGGCGGCGATCCGCTCGGCGAGGAGGTTGTCGACGCCGGCTTGCTCGGTGACGAAGTGCAGGTCGGCGAGCTGGTCGACGACCATGCGGTTGAGCTCCTCCGGCATGGCGCGGTCGAAGCTGCGCAGGCCCGCCTCGACGTGGGCGAGCGGGATCTTCAGGCCCGACGCGGTCAGGGCGGCCGCGAGCGTGGAATTGACGTCGCCGACCACGACGACGAGGTCGGGCCGGCGCTCGCGCATCAGCGGGGCGAGCGCGGCCATCATCCGCGCCGCCTGCTCGGGCCCGGAGGGCGCGGGGCCGACCGCGAGGTTGACGTCCGGCCGGGGCAGGCCGAGTTCGTCGAACAGCACGCGGTCCATCGCCTCGTCGTAGTGCTGGCCGGTATGGACGAGGCGGGTCGCAACGCCCGGTCGCGCGGCGAAGGCGCGCAGGATCGGGGCCATCTTGACGAAGTTCGGCCGGGTCCCGACCACGCAGTCGATCAGCAAGGCGAGCGATCCTTCCGTTCCGGATGCCCGCGTTGCGGTGCGGCGGGCGGCGTGCAATGGTCCGGCCACTAGCCGTCCGCGGGATCGGTCTCGGACCTTCGATGCGTATCCTCTTCCTAACACACTACTATGCGCCGGAGGTCAATGCGCCGGCGTCCCGCACCGCGGAACACTGCCGGATCTGGGCCCGCGCCGGGCACGAGGTCACCGTCGTCACCGGCACGCCGAATCACCCCCAGGGCACGCCCTATCCGGGCTACGGCAACCCGATCTGGCGCCGCGAGACCGTCGACGGCGTCGACGTCGTGCGGTTGTGGACCTTCCTGGCGGCGAACGAGGGCTTCGGCCGGCGCACCGCCAACTACGTCTCCTACGCCGCCGCCGCCACGGCCGCCGCGCCCTTCCTGCCGAAGGCCGACGTGGTGGTGTCGACCTCGCCGCAGTTCTTCTGCGGCCTCGCCGGCTGGCCGATGCGGCTCGCCAAACGGGCGCGCTGGGTGCTCGAGATCCGCGACCTCTGGCCGGAGAGCATCGTCGCCGTCGGCGCGATGAAGGCGAGCCCGGCGATCCGCATGCTGGAGCGCCTCGAGGCCTTCGCCTACCGCCGTGCCGACGCGGTGGTGGCGGTCGCCAACGCCTTCGTGCCGCACATCGCCGAGCGGCGCGGCCGCGCCGAGGGCGTCGAGGTCTTCGTCAACGGCGTCGACCTCTCCGCCTTCTCGCCCGGCGGCGACGGTGCCGCCGCCAAGCGCGCGCTCGGCCTCGAGGGCCGCTTCGTCGCCGCCTACGTCGGCACCCACGGCATGGCCCACGGCCTCGACACCCTGCTCGACGCCGCCGACCGGCTGCGCCACCGGCCCGACATCGTGTTCCTGCTGGTCGGCGACGGCGCCGAGCGCAAGGCGCTGGAGGCGGCGCGGGCCGCGCGCGGGCTCGACAACGTCGTCATGCTCGGCCAACGCCCGAAGTCGGACATGCCGGCGATCTGGAGCGCCACCGACGTCAGCCTGATCCACCTGCGCCGGTCCGACCTCTTCAAGAAGGTGCTGCCCTCGAAGATGGCCGAGGCGATGGGCATGGAGCGCCCGATCGTGCTCGGCGTCGAGGGCGAGGCCGAGACCGTGCTCCGCGCCGCCGGCGCCGGCATCGCCGTACCGCCGGAGGACGCCGACGCGCTCGCCGCCGCCGTCGTCCGGCTCGCCGACGACCCCGCCGCCGCCGCCGCCCACGGCCGGGCCGGCCGCGCCTACGCCGAGGCCCGGCTCGACCGCGGCCGGATCGCCCTCGACTATCTCGACCTCCTGGAGCGGGTCGCGCGGCTATGACCGGCCGGATCGGGCGCGCCGCCCGCGCGTTCGCCTTCGCCCGCCACGTGCCGCCCGGCCGGATCCTGCGCCGGATCGCCCTGCGCCTCCGCCACGCAGCCGCCGACCGCGGCCTCCTCCGCGCCGCCCCGCCGCCGGCCCCGCCGCCCCCGCGCGCGCGGGACGCCACGGTCTCGCCGGTGCCGCCGCCGGCACCCGCGCCCGAGCGGATCGGCGACGGCCTGCGGCTGACGATGCTCGGGCGGACGCTCGCCTTCGAGGGGGCGATCGACTGGTCCGCGCCCGGCCCCGGGCCGGAGCACCAACTGGCGCGGATGACGCTGCACTACATGCAGTGGACCGGCCGTGGCGACGACGCCCTGTTCGCCGCGGCGGTGGAGAGCTGGATCGCGGCGGCCGGCGAGCCAGGCCCGGGCGCTTGGCGCGACGCCTGGAACCCCTACGCGCTGTCGCTGCGCGCCGTCGCCTGGATGGACGGCATGACCGCGCGCGGCGTGACGCCGCCGGTCGCCGAGGCCAGCCTCGCCCGCCAGATCCGCCATCTCGCGGCGACGCTCGAGACCGACATCGGCGGCAACCACCTCGTCAAGAACGTCCGGGCGCTGATCCGCGCCGGCGCCTTCTTCGCCGGGCCCGAGGCGGACGGCTGGCGCCGGCTCGGCCTCCGGCACCTCGCCGCCGTGCTCGCCGAGCAGGTGCCGGCGGACGGCGTCCATTTCGAGCGCTCGCCGGCCTACCACGCCCAGGTCTTCGCCGACCTCCTCGACTGCCGCGTCGCGCTCGGGGCCGCCACCCCGGCCGCGCTCGACGACGCGCTCGCCCGGATGGCGCAGGCGATCGCCGACCTCCGCCATCCCGACGGCGGCATCGCCCTCTTCAACGACGCCGGCCTCTCCATGGCGGAGGCGCCCGCCGCCTGCCTCGACGCCTACGCCCGGATCACCGGCTCGGCCCCGGCGCCGCGGCCGCGCTTCGCCTTCGCCGACGCGGGCTATTTCGGCCGGCGCGACCCCGGCGGCCTCTTGGTGGTCGACTGCGGCCGCCTCGCGCCGGACGCCTTGCCCGCCCACGGCCACGGCGACCTCCTGTCCTTCGAGTGGTCGGTCGGAGGCCGCCGGATCGTGGTCGACCAGGGCGTTTACGAGTATGTCGCCGGCCCGCGCCGGCAGATGGCCCGCTCGGCCGCCTCGCACAACACGCTCTGCCTCGACGGCGCCGATCAGGCCGACTTCTTCGGCGCCTTCCGCTTCGGCCGGCGCCCGACGCCGCGGCTCGAACGCTTCGCCGACGTCGGCGACGCCACCCTGTTCGCGGGCGGCCACGACGGCTTTTCGCACCTCCCAGGTCGGCCGCGCCACGCCCGCCGGATCGTCGCGGGCCCCGACCGGCTCGAGATCGTCGACCGCATCGAGGGCCGCCCCCGGGTCGGCGCCAGGATCGGGTTCCTGCTGCACCCGGCCGTCGCGCTGACGGCGGAGACGGGCGGCCTCCGGCTCGCGGTCGGAGACGTCCGGATCGGTCTGCGGATCACGGGCGGCACGGTCGCCGTCGAGCCGGCGCCGTGGTGGCCGGACATGGGTGTGGAGGAGGCCACGCGGCGGATCCGCATCCGCGTTGAGCCCGGCCGCGCCGAGGTGGTAAGCACGTTCACCGTGCACGAGGGCGGCGGGGCGGAGACGACGTGAAACAGGTCCAGCAGAGTTATCGCCACGGTACGCTCGAGGTCGCCGAGGTGCCGGTGCCGATGCCCGGCGACGGCGAGGTGCTGGTGCGCAGCACGGTCTCGTTGATCAGCGCCGGCACCGAGCGCCAGCTGATGCAACTCGCCAAGTCGTCGCTGGTCGCCAAGGCGGCGGCGCGGCCCGATCTCGTCCGCCGCGTCATCCGCACCGCCCGCCGCGAGGGGGTGATGGAGACCGCGCGCAAGGTGCTGGCCCGGCTCGATACGCCGATCCCGCTCGGCTACAGCCTCGTCGGCGAGGTGGTGGCGGTCGGCCGGCGCGTCGAGGGCCTCGCGCCCGGCGACCGCGTCGCCTGCGCCGGGGCCGGCCTCGCCAACCACGCCGAGTACAACTGCGTCCCGAAGAACCTCGTCGTCCGCGTGCCCGACCGGGTGGCGGACGAGGACGCCAGCTTCGTCACCCTCGGCGCCATCGCGCTCCAGGGCGTCCGCCTCGCCGTGCCGACGCTCGGCGAGTGGGTGGTGGTGATGGGCCTCGGCCTGATCGGCCTCGTCACCGTGCAGATCCTGAAGGCCGCGGGCTGCCGGGTGATCGGGCTCGACCCCAACGCCGCCCGCGCCGCCCTCGCCCGCGACCTCGGCGCCGACGTGGCCGTGACCGACGGCCTCGAACGGGCGGTCGCCGCCGCCACCGGCGGCTTCGGCGCCGACGCGGTGATCGTGACGGCCTCGACCCCGTCGAGCGCGCCGGTCAACCTCGCCGCGGAGGTGAGCCGGCTCAAGGGCCGCATCGTCGTGGTCGGCATGGTCGGGCTGTCGATCGACCGCGAACCGTTCTACCGCCGCGAGCTCGAGCTCAAGCTGTCGATGTCCTACGGTCCCGGCCGCGGCGATCCCGCCTACGAGGCCGGCGGCCACGACTATCCGCAGGCCTACGTGCGCTGGACCGAGCAGCGCAACATGGCCGCCTTCCTCGGCCTCGTCGAGGAGGGCCGGGTGACGCCGGCCGCCCTCGTCACCCACCGATTCCCGATCGCCGGCGCCGAGGCGGCCTATGCGCTGCTCGACGGCGACGAGCCCTATCTCGCCATCCTGATCACCTATCCGGACGCCGGCGCCGCCGCGCCGATCCGGCGCGACCTCGCGCTCCGGCCGAAGCCGGCGGGCGAGCGGCTCGCAGTCGCCTTCGTCGGCCTCGGCAACTACGCCCGCTCGGTACTGCTGCCGAAGGTGAAGGCCGATCCGGGCGTAGACCTCGCGGCCGTCGTCACCCGCACCGGGCTCGCCGCCGGCCACGCCGCCGCCGGCCTCGGCTTCCGCCACGCCGCCACCGACGCCGAGGCGGCCTTCGGCGCCGACATCGACGTCGTATTCGTCGCCACCCGCCACGACAGCCACGCCGACCTGGCCGCACGGGCGCTCGCGGCCGGCAAGCACGTGTTCTGCGAGAAGCCGCTGGCGCTCGACCACGCCGGCCTCGACCGGGTCGCCGCCGCCGCGGCGGCGACGCCGGCGCTGCTCGCGATCGGCTTCAACCGCCGCTTCGCGCCACTGATGGCAGAGGTGAAAGCTTCCCTTTCCGGCCGTCCGGGCCCGAAGGTGATGCTCTACCGCGTCAACGCCGGCAAGCTGCCCGCCGACAGCTGGATCGGCCGCGAGGAGGGCGGCGGCCGCGTCCTCGGCGAGGTCTGCCACTTCGTCGACACCTTGACCTTCCTCGCCGGCAGCCTGCCGGTCGAGGTGCAGGCGGTCGCCGCCACCGGCGTCCGCGACGCGGTGTCGGTGCTCCTGCGCTTCGCCGACGGCTCGACCGGCACGATCGTCTACTCGCCGGTCGGCGACGCGTCGGCGCCGAAGGAGTATCTCGAGGTCATGGCCGACGGCGTCGTCGCCCGGCTCGACGACTTCACCCGCCTGACGCTCCACGTCGACGGGCGCACCCGCACCGTCAAGGGTCGCCAGGACAAGGGCCAGGCCGGCCTCGTCGCCGCCTTCCTGAAGGCGGTGCGCACCGGCGGCCCGGCGCCGATCCCGTTCGACGAGATCGAGGCGGTCAGCCGGGCGACGATCGCGATCGAGGAGGCGCTGCGCCATGGCTGAGGCCGCGGCCCGGCTACCGGTCACCGTGGTGGTGATCGCCTTCGACGAGGCGATCCACATCGCGCGCTGCCTCGACCGGCTGGTGCCCTACGTCGAGCGCGTCGTCGTGGTCGACTCCTTCTCGCGCGACGACACCGCGGCGATCGCGCGCGCCCACGGCGCCGAGGTGCTGCAGCACGCCTTCACCACCCACGCCGCCCAGGTCAACTGGGCGATCGAGGCGGCGGCCGCGACGACGCCGTGGACCATGCGCGTCGACGCGGACGAGTATTTCGAGGACGGTGCGCTCGCCGCGCTGGGTGCGATGCTGGCGGCTCAGCCCGGCGAGGTGACCGGCGTCACCCTGCGGCGCAAGTTCGTGTTCCGCGGCCGCTGGATCCGGCACGGCCGCTATTATCCCGTGGTGCTGCTGCGGTGCTGGCGTACCGGCGCGGCGGTGTGCGAGCAGCGCTTCATGGACGAGCACATGGTGCTCGTCTCCGGCCGCACCGCGGCCTTCGAGGGCGGCGACCTCGTCGATCACAATCTCAACGACCTCGACCACTGGACCGCCAAGCACAACCGCTACGCCACGCTGGCGATGGCCGACGCCGTCGTCCGCGAATACGGGCTCGCCGCCGACGACGATCGCGTCGCCGCCACCGGCGGCGCCGCCCGGCGCAACCGGGCGCTGAAGCACGGCGTCTACGGCCGCGCGCCGCTCTATCTCCGCGCCGTGCTGCTCTACGTCTACCGCTACGTCTTCCGCCTCGGCTTCGTCGACGGCAAGGTCGGCTTCCTGTTCCACACCCTGCACGGGCTCTGGCTCCACCTGCTGATCGACGCCAAGATCGACGAGGCGCGCGAGATCATCCGCCGCGACGGCCTCGACGCCTTCCGCGAGCGCCTCGCCGAGCGCCACGGGATCCGGCTGTGACCGGGCCCACCCCGCCGGCTGGCCGGAAGCCCCGAGTCCTCATGCTGCTCGGCTGCTTCTGGCCCGGCAACGACGCCAGCGGCCCGAACCAGAGCTTCCGCGGCCTCGCGACCGCACTCGGCGACGCCTTCGACTTCTCCGTGGTGGCGGCGAGCGGCCCGCCGGGCGCCGCGCCGCTGGTCGACGCCCGTGCCGACTGGCGCGACCTCGGCTTCGCCCGCGCCCGCTACCTCGACGACGGCCGGTTCGGCGCGCGCGGCCTCGCCCGGCTGCTCCGCGAGACCCCGCACGACGTGCTCTGCCTCAACAGCGTGTTCGACCGCGGCTACACCCTGCCGGCCCTGACGCTGCGCCGGCTCGGCCTGATCCCGCGGCGGCCGACGCTGCTGTCGCCGCGCGGCGAGTTCGACGACGGCGCGCTGGCGATCCGATCGGCGCGCAAGCGCGCCTTCCTCGCGCTCGCCGGCCGCTCGGGCCTGTGGTCGGGCGTGACCTTCCACGCCACCGGCGAGGCCGAGGCGGCGGCAATGCGCGCCGGCCTCGGCCCGAACCGCCCGATCGTGGTCGCTCCCAACGTCCGCCTGCCGATCGAGACCCGTTTCGAGCCGGCGGGCGACGACCGCCTGCGCATCGCCTTCGTCGGGCGGATCGTGCCGATCAAGCGGCTCGACTTCGCCCTTGAGGTCCTCGCCAAGGTCCGCGTTCCGGTCGTCCTCGACGTCTACGGCCCGGCCGAGGACGAGGCCCACGCCCGGGCCTGTTTCGAACGGGCCGCGGCGTTGCCGGCGCACGTCGCCGTCCGCCGGCACGGTGCCGTCGACGGCGCAGCCGTCGCCGCCGCGCTCGGGCGCGCCGACCTGTTCCTGTCGCCGACCGGCGGCGAGAATTTCGGCCACGCCATCTACGAGGCGCTCGCCTGCGGCGTGCCGGTGGTGATCAGCGACCGCACGCCCTGGCGCGACCTCGCCGCCGCCACCGCCGGCTGGGACCTCTCGCTCGACCGGCCCGACGACTTCGTCGCCGCGATCGAGCGCTTCGCCGCGATGCCGCCCGGCGAACGCGCCCGCTGGCGCGCCGGCGCCCGGGCGCGCGCGCTCGCCTGGACCGAGGCGAGCGGTGCCGTCGCCGCCAATCGCCGGATGCTCGCCGCCCTCGCCGGCACGACAGGAGACCCGCGGCCATGACCGCACGGATGCGCATCGCCATCGTGTTCTCGCACCCGGTGCAGTATTTCGTCCCGCTATTCCGCCTGCTGGCGAAGGAACCGGACGTCGAGCTGAAGCTGTTCTTCGCCACCAAGGTCGGCATCCGCCCGGTGGTCGATCCCGGCTTCGGGGTGCCGGTGGTCTGGTCCATCCCCCTGACCGACGGCTACGACCACGAATTCCTGCCGCGCGCCGACGAGATCGACAGCGTCGGCTTCCGGCAGGTGTACAATCCCGGCGTCGGCCGCGCCCTCGCCGCGTTCCGACCGGACGCGGTGATCCTGCACGGCTACGCCCTCCCGACGATGCTGAAGGGTCTCGCCTGGTGCAGGCTCCACCGGATCCCGGCCCTGATGATCGCGGATTCCTCCGCCGATCAGGTCCCGCCCGGCCTGAGGCGCTGGATCAAGTACCGGATCGTGCCGCGCCTGCTCGCCTGCTACGCGGGCCTCCTGCTCTGGGGCGAGCGCAGCGAGGATTATTTCGCCGGCTTCGGCTATCCGCGTGCGCGGCTGCACCGCGTCCCCAACCTGATGGACGAGAGCTTCTGGGCGGCGCGGGCGGCACGCGCGGAGATCCGGGCGGCTTTCCGGGCCGAGCACGGCCTCGCCGAGGAGGACTTCGTCGTGATGGCCTCCGGCAAGCTGCAGCCGCACAAGCGCGTCGCCGACACGGTCGAGGCGCTGGCCCGTCCGGCGGTCGCGACCGCGGCGCGGCGCACCGTGCTCGTGGTCGCCGGCGACGGCGTCGAGCGTGGCGCCCTCGAGGCGCTCGCGGCCGCCCGCGGCGTCGACGTGCGCTTCCTCGGCTTCGTCAATCTCGACCGGCTGCCGCAGGTCTACGCCGCCGCCGACGCCTTCGTGCACGCCTCGGAATTCGAGCCCTTCGGCGTCGTGATGGCGGAGGCCGCGGCGCTCGGGCTGCCGCTGATCGTCAGCGACCGCGTCGGCGCCGTCGGCGCCACCGCCACCGCCCGGCCGGACGAGAACACGCTGCTCTATCCTTGCGGCGACGCCGACGCCCTAGCGGCGACGATCGCCCGCCTGCGCGACGACGAGGCCCTGCGCACGCGCTTTGCGGCGGCGTCGGACCGGATCTCGGCCGATCACGACGGCCGCCGCAGCGTCGCCGCGGTCAAGCGCGCCGTGCGGCAGGCGATCGGGCGGGACGGGGCGGAGGCGCGCTGAGGATCGGAGCCTGTTTCAAAAGTCGGCCGGGTCGATCCGCCGACTTTTTGAAACAGGCTCTCAGCGCGCGCCGAAGCCGGTCAGGATCGTCCGGATCGTGCGCAGCACGATCAAGAGGTCGAGCCAGAGCGAGACGTGCTTCACGTAGTAGAAGTCGTAGTGGAGCTTGCTCAGCACGTCGTCGGGGCGGGTGACGTGGCCCTGGTTGACCTGGGCCCAACCGGTCAGGCCGGGCGGCACCACGTGGCGATAGTCGTAGAACGGCAGCTGGTCGCGGTACCACGCGGCGAGCGGCAACGCCTCGGGGCGCGGGCCGATCCAACTCATCTCGCCCTTGAGGATGTTGACCATCTGCGGCAGTTCGTCGATCCGCGAGCGCCGGAGGAAGGCGCCGATGCGGGTGATCCGGGCATCGCCGGTCCGCGTCATGGCGTCCTCGTGATTGCGGGGGTCGGACGTGCCCGCGTACATGGTGCGAAACTTGTACATGGTGAAGACGCGGCCGCCGCGCATCACCCGCGCCTGGGTGAACAGGGCCGGCCCCGGCGAATCCCACCGGATCACCGCGGCGAGCACCAGCAGCGGAACGGCGAGCACCAGAAGCCCCGTCGCGGCGGTGACGACGTCGAAGATCCGGCGGATCTTCAGATAGCCGAGATGCGGATCGTGGGCGCCGAGGATGTTCTCGTGCAGGTGCTCGATCTCGAGGCGCCCGGTCAGCGTCTCGCGCATCTGCTTGTAGTGATAGACCGGCACGCCGGCGAGGACGCAGCCGGTGACATAGGCGTCCCAGTGCTTCGGCAGGTCGGCGTGGAGGTCGACGACCACCCCCGCGCAGGTCCGCGGCAGCTGCACCGGCGCGTCGAGCACGGCCCAGTCGGCGGCCCCGACGTCGCGGATGCTCAGCGCCTCACCGACCGGCACGACCGCGTAGCAGGTGCGGCGCCCGCGCCAGGAGGCGTAGGTCACGCCGGCGAACCAGGCGACCGCGACGGCGTAGCCGAGCAGGAATTGGAAACGGCTGTAGTCGAAGCGGAAGGCCAGGAACGTGGCCGCCACCGTCATGAAGACGACGGAGAACACCGGCAGCACCGCGCCGACCTCGCGCATGGTCGGATAGGTGCCGAGCCGGCGCAGGGCGTAGTAGCCGACGAGCACAGCGACCGCGACGCCGATCGCGGTGTTGACCACGTTCGGCAGCGAGGTCGTCGTCAGGACGTCGTATTGGAAGGCGAGCGGGACGACGGCGGCCAGGACGAGACCGGTCGGCAGCTGGAAGCGGATGCGCTCGACAATGCGACGCGGTGCCGAACGGCGACCCGACACGATCGCGTCGACACCGTGGATGGCACGCAGGGCTTCGCCGCCGAGGCTCGCGTCGGTCACGACCGTGCTCCGCCACGGCGGCGCCCCGGCCGCACGGGCGTGCGTCCACCGCCGCTCCCGCCGTCCGGGGCCGTCCACATCGCCACGATCCCCGCGCGCATGACGCCGTCACGCCCCCTCAGGTTGGATCGTCATCTTCTACGGATGCGCGTCGGCTTGCAAGGACGATGCGCTTTTTCCTGTGCACGGCGGGAGCGCGGGTTCGCCCGGGCGTCCGCCGCGCGCCGTCGTCGCCGACCACTGCGCCACGATGGTACGGGCGCGATCGTCGACCGAATAGCCGGCGGCGACGCACCGTGCCCGGCCCGCCGCGGCGACGGCGTCGCGGGCCGCGGGGTCGGCGAGGTAGCGGTCGACGAGCGCCACCGCCTCGTCGACGTCCGCGAACATCGCGCAGTCGACCCCGTCGGTGAAGTAGCGGGCGACCTCCGGGTTGCGTTCGTGCAGCATGAAGCCGCCGGCGGCCGGGATCTGGAAGGTTCGCGCCGTGATGCGGTCGCCGTCGGAGGCTCCGGCGCGGATCTCGCTGAGCAGGCCGAGCGCGATACGCGGGACGGTGATCGCCTTGCTGTACTCGCGGCCGTAGACCGGTCGCAGACGGCAATGGCGCGCGAGCGGGCCGCCGGCCGCCTTCTCCCACTGGTCGCCCCAGATGGCGAGATCCAGCGTCGGACGGGCGGCGAGGATCGCCTCCAGGATCGCCTGCTTCTTCGGCGACCAGGTCCCGACGAAGGCGAGATCGGCCCGGTAGCGCTCGAGGTCGGCCGCGGAGGGGACGATCGGCTCGTGGGTCTCGGGGTCGAAGCCCGGCGGCATGAAGGTGACGGCGTCGACGCCGAGACGCGCACGCAGGTCGTCGACGCCGAAGCTCTTGGTGGTGAAGACCCAGTCGTAGTGCGGCACGGCCCGCGGCACCTCGGGGCCGTGGCCGATCATGCTGATGTCCGGCCACCACAGGAACGCCCGCGCCCCGCGCGCCTTGATCGCGCGGATCGTCTCGGCACGGACCAGGACGCCCTTGCAGACGAGGAGGAGATGCGGCTCGAACTGGTCGGCGCCGGCGAGGAGCTCGGCGTTGAAGTCGCGCTTGATCAGCGGCATCGCCAGCCGGCGGGCCGCGCGCAGCACGCGCGAGCGCAGACCGGGCGCCTGGAACATCTCGTCGGAGACGACGGCGACCGAATGGCCGAGGCGGATCAGGGCGCGCGCGAGCGCCAGCGAGTCGCTGCCGTGCCAGAGCTCGGCCACCATCAGGATGCGCAGCGTGCCCCCGACCGTGCCGGACCGATCCGGACGAGCCTCAGGCGCGACCATCGCCGCCCCTCCGCTCGCAGTCCACGAAGGTGAGGCTGGCGGGCAGGAGCCGCCCCGCCGCACCGCCGATCAGGGGATCGAAGCCGAGGACGCGCCGGACCGCCAATCCGTGCGCCGCGAGCGCCCGCACCAGCCGGCGCGGCGTGAAGCCGTGCCGCGAGATCGCCAGATAGGGCGCGACGTCGACGCCGACGACGCGACCGAGGCGGCGGGCCGCCCGCTGGGCGAGCCGCACCGGGGCGAGGGCGTTGGGCACCGACATCACCAGCCGACCGCCCGGCACCAGCAGCGCGGCGAAATCGGCGAAGGCCGCGTCGGGATCGTCGACGTATTCGACGACGCTGAGACAGAGCAGCCCGTCGAAGCGCTCGCCGATCCCGCCGAGTTCCTCGACCGCGGCCCGACGGTAGCGCAGTGCCCCGCCCGCGGTACCGCCGCCTTCGGCGGCCGCCACCATCGCCGCGGCGCCGTCGACCCCGAGCGCCCTGGCGCCGCGCTCGGCGAGCAGTCGCGTGAACACGCCGCTGCCGCAGCCGACGTCGATCCAGGTCTGACCCGCGAGCGTGTCCGGCAGCACCGAGCCGGCGACGAAGTCGTAGCGGCGCCGGAATCCACCGCCGGCGTAACGATCCGTCCATCCCGACGCCAGTCGCTCGTGGTAGTCGACGCCGGCAGGGGCTTCAGCGGTTTCGTCGGCCATGATTCACGGATATCCTCCGCCGCGGGGTCCGGCGCACCGCCGATCGCGGATCACGTCGGAGCGCTATACCCTCCGTCCGACCGCCCTGCCAAGGCAATCGAGGCCGCCGGTTTGTTCACGCGATTCTTCAGACGTGCCCGCAGCGAAGCCCCCGCCGCCCCGCAGACCCCCGCAGCGCCGCCCCCCGTGCCGACGGGCGGGCCCGAGGGGCGCGTCGAGGACGGCACCCGGATCTACTGCATCGGCGACGTGCACGGCCGCGCCGACCTGCTCGGTCGGGTCCGCGGCTTCGTCGTGGACGACCTCGCCACCGCGCCGGAGCGACGCCTGACCGTCTTCCTCGGCGATCTCGTCGACCGCGGCCCCGATTCGGCCGGTGTCCTCGAGGCGATCGCCACCGGTTGGCCGACCGGGACCGTCGTACTGCGCGGCAATCACGAGACCGAGTTCCTCGCCGTCCTCGACCAGCCGCGGCGCCTCGCGGCGTGGCAGCGCCACGGCGGGCTCGAGACGCTCGCCTCCTACGGCGTGCCGGTGGTCGACGTCGTCCGCGGCGGACGCTTCAGCGAGGCCGTGGCCGCCCTCAAGGACAAGCTGCCGCCCGCCCACCTCGAACTGGTGGCCGGTGCCCGGGCGTCCTTCGTCAGCGGCGACTTCTTCTTCTGCCACGCCGGCGTTCGCCCCGGCGTCGCCCTCGACGCCCAGACCGAGGAGGACCTCACCACGATCCGCTCGCCGTTCCTCGACTTCGACGGCGACTTCGGCAAGATCGTGGTGCACGGCCACACGCCCGTCCGCGCGCCGGTGCTGAAGGCCAACCGGATCGCGCTCGACACCGGCGCCTACATGACCGACGTGCTGACCTGCGCCGTGTTCGAGGCCGGCGCCATCCGCCTGTTCTCGACCGCGGACTGACGGACCCGGGGCCCCTGTCCACACCCTCCGGTTGCTGGATGCGCGCCATTCGTCGCGGACGAGCGAGCGGAAGACGGGGACCGAACCGGGCAAAACCCCTGGAGCGACGGTCCTGCTTCCTTGTGGAGCCTCGCCACCACCCGTATACAGCGACGGAACCGGCCGGGGCACCACGATCGATGTCGTTCGACGCCACCGACCGGCACGAAATCTCCGGGGGCATCGGATGACGACCTGCGCGACTGAACTCCTCGACAAGCTGGCGTCGCGCCGGGCGATCGTAGCCGTGATCGGGCTCGGCTACGTCGGCTTGCCGCTGATCCGGGCGGTCGCCGAGAGCGGGCTGACCGCGATCGGCATCGACACCGATCCGACCAAGATCGAGATGCTGAAGGCCGGTCGGAACTATCTGAAGCACACCGGCGGGGAATGGATCGCCCCGCTCGTCGAGGCCGGGCGTCTCAGGCCGACGGGCGATTTCGCCACGCTCGCCGAGGCCGACGTGATCGTGATCTGCGTGCCGACGCCGCTGACGCGCCACATGCAGCCGGACCTCTCCTACGTCGAGGCGACCGCGCGGTCGATCGCGCCGCACCTGGCACCCGGCCGGCTGGTGGTGCTGGAATCGACGACCTGGCCCGGCACGACCACCGAGGTGCTGAAGCCGATCCTCGAGACCTCCGGACTTTCCTGCGGCCGCGACTTCTTCGTCGCCTTCTCGCCCGAGCGCGCCGATCCCGGCAACGCCGAATACGACGCCACCGGCCGGATCCCGAAGGTGATCGGCGGCGACGGCGCCGAGGCGCGCGAGGCCGCCTGCGCCTTCTACGGCCTGTTCGTCGAACGCATCGTCCCGGTCGAGAACGCGGCGACGGCCGAGGCGGTCAAGTTGTTCGAGAACATCTTCCGTTCGGTCAACATCGCGCTCGTCAACGAGCTCAAGGTGGTCTACCGGGCGATGGGCATCGACATCTGGCAGGTGATCGAGGCGGCCAAGACCAAGCCGTTCGGCTTCATGCCGTTCTACCCCGGGCCGGGCCTCGGCGGCCACTGCATCCCGATCGACCCCTACTACCTCTCCTGGAAGGCCAAGGAGTTCGACGTCCGCTCGCAGTTCGTCGAGCTCGCCGGCGAGATCAACTCGGCGATGCCGCGCTGGGTGGTCGACCGCCTCGCCGAGGCGCTCGACCGCAGCGCCGGCACCGGGCTCAGCCGCGCCCACGTGCTGGTGGTCGGCATCGCCTACAAGAAGAACGTCGACGACACCCGCGAGAGCCCGGCGCTCCGGCTGATCGAACTGCTCGAGAGCCGCGGCGCGCGCACCTCGTTCCACGATCCGTGGGCGCCGGTGATCCCGCCGACGCGCGAGCACGCCGCGCTCGGCGGGCGCCGCTCGGTGCCGCTCGATCCGGCGACGATCGCCGACTACGACGCGGTGCTGATCGTCACCGACCACGACAATGTCGACTGGTCCGCGCTCGCCGAGGCACGGCTCGTCGTCGACACCCGCAACCGGGCGGAGCGCGAGGGCCTCGCCGGTCCGAGGCTCGTCAAGCTCTGACGGTCGCGCCGGCCGGCCCCGGGCCGGGCGGCCCCGGACCGGGCGGCGTTGCGGGCCGGGTCGGCGTCCATTAGCGTTCCCGCGTCGCGGCGCCCCGGCGCCGTACGCTCCAGCGTGGCGGAACACATGGTACAGGGCGACGTCATCAGGCCCGCGACGTGGGAGGTGATCGGCCTCGGCCTCCTGACCCTCGGCTATCTGCTGTCGCGCGAGATGTTCGACGAAGGCGGCATGGCCGTCGTCAACGTGGTCGGCCCGGGCCTGTTCGGGCTGATCCTCTGCGGTGGCGCCCTGCGCATCGCCCTGATCGACCGCAAGGCGCTCTGGTTACCCTATTTCTGGTTTCGCTTGAGTTGCGGGATCTATTTCGGCCTCGGAACCTCCGTCCGCGCGGTCTTCAACGACCTTACCAACCACATCATCGATTCCTATTATTGGATCCAGCCCAGCGAACTGTTCAAGGTCAACGTCATTTGTTCGGCCGGCGGCTTCTTGTTCTATTTGACCAGCTTTCTCATTCATTCCGTCTGGCCGTTCGCGCCCAAGCCACCGACCGGCGAGAACCGCTCGCGCCTGCTGTTCCTGTGCGCGGCGACCTATTGCACCATCGGCTACACGCTGAAGTTCGCCGTCGTCGTACCCTACACGTTCGTCAACACCGACCCCACGGCGCTGCCGGGCATCGTGCTGAACCTGACCCATGCGGCGTCCGTGGGCCTGTTCCTGCTGACGGTGTGGTGCGCGCGCTATGCGCGGCGACTGTTGTTCGTTCCCACCTTGCTGCTGTGCGCGGACATGCTGCTCGGGAGCTTGCAGCTCGCCAAGGTGAACGTTCTGCTGCCGCTGATCCTCTACCTGCTCGGCCTGGTCATGACCTGGTGGTCGCCGCGCACGCTGATCGCGGCCGCCGCCGTCGTGTGGGTGACCTTCCTGACGCTGGTGCCCGCGGTGCAATACGGCCGTGCGGAACTCGAACGTCGCACCGGCAGCATCAACATCGGCACCGTGTCCGACCGGCTCGAGATCCTCGGCAACTACATGAACGACACATCGGCCTACGTCGAGCGATCACGTGAATACAACTCACTGAGCCGAATGTATTATGCCCACGTCATGGCGGCTTCCGTCACGAGCTACGACAACGGCAATCCCGGATACTCCCTCTACAACGTCCTCACCGTTCTGATACCGCGCTCGTTGTGGCCGGAAAAACCCGTCTACAACGTCGGTGCGACGTTCAATCTGATGGTCATCGGCGACGACAACTCGTCGACCTGGATGGGACTGTTCGCGGAGGCCTACTGGAACTTCGGCTGGTGGGGATTGCCGATCATGCTGATTCCGCTGGCGCTCGGCTACGAGGTGGCGTCGCGGCTGGTCTACGACATCCTGCAGCGGGAGCGCTGGCTGCACTTTCCGGTGGTGATGCTGAGCGCCTGGTGCGGCATGCGTTCGGACAGCGACTTCGCCACGACCCAATTCGCGATGCTGACCGTGGTCTTCGTGCTGATGGCGATCCTGGACAAGGTCGAGCCGGCCGTCCTCGGCTTCATCGGTGCGACGGCGCGCCGAGCGCCGGTCGCCGGCGCATGAGCACGCCGCGGGCGCTGGTGGCGGCGCAGTATCTCGCCCCTGGCGCCGGCGGTATCGCCGTCGTCGCCCGGCTCACCGCGAAGGTGCTCGGCCGGATCGGTCCGGCGCGCGGCCTGTCGTGCATGGAGACCGGCGCATTTCGCGTCCACGACGTGCCGGTGCGCGGCTGTGCGGGCAGCCGGCTCGGCTTCGTCGCCCGCCTCGCCGTCGCCGCCGCGCGGGCCGATCACGTCTACCACGACTTCGCCGGCACCCTGCGCGCCCGCCCCTTCGCCGCGCTCGGCGGTGCCGGCCATGCCGCCTGGGCCCACGGGGAGGAGATCTGGGACCGCCCCCGGCCCGACTACGCCGACGCCCTCGCGCGCGCCGACCTCGTGCTCGTCAACAGCGGCTACACGCTGGAGCGGGCGGCCGCGAGCCTCGGCCGCTGCCGGCGCGTCGCGCTCTGCCGGCTCGCCACCGAGGAGGACGAGGCGCCGGACGCCGTCGGCCCCGCCGACGCGCCGCCGACGGTGCTGCTGCTCGGGCGCATCGACGACGGCCTGCCGAAGGGGCACGACCTCCTGATCTCGATCTGGCCGCGGGTGGCGGCCGCCGTGCCCGGCGCCCGTCTGGTGCTGGCGGGCGGCGGCGTCGGCGTCGCCGCGGTCCGCGCGCTCGCGGCCGCTTCGCCCGCCGCGGCGTCGATCGAGGTGACCGGCTTCGTGCCGGCCGCGGACGTCGAGGCGCTGTGGCGGCGCACCCGCGTCCTGGCGATGCCGAGCCGCGGCGAGGGCTTCGGGCTGGTCTTCATCGAGGCGATGCGGCGCGGCCTGCCGGTGTTGAGCTCCACCGAGGATGCCGGCGGCGACCTCGTCGCCGACGGTGTCACCGGCTTCGCCCGCAGCCGCGCCCGCCCCGACGCCGTCGTCGACGCCCTGGTCGACCTCCTGCGCGACGGCGACCTCGCGCGGCGGTTCGGCGCCGCCGGCCACCACCGCTGGCACGAACGCCATCGTTACGGGGTGTTCGAGCGCGATTTCCTCGCGGCGACCGCGGACTTCCGGGGCGCCTGACGAGCCGACGTCAACCCGCCGCGGCGCCCCGCCTCTCGCGGACGGCCACGATCCGGCCGGCCTCGAGCTGCACCACCCGATCGGCGAGGGCGATCGCCGCGGGACGGTGGGCGACGAGGATCACGCAGGCCCGGCTCGCGAGTTCGGCGACCGCGGCGAGCACCTTGGCCTCGGTGTCGGCGTCGAGGGCCGACGTCGATTCGTCGAACACGACGAGGTCGGCGTCCTGCAGCAGGGCGCGGGCGATCATGATGCGCTGGCGTTCGCCGCCGGACAGGCGCGAACCGCGGTCGCCGACGCGGGTGTCGAGCCCGTCCGGCAGGGCGAACACGAAATCGGCGGCCGCACGGCGAAGCGCCGCCTCGATCGCGGCGTCGTCGGCCGCCGGCGCGGCGACCGCGAGATTGGCGCGGATGCTGTCGTGGAACAGGAAGCCGTCCTGCGGCACGTAGGCGACGCGCCCGCGCCAGGCCACCCGGTCGGCGGCACCGAGCACCGCGCCGTCGACCGCGACCGTCCCCGCCGTCGGCGCGATCAGGCCCATGGCGAGGTCGACAAGCGTCGACTTGCCCGCGCCCGACGGACCGACCAGCGCGGTGACGCCGCGGGCCGGCAGTTCGAGGTCGATGCCCGAGAGCGTCGGCGCCGGTGCACCGGGGTGGACGTAGGCGACCGCGGCGAACGACAGCGACCGGCGGAGCCGCGGCGGCGTCGGTGCCGCCGCGGGTTCGCCGACGGCGAGGCAGTCGGCCTCGCGGCGGCGGACCTGCTCGTAGATCGGCAGCAGCCTGGAGAGCTGGCGCCAGGTCTCGACCGTCTGCATCCCGCCGGACGCGAGACGGAGCGCCGCGACCGCGAGCGCGATCATCGAGGCGCCGTCGATCTCCATGACGGCGAGCCCGTAGCCGGCGCCGCCGGCGACCGCGCAGGCCGTGGCGAGGCGCTGCCACGCCCGGACGCCGGCGGTCGCGCGCGCCTGTGCGGCGGTCGCCTCGCCGAGCGCCTCCAGCCGCGCCGCGAAGGCGAGCCCGCGCGCCGGTTCGGCCCGGAGCACCTTGATCGGCTTCAGGCCCGACAGTTCGTCGGAGAGCGTAGCCGCCAGCGCCCGGTTCTCGCGCACCAGCGTGCCGGAGAGGCGGTAGGCGCGCCGCGCGAGGCGCAGCGTCGGCAGGCCGAGGACGAGCGCCATCGCCCCCACCGCCAGGGTGACGCCGGGCGACAGCACCAGGGCCGCGACGAGCAGCGCCGGCAGGGTCACCAGACGACCGACCAGGTCGATGCCGAGCCGGACGGCGAAGGCGCACTGGCCCGCCTCGGCGAAGATCGCGTGCTGGAGTTCGCTCGGATGCGCCAGCGCGGGGCTGCCCCAGGCCGCGCCGAGCACCGCCTCGTGCAGGCGCGTCCGCAGCCGTTCGCCGAAACGGCGGATCAGCACCTCGGACTCGGTCGCCTGACCGTAGAGCGCGGCGGCGGCGAGGCCGACCAGGGCGAGATAGACGCCCCCGAGGGCGACCGGGCCGAGCGCCGGCAGCCCCGGCAGCACGGCGGGGCCGCCGAGCACGACCGGGAGCAGCATCAGCGCGGCGCTCTCCAGCACCGCCGAGCCGATCGACAGCGCGACCAGCCCGCCGAAGCGCCGCGGCGCCGTGGCCAAGGCGTCGCCGAGCAGCGCGACCACCTCCCCGAGCGCCGGCGCGGCGGCGTCGGCGGTCACGGCCGCCACCCCCGGCCGGACGCGGCCTTCAACGCCGCCCGCGCCACCGAGGCGGCGAAATGGGCGGTCTGCACCGCCCGCGGCGACGACACCGACGGCGGCACCCCGCGCGCGATCGCGGCGGCGACGGGGTTGATCCAGTAAGAGGCGAGGCGCCGACGGACGAAGCCCGGCGAGAACTCGACCGCCGGCGACAGGAAGCGGGCGGCCCTCGGATCGCACCACTCGGCGAGCACCGCCCGCACCACCCAGGCCGGCGGCGGCATCGCCACGCCTGCGGGCGGGCGACAGTCGAGCAGGGTGGCGGCGAGGCCGATCGCGGTGGCGGTCCAGGCCCGGGCGAGCGGATCGCGCCCGAGCGCCTCATCCCAGTCGAACCCGGGACCGGCGGTCTCGACCAGCGCCGCGACGTCGACCAGCCAGAGCGGACGCCAGCCGCCATGGCGGAGCATGTGCATCGCGACGAGGCGCAGGTGATGCTCCGGCCGCGGCGCCAGCACCCGCACGTCCGCGCCGACCCCGAGCGCGACCGCCTCGCCGAACAGGCTGTCGGGCGCGAGGCCGTAGGCGGCCGGCAGGCCGCCGTGCAGGTCGACGGCCGCGCCGGGCATTCCGGCCGAGAGGCCGGCGTACCGGAACTGGCCCTCGTGCGGCAGGGATTGTTCCGTCGCCCCGCGCGACAGGACGTCGACGGCGCGGGCGTGATCGGCGGCGCGGACGACGAGATCGAAGTCGCCGAGCGGCCTGAGATTGGGTCCGGGATAGGCGCCGGCCAGCGCGAGCCCCTTGAAGAGCACCGGCACGACACCGGCCGCCTCGAGCTCCCGGACGAGGGGCCGGAAACGGTCGAGTCGCGCCGCGTTGGCGAGGGCCCCCGACACCGCGGCCGTCCTCAGCGGGACGAGGCGCGGGTCGGCGACGAGGGGACCCGCGGCGATCCGGCGCCACACCAGAGCGGCTGCGCCGGGCGCGACGATCCGCGGTACCGCCTCGGCCAGAGCCTCCGCGTCGACCTCCAGCGGCGGCGGCGCGGTGCGCCAGGCGCCGGCGAGCAGACGCGCCACCACGGAACCGGACACGACCTCGGCCATGCACCCCCCTGACAACCATCCGACATCCCGTGCGGGCGTGTCGGCGGCGGTCGGTGAGGTGTCACGCTTTGGCGCGGCGGTCAACGCCGCAACCGATCGCAAGCGGATGCAAGCGCGTCGATCCACACGCAACGCGAGATCCGGGTCGCCACGGCCTTCCCAGGCGGTGGTGTTTCTGCTAGTTGTCGGGGACGGCCGACTCGGTCGCAGCGGGGGTTTCTAGGGCGATGCGGAAAGTTCTGATCGTTGCGGTGATGGCGATCGTTTCGGGGCAGGCCGCCCTCGCCGCCGCTCCGCAGGTCGCGGGCAAGCTCCTGAAGGTCGTCGGAAGCGTGACGGTCAACGGCGCCAAGGCTTCGGGCGGCGCCCTCGCCGTCGGCGACCTGATCGGCACCGGCAAGGACAGCAGCGCGATCGTCTCCTATCAGGACGGCTGCAAGATCAGCATCGCGCCGAACAGCTCGGTCAAGATCGGCCTTCCCTCGCCGTGCGCGCTCAAGGCCGGTGGCGTCGCCGGTGCGGCGGGCGTTGCCGTTCTCGGCACCGGCGCCGGCGTGTCGACGGCCGCGGTGGTGGGTGGTTTCGCGATCCTCGGCGCGGCGGGCGGCATCGCCGCCCTGGCGGTGAACAACTCTTCGAGCCCCTGACGAACGACCTCCCCGAGAGACGCGGTCCCGCTTGCCCGCCGGTCCCGGCGCGGCGCCCATCGTAACCGCGTCGCCGTTCGGCCAGGGAAGCCGGTATGTTCATCCTGTGCCTGCTGGTTCTCGCGACGGGGCTCTGCGTCGGCGGCGCCTCGCTGCCGGGCATGCCCGGCGACTTCGTGGTGCAGGTCGTCTCGATTCCCCTCGCCCTCGCCGTCCTCGCGGGCCGCCTGCGCGGTCGCACGCCCCGTCTGTCGCGGGGCGAGATCCTGCTGCTGCTGCTCGGTCCCGCGGTCGCCGTGGCCCAGCTCGTGCCGTTGCCGCCGGCGGTCTGGGAGTTGCTCCCGCGCGCGGATCTGCGCCTCGCGCCGTTCGACGCGCTCGGCATGGCGCCTGACTGGCGCCCTGCCAGCCTCGACGTCGAGGCGACCGGCCTCGCGCTGATGTCGCTGCTGCCGCCGACGGTGTTCT
Organism: Oharaeibacter diazotrophicus; assembly: GCF_004362745.1. Lineage (NCBI taxonomy): Bacteria > Pseudomonadati > Pseudomonadota > Alphaproteobacteria > Hyphomicrobiales > Pleomorphomonadaceae > Oharaeibacter > Oharaeibacter diazotrophicus. The sequence goes on along the minus strand of NZ_SNXY01000010.1, from coordinate 9,154 downwards.
TCATCGGCATCAGGATGCTGAAGCGCTCCGAGCGGCGGGCGCTGCTGCTGGCTGCGATCGCGCTCCTGACCGTCGGCGTCTTCCTCGGCCTCGCCCAACTCGCGGGCGGGCCGGCGAGCCCGCTGCGCTTCTACGCGATGACCAATCCCAGCGAGGCCGTCGGGTTCTTCGCCAATCGCAACCACTTCGCGGCGTCGCTCTACGTCGGCGTCCTGTTCGCGGCGCCGTTCCTGATCGAGAGCGGCGTCGGCTTCCTGGCGGCGCGGCGCAAGCGCGAGGTCGGGGCCGAGCATCTCGTGGTCCTGATGGGGGCCGCGACCCTGACGCTGCTGTTCTGCGCCGCGGTGGTGATGACCCGCTCGCGCGCCGGCGCGGCGCTCGCCCTCGCGGCGGTGGTCGGGATCGGCGTTCTGCTCGTGCTGCGCCCGCACAATCGCTGGCGCCGGACCAGCATCGTCCTGTTCGCGGGCCTGTTCGCCGGCGTCGGATTGTTCGCCGCGCAGGCCGGTCTCGGCCGGATGCTGGACCGTCTCGCCTCCGACACCGGGGTCGACGGCCGCTTCGCCATCACCCGGAACACGCTGGCTGCCGCGGAGGACTTCTTTCCCTTCGGCAGTGGCCTCGGTTCCTTCCCGAAGGTCTACGCCCTCTACGAGGAATCCGCCGACCTCATTCCGCGCGCCTATGTCAACGCCGCCCACGACGACTGGCTGCAGCTCCTGCTCGAGACCGGCGCCGTCGCCCTGGTGGTGGCGGCATTGGTTCTCGCCTGGGTGATCGGCCGCGGCGTCGACCTGTTCCGCCGACCCGACCTCGGCGGCGGTCACCTCGACCTGTCGGTCCGGCGGTCGGCCTTCCTGGCCGTCATCCTGCTGGCGGTGCACTCGACGGTGGACTATCCGCTACGCACCGCCGCCGGCATGATGCTGTTCGCGCTCGCGGCGGGGCTGACCGGCACGCGCCGTCACCGCTCGCGCGACGCGGCGGCGGCCGAACCCGAGGTGCTGCCGCCGTGACGGGTGCCGCGCCGCTCTGTCCGCCCGCCGGCGGGCGGCCGCGTCGGCGCCGGCTCGGCGCGCGGCGCGGAGGCGGGACGCGATGGCGAGCCTGAAGCGGATCGGCGGCAACGTGGCGGCGCAGGGTCTGGCCCTCGCCGCCTCTCTCGTCGATCGCGTCGTCCTGGTCGGCCTGATGCTCAGGGCATGGGGGCCCGACCTCTTCGCCGACTACGCGGTGTTGCAGTCCTGGGCGACGCTGCTCGCGGTCGGAGATTTCGGCGTCCAGATCTACTTCCAGAACGTCGAGCGCAGCGCCCTCGCCCGCGGCGACCGCGCCGCCTTCCGTCGCTTCGCCGCCATCCACCTGTGGCTGCTCGTCGTCTTCTGCGGGGCGCTCGCGCTGGTCGGCCTCGCCTCCCTGCCCTTCGCCACCGCGCTGGCCCGCAACGCGCCGCTCGACACCGCCGAGACCGTGCTCGTCCTTGTCCTGATCGGTGCCGGCAGCCTGTCGGCGGTGGTGCGATCCGCCGTCACGACGCGGTCGATCGCCCTCGGCGACTTCGCCCGGATCACGCTCATCGGTGCCGTCGGGCAGTTGGCACTGACGGTGACGTCGAGCGCCGCCGTTCTGCTCGGCGCCGGCCCGGTCGTGCTGGCGGCGCTGTTCTTCCTGCTCTTCGGCGTCGTGATCCAGGTGTTGACGGCGCGGGACTGCAGCGTCCGGCACCCGGGCACGGCGGTCCGCCCCGCACGGCCGACCCGCGCCGAGTTGGCCGACCTCGGCAGCCACCTCGGCTGGCTCGGCGCGGTCAGCCTCGCGCCCACGGTGCTCCTGTTGCTGCCGGTCGTGCTGTTCGGTCTGTTCGGGCTCTCCGGCGCGGCGATCGCCGGCTTCCTGCTGTTGCGCACGCTGGTCAACCTGCTGCGGCAGTTCTTCCAGTTCGCCGCGCTCGGCGCCGGGCTCGAGATTTCCACGCACGCCCATGGCGGCGACTTCGCCAGGGCGTGGCGGCTGTCGGCCGCGATCGGGCGATGGATCTCGGTCGTCGGGGCGGTCGCGTCCGTCGGCCTGCTGTGCTTCGGCCGAGAGGTCGTCACGCTGTGGTCGGGGTCGCCGGCGCTCTACGATCCCGCGGTCGCGGCGTGGCTGGCGTTGGCCGTGGTGGCGACCGGGCCGTTCCAGCAGATCCTGGCGCTGCTGCAATTCACCAACCAGAGCCGGATCCCCGGACAGTTGCGGCTGGTCCAGATGGTGGCCGCCGCCGCGATGGTGCCGGTCGGTCTGGCGGCGAGCGGCGTCGCCGGCGCCGCCGCGGCGCTGACGCTCGCGGAGATCTTCGCCTGCGTCGTCGCCCTACCGGCGCTGGCGCGCAGCCGACGCTTCCCCGGCCTCGCGACCGAACTCGGCGGCGCCGGCGCACTGTCGCTGGCGGCCGCGGTCTGGGCCGGCGCGGTCGGCTGGGCGCTCGAGCAGGCGACGGCGCCGACGTCGCTCGCCGGCTCCCTCGCGGTGGGCGCCGCATGGGCCGCGCTCGGCGCGCTGCCGCCGGTGATCGCGGCGCTGCCCCCTACTCTGCGCGACCGCGCGGCGGCGGTGTGGCGGGGACGGCCGGAGGCTTGACGGGCGGTGGCGTCGACGAGACACTCGTCGGCACCCTGACAGGCTCGGGGATCGTGCCGTCTGCGGTTGCGCCGCCATCGCCGGAGACGTGACATGGACCACGACGTCAGCTGCGAGTGGTCCGCACAGTGGCTGCCCGGGCAACGCATCGCGAGGCTATCGTGGAACGCGAGGACGTCGACCTGCTCTCGTTTCGCGAGGAACTGTCGACCATCACCGGCATTCCGCTGGAGGACGTCGCCGGAACGTCACGGGTGAACTTCGACCTGGGCGTAGACGGCGACGATGCGGTCGTTCTGATCGAGCGTTTGACTCGAAGGTTCGGCCCGCCCTCGCGGCATGTCGAGGTCGGGCAGTATTTTGGACCGGAGAACTTCTTCCTGTCTCTCGCGTCGCGAATGAAAGGTCGCAAAATGCGCCCGCTGACCGTCGCGGATCTGCATGGAATGTGGACGGGACGGCGCGGCGCTGTCGTCGCTCCTATCGGCGCGTCGCCGCGGTGCGGGTAGACTTTGAGCGCGGGGTGCGGGCGGGCGCCCTTCCGTGCCGGGTGGGCGGCTTCTGCGGCGGCTTCGGGCGCTGCGGCGTGCCGTTCGGGGCGTGGTCGTGTGTGTGTTTTCGGAGCGGGTTTAGCCCGCCGGCGGTTAGCCTGGCGGGTTGATGTCGTCTTGGTCGGTATGGTGTCGGGTATTGTTCGGGTGTCGTTGTGAGAAGGCGTGTTCGTGAAGTTGGGCTGCGCCGGTCATGTTTCGACGACGCGCTTGCGTTTGTGTGTTTCCTGAGCTTTGCAGGCCTGGCGGCGACCTACTCTCCCGCGTCTATATGACGAAGTACCATTGGCGCTGGGGAGTTTCACGGCCGAGTTCGGGATGGGATCGGGTGTTTTTCTCCCCGCCATGACCACCAGGCCGGCGAAGATCAGGAAGTTGGTCTCTGTCCGGGTTGCCGTTGGGGCGTCCCGGGGGATCGTTTCGTTTGTTGCTCGTGGCCGTATTGGCCTCGAGGGTGCGTTGACAATGAGAGCGATGAAGCCGATCGAGCTATTAGTACCGGTAAGCTTCGCACGTTGCCGTGCGTCCACACCCGGCCTATCGACGTGGTGGTCTACCACGGCTCTGATAGGGAGCACTGGTTTCGAGGTTCGTTTCCCGCTTAGATGCCTTCAGCGGTTATCGAGTCCGTACATAGCTACCCTGCAATGCCGCTGGCGCGACAACAGGTCCACCAGAGGTACGTCCATCCCGGTCCTCTCGTACTAGGGACAGATCCTCTCAATACTCCTACACCCACGGCAGATAGGGACCGAACTGTCTCACGACGTTCTGAACCCAACTCACGTACCACTTTAATCGGCGAACAGCCGAACCCTTGGGACCTGCTCCAGCCCCAGGATGTGATGAGTCGACATCGAGGTGCCAAACGATGCCGTCGATATGGACTCTTGGGCATCATCAGCCTGTTATCCCCGGCGTACCTTTTATCCGTTGAGCGATGGCCCGTCCACGAGGGACCACCGGATCACTATGGCCGTCTTTCGACTCTGCTCGACGTGTCAGTCTCGCAGTCAGGCAGGCTTATGCCATTGCACTCGTCGAGCGATTTCCGACCGCTCTGAGCCCACCTTCGCGCGCCTCCGTTACTCTTTGGGAGGCGACCGCCCCAGTCAAACTACCCACCACACACTGTCCCGGACCCGGATGACGGGCCGCGGTTAGACAGTCATGACGATAAGGGTGGTATTTCAAGGATGGCTCCACGAGAGCTGGCGCCCCCGCTTCAAAGCCTACCACCTATCCTACACATGCCGACACGAATGCCAGTGTGAAGCTATAGTAAAGGTGCACGGGGTCTTTCCGTCTGACCGCAGGAACCCCGCATCTTCACGGGGAATTCAATTTCACTGGGCCTGTGCTGGAGACAGCGGGGAAGTCGTTACGCCATTCGTGCAGGTCGGAACTTACCCGACAAGGAATTTCGCTACCTTAGGACCGTTATAGTTACGGCCGCCGTTTACCGGGGCTTCAATTCGGAGCTTGCACCCCTCCTCTTAACCTTCCGGCACCGGGCAGGCGTCAGACCCTATACGTCATCTTGCGATTTCGCAGAGCCCTGTGTTTTTGTTAAACAGTCGCCACCCCCTCGTCTGTGCCCCCCGATCCTGGTTGCCCAGAACCGGGGCCTCCTTCTCCCGAAGTTACGGAGGCAATTTGCCGAGTTCCTTCAGCACAATTCGCCCAAACGCCTTGGTATACTCTACCAGTCCACCTGTGTCGGTTTCGGGTACGGTCTATGATGCAGGGGCTGTTTCCTGGAACGCCTTCGAAGCCCGCCCAATCCGATAAGGGCGAACCACACACGGCATCCGTCACCACCTGCAGGCTCAGGACTATTCACCTGATTCCCATCGACTACGCCTTTCGGCCTCGCCTTAGGGGCCGGCTAACCCTGCGCAGATTAGCTTTACGCAGGAACCCTTGGACTTTCGGCGGGGGTGTCTCTCACACCCCTTGTCGTTACTCATGTCAGCATTCTCACTTCCGATACCTCCACCGGCCCTCACGGGTCCGGCTTCACAGGCCTACGGAACGCTCCGCTACCACTTGGCATCGCTGCCAAATCCTAAGCTTCGGTGCGTGGCTTGAGCCCCGTTACATTGTCCGCGCAGGAACCCTTGTTTAGACCAGTGAGCTGTTACGCTTTCTTTAAATGATGGCTGCTTCTAAGCCAACATCCTGGTTGTTTTGGGATTCCCACATCGTTTCACACTTAGCCACGACTTCGGGACCTTAGCTGTAGGTCAGGGTTGTTTCCCTCTTCACGACGGACGTTAGCACCCGCCGTGTGTCTGCCGGATAGCACTTCCTGGTATTCGGAGTTTGGTTAGGTTTGGTAAGTCTGTGGGACCCCCTAGCCCATCCAGTAGCTCTACCCCCAGGAGTGTTCGTCCGACGCTCTACCTAAATAGATTTCGCGGAGAACCAGCTATTTCGAGGTTTGATTGGCCTTTCACCCCTAGTCACAAGTCATCCCCGACTTTTTCAACAGGCGTGGGTTCGGCCCTCCAGTGCGTGTTACCGCACCTTCAGCCTGCTCATGACTAGATCACCTCGTTTCGGGTCTAATCCGACGAACTGAACGCCCTGTTCAGACTCGCTTTCGCTGCGCCTACGCCTACCGGCTTAAGCTCGCTCGTCAGACTAAGTCGCTGACCCATTATACAAAAGGTACGCGGTCACCCTTGCGGGCTCCCACTGTTTGTAGGCATCCGGTTTCAGGTGCTCTTTCACTCCCCTCGTCGGGGTGCTTTTCACCTTTCCCTCACGGTACTGGTTCGCTATCGGTCGCTGAGGAGTACTTAGGCTTGGAGGGTGGGCCCCCCATGTTCAGACAGGATTGCACGTGTCCCGCCTTACTCGAGGATCATGGACGACATCTACGCGTACGGGGCTGTCACCCGCTGTGGCCCGGCTTTCCAACCGGTTCCGCTTCTTCATCCATGACCACTGGCCTGGTCCGCGTTCGCTCGCCACTACTAGCGGAGTCTCGGTTGATGTCCTTTCCTGCGGGTACTTAGATGTTTCACTTCCCCGCGTTCGCCTCTAACCCCCTATGGATTCAAGGGCTAGATACCTTCATCTTGCAACCGAAGATGCCAACTCCCGCCGCCGATCTCTCCCGAAGGATCGATCCGCGTCGGTCGTTCGCAACTCCGGTCGCTGAAGGTGGGTTTCCCCATTCGGAGATCCTCGGATCAAAGCTTGTTCGCAGCTCCCCGGGGCTTATCGCAGCGTACCACGTCCTTCATCGCCTCTCAGCGCCAAGGCATCCACCAGATGCCCTTCTTTCACTTGATCGCTCTCATTGTCGACGCACCCTCTCGCGAACGGGGAGCCTTTTGCTCCTCCCCGTCCTCGGGTCACTCGACGCGATCCCGTACGTCGCCACCACTCGGCAGAATGGGCGACGTACCAGAGACCTTTCACTTCACGAGACATGTCCATCCGACCACGGTGCGGTCAAACCCCGCGGGGCCAT